>JBJTBE010000114.1:0-5701 GCA_046091165.1 Solirubrobacterales bacterium | reverse complement strand
TCGTGGCCGTCGGCCTGGGCCTAGCGGTCACCGGGATCATCCTCACCTCGATCGAGAGCTCCGAGGAGGAGATCCACGAGGACCGCGCCGGTGGTCTGCGCGTCGTCGGCATCGCTCTCCTCGCCGCCGTCGGGCTGGGCTGCTTCCTGGTCTTCGCCAAGGTTCCCTACGAGGAGTCGGTGCCCTGGACCCTGGTGCTCACCCGCTCGCTGGCCGTGCCCGTGCTCCTGGTGGTGGTGCTCGCCGGCCGGCTGGCCCGCCCGTCGGGCCGCGACGGCTCGCTGGCCGCCGTCGGCGGCGCGTTCGACGTGGCCGCCACCGCCTTCATCGGGCTGGCGCTGGAGGGAGGTGCGCTCAGCATCGTCGCGGTGCTCTCCTCCCTCTATCCGGTGGTGGCCGTCTTCCTGGCCTTCGTGATCCTGCGCGAGCGGCTGCGGCCGCTGCAGGCGGTGGGAGCCACGCTGGCGCTGTCGGGCGTGGTCCTGATCGCGGCCGGCTGACGCTCGTCGCGCCGGCCCGCGCCGCGTAACCTCTGGGCGTGCCGACCCAGCTGCCCATGGCCTTCCTCGGGGGCGAGGCCCTCGCCCCCCTGCAGTTCCTGCCCGCGGTGGCCGTCGCCCTCGTCTACGCGGTCCGGGTCCGCACGCTGCGGGGGACGACCAGCCAGGTCCCGGGCTGGCGGCAGGCCTGCATGTTCGGCGGCCTGCTTCTGGCGGTCTTCGCAGTCGGCGGGCTCGGCGGGACCGCCGGCGAGCTCTTCACCGTCCACATGGCCGAGCACCTGATGATCGGCGACCTGGGAACGCTGCTGATCGCCCTGGGGCTCACCGGCCCGGTGCTGGCCCCGGTGCTGCGCCTGCCGGTGGTCAACCATCTCCAGTTCCTCCTGAACCCGGTCGTCGCCTTCCTGCTCTGGGCCGGCAACCTCTACCTCTGGCACCTGCCTTCGCTCCACGAGGCCGCGGTGCGGGACGAGCTCGTCCACATAGTCCAGCACGCCGGCTTCGTCTTCTTCGGCGTGAACATGTGGCTCGCCCTGCTCGGGCCGCTGCCCAAGCCGGCCTGGTTCGGCAACGCCGCCCAGCTGGGCTACATCTTCGCGGTCCGCATCACCGGCGCGATCCTGGGCAACGTCCTGGTCTTCGGCCGCCCCTTCTACGACGTCTACGACCCCGGCCGGGCCGACTGGAACATCGGCGCCACCGCCGACCAGGCCGCGGCCGGCGGCCTGATGATGGTCGAGGGCTCGCTGCTCACAATCGGCCTGCTGGCGTGGCTCTTCCTCAAGATCGCCCGCCAGAGCGACGAGCGCCAGGAGCTGGTCGAGCTGGCCCGCGAGCACGGCGTGGAGCTCTCCAGCCGGCGGGCGGCGAGGGCGGTCGCCGCCGGGCGCGGCGATGAGCTGCGCCGCCGGATCCTCGCCGGCGCCCCTACCGCAGGCTGACGCCGGTCAGGCGCTCGAGCTCGTCGAGCGTCTCGCCGGAGTCGCGGTGGTGGATCGCGATCAGGCCCAGCCGGCGGGCCGGCTCGAGGTTGTGCTCGAGGTCGTCGACGAAGACGATCTCGGTGGCCGGCAGCGCCATCCGCTCGATCGCGAGCTCGTAGATCGGGGCGTCGGGCTTGCGCATCCCTTCCTCGCCGCTGATCACCACGGCGTCGAAGAGCTCGCCGAACAGGTGGCGCGGGTAACGGTGCGTGCCCCAGGAGTTGGAGAGCAGCCCGGTGCGCAGCCCGTGGCCGCGGGCGATCCGCAGCGCCTCGACCATCGGCCGGTCCTCGCCGATCCGCTCGAAGATCCGGTCGTTGAAGCCCTCGGCGCGCTCCGGGGCCAGGCCGAGCATGACGGCCAGCCGGCGCTCGAACTCCGGCTCGTCCATCTCGCCGGTCTCGAAGTCGAAGAGCATCTCCTGGGCCTCGGGGTCGCCGAGGAACTTCTCGCGCAGCAGGCCCGGCTCGATCCCCTCGTCGCGGCAGAACTCCGAGAAGCCCGCAAACAGGTTGGTGGTCAGGACCCCGCCCCAGTCGAAGAGCAGGCCCCGTGCGGGGCCGTCAGGCACCGGAGAGCTCCTGCGCGTTCTCGGCCAGCGCGACCACGCTGTCGCCGAAGGCCTTGAGCACGGGGTCGTCGGTGCTCCCGCTCACCGCCCGCCGGTAGTTGCCCTCCATGAAGACGGCCGCCTTCCAGAGGGCGAGCGTCTGGTACCAGACGATGTCGGTCATCGCCCGCCCGGAGGCCTCCTCGTAGCGGGCCACAAGCTCGGCGCGGGTCGGGAAGCCGGGCGTGCGCGTCACCGAGCTCAGCTCGAAGAGGCCGCCCTCCGGGTCGCCGGAGTCGACGTAAAGGGTGGCGAAGTAGCCCAGGTCGGCGAGCGGGTCGCCGATCGTGGCCATCTCCCAGTCGAGGATCGCCTCGAGCCGCGCCGGCGGGGCGGCCGAGAAGATCGTGTTGCCCAGCCGGTAGTCGCCGTGGACGATCGTCGCCGGGCCCGACTCGGGCATGTTCTCCGCCAGCCACCTGCCGACCCTCTCCACGGCGGGGATCTCGCGGGTGCGGTTGTGCTTCCAGAGCCCGGTGAAGCGGCGCAGCTGGCGCTCCAGGTAGCCGGTGGGCTTGCCAAACCCCTCCAGGCCCGCTTCCTCCCAGTCGACGCCATGGAGCTCGACGAGGGCGTCGATCAGCTCCTCGCCGGTGCGCCGGCACTCGGCGGGAGCGGCCAGGGCCGGCGGCATCTCGCTGGTGATCACCTCGCCGGGGACCCGGTCCATCAGGAAGAACGGGGCGCCGATCACCGACTCGTCCTCGCAGGTGGCGAGCACGCGGGGCACCCGGGCACGGCCCGCGAGTGCCGATATCACCCGGGCCTCGCGCAGCACGTCGTGGGCGCTGGGAGGCAGGGGCGGGCGCGGTGGCCGGCGCAGGATGAACTCGGCCCCGTCGCGGGTGACCACGAAGGTCACGTTCGAGTGGCCCTCGCCGATCGGCTCGATCTCCATCTCGCCCGAGCCGATCCCCGCCTCGTCGAGGAAAGCGGACAGCGGCTCGATGACGACCAGGGGCGGGCGCGCCGCACCCTCGGCGTCCTCGTGGCGCTCGACCACGTCGTCCTCGGCCAGACGGTGCATCGACACGGCCGCGAACGCTACCCGTCCTCTACGCTTCGCGGGCGATGGCCGACCAGCTATGGCTCCTGCGTCACGGAGACGCCGAACCGCACGGGACCCGCGACGACTTCGACCGGCGCCTGACCGACCGTGGGGAGGCGCAGTCGCGCAATGCCGGCGCCGCGCTGCGGGCCATGGGGCTCTCGTTTACCGCCGTGGTGGCCAGCCCCCGGGTGCGGGCGTGCGACACCGCGCTGCTGGCCTGCGAGGCGCTCGGGGGCCAGCCGGTGGTCCACGACCCGCTGGGCGGCGGCTTTGGCGGCACGCAGGCGCGGGGGCTCGTCGGCCCCGAGCACGGCAACCGCGTGCTCATCGTCGGCCACGAGCCCGACTTCAGCTCGATCGTCCACGAGATCACCGGTGCGCGGATCGACATGAAGAAGGGCGGGGTGGCCGGAATCCGGCTCGGCCCGGCGCCGGAGCTGATCGTCCTCCTTCGCCCCCGCGAGCTGGCCGCCATGGCCGGGGAGCCCAGGCCGTGAGCGGCGTGCCGCGCCGGATCGAGGCCGCCGGCGGGGTGATCCTCAGGGAGGGGCTGGTCTGCGTGGTCCACCGCGGCCGCTACGACGACTGGTCGCTGCCCAAGGGAAAGCTCGACGCGGGCGAGAGCTTCGAGGAGGCCGCGCTGAGGGAGGTGCGGGAGGAGACAGGCCTGGAGTGCGAGCTCGGCGAGGAGCTCGAGCCGGTCAGCTACATCGACGAGAGGGGGCGCCCCAAACTGGTCCGCTACTGGCTGATGAGCGTTCTGGGGGGGCAGTTCGAGCCCAACGACGAGGTCGACGACCTGCGTTGGCTGGTGCCTTCGGAGGCGACGGTGCTGCTCAGCTACCCGCACGACCGCGAGCTCGTGGAGAGTGTCACCTCATGACCGCGATGGAGCCGGCGCTGACACTCTGGATGGGTCCCGGCGACGCCAGCGCGGCCGGCAACGTGCACGGGGGAGTCGTCCTGCGGCTGATCGACGAGGCCGGAGGGCTGGCGGCGATCCGCTTCGCCCACATGCGCGTGGCCACCGCGGCGGTCGACTCGATGAGCTTCCGCACCCCGGTCTACGTCGGGGAGCTGCTGAGCCTCAATTCCCGCGTGAACCAGGTCTGGAATTCCTCGATGGAGGTCGAGGTGGAGGCGTGGGCCGAGAGCCCGGCGACCCGCGAGCGGCGGCTGGTCGCCACCGCCTTCCTGACGATGGTCGCCCTGGACGGGGAGGCCCGCCCCACCCAGCTGCCGGCGTTCGAGGACGGCGACCCGGAGATCATGGCCGCCGCCGACGCCCGGCGCGAGCAGCGGCTGGCTGAGCGCTGAGTCCTGGCGCAGGACTGCCGCAGGCAACGGGCCTCCTGAGCGGCACGACCGGAGCTCTCGGCAGCGCCGACGGCCCGAGTGTCTAGTCGAGGCCGTTCAGTCTCCTTGCGGCACCGACAACGTCACCGAGCTCGACGTTGTTGACGGCCAGAATCGTCGGCATCTTGCCGCGCGCCGACTTGCAGGCATCGGCCCGGGCAACGATCGCGGCCTTCGTGTTGACGATCGCCGAGTCTTCGGCGTAGCTGATCCCGTTCGTGCGCGTCACGAAGTGGTTCATCAGGAAGAGCGGGCCGTTCGCCGGGCCGCGGTTCGCGCGGCAGCTCTCGGCTAGCCCGGCCGGGTCGGTCAGCAGCCCGGTGCTCGCGAACGAATACGGCGTTTCACGCAGCGTTGACTTGTAAGCCTCGAAGTACCACTTCACCGGTGCCGTCTTCGCTTCCGATGTCATCACGACGCGCTGGCCGCTGGAGATCATCTTCGCCAGAGTCGGGAAGCGCGTCGGCGAGCCCGTGTAGATGTACTTCAGCAGTCCGGCCTTCTTCGCTGCTGCGGCAAAGTCGGCTGGCGCAACGTAGTCTTCGTTGACGAAGACCAACACTTCGCGCGGGTTGCTCCTGAGGAATGCGGCGATCGGCTTCAGTCCGTCAACCAACGGTGTCGAGCCCAGTTCGCAGCGCGAATGGCAGAGGTAGAGCTGGCGCTTCGGATTGCCGGAGTCGGTCGTCTGGACGTACTTGACCGGCCCGGCCCCGAGGTCGTAGGTGCCAGGAACGCCGTAGTGGATATCGATCAGCATCGCGCGGATGCCGCGCTTGAGCTGGTCCCTGATTGCGATGCCGTGGTTCGGGATTCCCCAGCCGAGGCTGGCGCTCGACATCGCGTTGTGGCTGCCGGGGAGCACGACCTTGTCGAGCGTCCTTGAGCAGAGCTTCGGCGATCCATTGCAGGCCTGCGCGGCGGCCGAGGCGACGCCCGAGAGGGCCAGCACGCCGAGCGCTGTGGTTAATACTGAGGCTGTCAGGAGGCGTCGGTTGGGATTCACCAGGCCATTATCACCGCATTCACAGCTCGCTGCGCTGATTTGATCCCAGGAAGCGGAGAGGGAGGGATTCGAACCCTCGAACGAGGTTGCCCCCGTTACACGATTTCCAGTCGTGCCCGTTCAACCACTCCGGCACCTCTCCTGGGTCGCTGCGGCGCAGAGAGCGTAGCCCGCGCCCCCTAGCATTGTCGC
>JBJTBE010000113.1:0-14584 GCA_046091165.1 Solirubrobacterales bacterium | reverse complement strand
TTCGCCGCCGGCGGCGACGCTCCTACGCCTCGACGCGCCCGAGCTCGGGCTTCTGCTCGACCGGGCGCAGCCGCACCGGGGCGCTGTGGATGGCCCGCAGGCGCACGTCGCGCCAGGTGAGTCCCTCCCCGAGCAGCGCGGGAACCCCCATCACCACGGCGGTGGTGAGCTCGACGGCCTGAAGGACGATTCCGTAACCCAGGGCGTCGGCGGGGCTGACTCCGTAGGCGCCGGAGAGCACGGCCACGCAGGCGGCCTGGAAGACGCCGACGTTGGCTGGCGTGGCGGGAATGAGGGCGGTTACGTTAACGGCCAGCAGGACGGCGGCGGCCGCCCCGATCCCGGCCTTGCCGTCGAGCCCGAGGGCCACGAGCAGCAGGTAGCAGGAGACCGCCTGCAGCGCCCAGGCGCCGAGCTGGGCGCCAACGGCGGCCGCCCCGGCCCGGGGGCGCAGGAAGACCTTCAGCCCGCTGCGGGCCCGCTGGGCCGCGGTGATCACCGGGCCGAGCAGCGCCCGGACGCGGCTGGAGCCGTTGGCCCCGGCCCGCAGGACGAGCGGCAGCGCCAGCACGACGAGCAGCAGCAGGGCCGGCCCGATGGCGAAGACCACCAGCGCACCGTGGTTGCGGTCGAAGATCGGGACGCTGGAAAAGGCGACCAGGCCGAGGATGACCAGGGCGACGACATTGATGACGGTCTGCGAGACGAGCGTCCCTACGACCGCCGGCATCGTCTCGCGCGGGTTGCCGGCCCGGCGGGAGATGACGATCGCCCTCGCCGGCTCGCCCAGGCGGGCCGGCAGCGTGGCCGACATGAGGACCCCGATCGCCGTGGCCCGCAGCGTCGCCATCCAGGAGAGGAGCCGGTCGGGGAGCGCCACCGAAAGGATCACGTGCCAGGCGACCGAGCGCAGGAACATCGAAAGGGCCATGACCGCGATGGCGGCCAGCACCCAGACCGGGCTCGAGTTCAGAAGGCTGGCCGCCACCCGGTCGACGCCCACCTGGTGCAGGGCTATGGCCGAGAGCCCGGCCGCCAGGCCGGCGGCCACCACGAGGGCCACCCGCCGGGCCGCCCTGCGGAGCCGGTAACGCCTCCAGCCGCCGGGCGGCTCGGGCTCGAGCGTCTCCAGGCGCCGCGCCGGCACCGGCTCGAGGCCGTCGGCCGGCGCAGGGGCCAGCGCCCGGCGCAGGCGCCCCGCGGCGCCCTCGGCGGGAATCTCGGCCCGGCGCGCCGCGATCGCCCCGGCGTAGACATCGCGCACCTCACCGGCCACGCGCGCCCACTCGTAGCGGCGTGCGCTCCCGGCGGCCTGCTCTGCCAGCCGCAACCGCCGCGCAGGGTCGAGGGCCAGGGCCCTCAGGCTCTCGGCCAGCGCCACGGCGTCGCCGGGAGCAACGAGGATGCCGTTCTCCCCGTCCTCGACAACGTCGCGGTAGCCGGCGATGTCGCTGGCCACGACCGGGGTGCCGGCGGCGAAGGCCTCGGTGAGCACCATGCCGAAGCTCTCCCCGCCCAGCGAAGGGGCGCAGAGCACGTCGGCGTCGGCGATCACCTTTTGCGTGCGATCGTCGTCGACGCGTCCCAGGACGGTGATGCCCGACCGGTCGAGCAGCATCGGCTCGACCTCCTCGAAGGTGGCCCCGACGATCACGAGCTCCGCGTCGACGTGCTCGCGGAGCCCCTGGAAGGCCGCGAGCAGGAGCGGGAGCCCCTTGCGCGCCACCGCCTGGCCGACGAAGGCGATCCGCAACCCGCTGCCCTCGGGCCTCGTCCGGGCGGGTAGCTGCTCGCGGTCGAGGTGGACCCCGTTGGGAATCACCGAGTAGCGGCCACCGTAGAACCGGCGGGCCGTCCAGGAGGCCGCCTCGGAGACGGCGATCCGGGCGTGAAGCCCCCGCCGCATCCGGCGCCGTGCCCCAAGGCCGTTGGCCATGGCCGGGCCCAGCACGCCGGCCGAGTAGGTGTGGAAGGTGGCCACGCGGGCGCAGTCGCCGCGGCTGAGGGCCCCGCAGCTCAGGAGGGGCGCCACCGGCTCGTGGACGTGGACGACGTCAAAGCCGCCCTCCTCCAGTTCACGCCCAAGGCGGGCCAGGGCGGCCGAGGAGAACGAGAGGTTCGAGACGGCCCCGTTGGCCGGGATCCCGACCGTTCGCCCCAGGTCGACCAGGTAGGCGGGACGGCTGCGCACCTGCGGGAAGGCGCCCTTGTGGAGCCGCGAGCTGAGCCGGTCGGGCGGGTCGACGGGGGCGAAGACCCGGACCTCGTGGCCCTCGGCGATGTGCGCCTCGGCCAGCGCCTCGATGTGGCGCGTGACCCCGCCCGGGTAGGACCAGGAGTACGGCGAGACCAGGGCGATCCGCATCGTCGGAAGCCTAGCGTTCGCCTTCGCCCGTGACGACCGGGCGACCCCGCAGGTAGAGCACCCCGCAGGCGGCCACGAAGGTGGCGATGATCAGCAGCAGGGGCCCGGAATCGTTGAATACCGCCCCGCCGATCCCGACCGCGGCGCAGCCGGCGATCGCCGCCACCCAGGCGGGATCCGAGCCGACGGTGTCGAAGAGGCGCTCCCGGCGGCGCACCCCGAGGGCGATCGCCAGGATCGCGATGACCGTCGCCACCGGCATGAAGCCGCGGATGAGCACGCGGCCGGCCAGCTCGTACCGGCGCAGGAAGGTGTCCAGGAGGTCGCCCGAGCCGTCGGAGCGCAGGACCGTCCGCGAGAAGTGCGAATCGCCGCCGGTGACCACGTCGACCACGGCAAGGAGGGCGAGCGCCACCAGCGGGACGACGATCACCACGGCGACGGCACGGCGCCGGTCGGTTCCCGGCCACAGCAGGAGCCCGGCCACGGCGAACCCGGCGCCGACGGTCATGACGCCGCCGACGTCGGCGCCCAGGCGTCCGGCGCCTATGGCCAAACCCAGCACGAGGCCGACGGCGACCAGCCACGCCACCAGGGAACGCGAGCGCCCCTGGCCGAACCAGGCTGCGCCCAGCCCGATCAGGGCGAGCGCCGGCAGCGTCGCCTCGAGCTCGTTCCCGATCCCGTAGAACCGCGAGCCAAACAGCGGATTGGGGCCCAGCAGCGAGCCGATGATGAGCGGCGAGCCGAAGGCGAGGTCGATCACGTAGGCCAGCACCCCGACCAGCGCCGGGAGCGCCGGGGCCCTGGGCCACGGGATGAAGTAGTCGGTGAGCATTCCCGCGGCGAGGGTCACCACCACGAGGAGGGCGATCTCGGCCAGCCGGCCGGGCTCGATCGCGGCGGCGAGCAGGAGCACGGAAGGCAGCCAGAAGACGGCGAGCGCACCGACCCTCATCGCCCAGCGGGTCCCGGGGCGCGCGGCTACCAGGGAGGCGGCCATGAAGAGCACGACCCAGGCGCCCAGAAGCGACCAGAGCACCGGGAACCTGCGCGGCTGGACGATCCGCAGCCGCTCGGCGAGGCGCTCGAGGGCCGCGGGGTTCCTGCTGCCCTGCACCTCGACCTGCTGCCCCCGGACTCCCTCCGGGACCGGCAGTCCCATCCAGTCCAGGGCCGTGGGGAAGATGTCGATGCCGGCGATGACGCCGTCCAGGTGGGTCGTGGAGGAGGTCAGCTCCCCGGGACCGCCCAGCCCCACGATCCCGACCGGCAGCAGCTGCGCTTCCCCGGACTCCGGTGGGGTCTGCATCGCGATCAGGAGGGTGTCCCGGGGACGGGTGGCGATCAGCCGGTCCAGCGCCCGGTCACCGTCGGTGCCGGTGGGCAGCCCGGCCACCACCAGCCGGTGGCGGGCCAGCAGCGCGCGGGCCCGGTCGGCGACGTCCCGCGAAGCGCCGAGCGAGACCTCGGAGATCTCCCCGGTGCGGTCGGTCGCCACGATCGACTCGCGCTGGTAGCGGCCCCTCACCCCGGCGTAGGCTGCGCCGCCGGGCACCGACTGGGCGAGCAGCCCCGGCTCCACGCGGGCCGGGGCCGTCCGTGCGCGCAGGTTGGTCTCCAGCCAGCCCTGCTGATAAGCCCCACCCCCCTTCTCCAGCACCATCACCACCGGCCACGGTTCCTCCGGCGAGTAGGAGGAGAGCGAGCTGCGGCTCCCCTGGGTGATGTCGAGCAGGGTCTGGACCGGCGAGTAGCGGCCCTGCGTGGCGCTGCTCAGCCCGAGCGAGGGAGCCGGCCGTACCGCCAGCCGCTCGAGGATCGGGCGGAAGGCCAGCGCCGGCTCGGGGTCGGAGTCCAGCGCGGCGGGCCGCTCGGCGATCGGCAGGAAGGCGATCATGACCTTCGGGCCGGAGGCCGGCGAGGCGGCCGCCGCGGTCGATACTCCGGGGGCCAGGGCCGACAGGAAGGCCCCGAGGGCGATCAGAAGGCGCGCAAGGCGCCATCGTTTCCGGCGGGCCATCACCACTATTCTGACCTCACGCCGGGCGGCCCGGCGCAATAGCGCGCCTGCCCCCTGCCAGAATCGCCTTCACACCAGAGTTATGCGCCACTTCGTCAAATACACCTTCATCAAGGTCGACCCGGCCTGGAGGCGCCTCGACGCCGCCCAGCGGCTCTCCGACAAGGAGGAGTTCCTGGCCGCCTGCGAGGACTTCGGCTCCGGCCACCTGCTGCAGGCCTTCACCACGGTCGGCATCCGCGGCGACTGCGACCTGATGATTTCGGTGGAATGCGAGAACCTGGAGCGGATCCACGAGTTCGGGGTCGTCCTCAACCAGAGCGGCCTGATGAAGTGGAGCTCGATTCCCTACGCCTACCTGGGGATGCGCAAGGGCTCGGAGTACTCCGACGAGGTCCGCTTCGAGCCTCGCCCGTTCAAGGGGGATTACGTCTTCGTCTACCCGTTCGTAAAGAACCGCGATTGGTACGGCATGGATGCCGACGAGCGCTGGCGGGTCATGCAGGAGCACATCAAGGTCGGCAAGGAGTTCCCCGGCGTCGACAACCACACCGCCTACTCGTTCGGGCTCGACGACCAGGAATTCGTCGTGGCCTTCGACACCAACGACCCGGGCTCGTTCATGGACCTCGTCCATCGCCTGCGCACCACCGAGGCATCGGCCTACACCGAGCGCGACACGCCGAGCTTCACCTGCATCCGGACATCGGTCGAGCGCGCCCTGATCGCGCTCGACGGCGAACCGGTCTCCGCCGACGCGCTGGCATGAGCCGCGTGCACCACACCTCTCCCGACCACGACCTCGACGAGGTCCGCGACATCACGATCATCGGCGCCGGCCCGGTCGGGCTCTCGGCCGCCTTCTGGGCGGGCATGCGGGAGGCCAGCGCCCGGATCATCGACTCCCTGCCCCAGGTCGGCGGGCAGCTGACCACGCTCTACCCGGAGAAGTGGATCTTCGACGTCCCCGGGCACCCGCGAATCCTCGCCAAGGACCTCGTCGAGGCCCACCGTCGCCAGACCCTTGAGCAGTTCGACGTCCCGGTCCACCTCGAGACCACCGCACAGAGCGTCTCCTGGGAGGGCGAGGGCGACGACCGCCTCGTCGTGCTCCACACCAACCGCGGCGACCTGCGCTCGCGGGCGGTGATCGTCGCCGGCGGCCACGGGGCCTTCGAGCCCAAGCTGCTTCCCGGCTACGACATGTCGCCCTGGGAGGGGCGCGGCGCCCACTACATCGTCGGCTCCAAGCAGGAGTTCGCCGGCAAGCGCGTGCTGATCGTCGGCGGCGGCGACAGCGCGCTGGACTGGGTGGTCAACCTCCTGGACACCGCCGACCGGGTCGGGCTGGTACACCGCCGCGAGGGCTTCCGCGCCCACGAGGCCACAGTCAGGGAGGTGACCGAAGCCGTCGATTCCGGGGACGTCGATCTCTACGTCCCCTACCAGGTGCGCGAGGTCTCCGGCGACGGGGCGATCGAGAAGGTCACCCTCTTCCACTCCGAGAACGACGAGGAGGTCGAGGTCGAGACCGATGCCGTCCTCCTGCAGCTCGGGTTCAAGACCGCGCTCGGCCCGATGAAGGACTGGGGCTTCGAGGTCGAGAAGGGCGCGATCAAGGTCTCGCCGACCTACGAGACCGCGCTGGAGCGGATCTGGGCCTGCGGCGACATCACCACCTTCGACGGGAAGCTGAAGCTGATCGCCACCGGCTACGCCGAGGCGGCGACCGCGGTGGCCCAGGCCGTCCACATGATGCGCCCCGATACCCGGCTCCAGCCCAAGTACTCGACCAACACCGGCGTGCCGGGGGCGGTCGAAGGCCAGGCCTGAGCGGTGGCCCGGCCGGCCGAGGATGCCGCCGTCCGCGCCCACCTGAGCGAGGCCGACCCGGTCCTGGCCGCGCTGCTGGAGCGCCACGACGTACTCCTCGTCGAGGATGACGACACCGAGCGCGAGCACTACGCGGCGCTGGTGCGCTCGATCGTCGGCCAGCAGCTCTCCACGCACGTGGCACGGATCATGTGGGAGAGGATGCTGGAGCGATTCGGCGGCCGGCCGCCGACGCCGGAGGAGGTGCTGGCCGAGGACCCGGAGGAGCTGCGGGCGGCGATCGGGCTCTCGCGGGCCAAGGTCTCCTTCCTGCGCTCGCTGGCCGAGCACGTCACCGGGGGCGATCTCGACCTCGAGGCGGTGGCCGGGATGGAGGACGAAGAGGCGATCGCCGCGCTGACCGGGGTACGCGGGATCGGCGAGTGGTCGGCCCACATGTTCCTGATGTTCCAGCTGCGCCGGCCCGACGTACTGGCCTGGGGCGACCTGGCGATCCGCCGGGGCGTCCAGGAGGCCTACGGGCTGCCCGGGCTGCCGGACCGCGCGCGCCTGGAAGAGATCGCCGAGCGCTGGCGGCCGCACCGCACCGCGGGCTGCCGGGTCATCTGGTGGAGCCTGGACGGGCGCTCGGAAGAGGGCGCCGACGCCGGCTAGAGGGCGCTTACCGCCTCCTCCTCGTCCTTGACCTGGAACGAGGAGCCGCAGCCGCAGGCGGCCACGACGTTGGGGTTGTTGACCTGGAACCCCGCACCCTGGAGCGAGTCGACGAAGTCGATCTCCGAACCGTCCACGTAGGCAAGGTGCTGCGGGTCGACGAGGAGCAGAAGGCCCTTGTCCTCGAAGGTGATGTCGTTCTCGCGCTGCTCGTCGAAGGCCAGCTGGTACTGGAACCCGGAGCAGCCGCCACCCTTGACGCCAACCCGCAGCCCCGCCACGGCGACGTCGGAGTCCTGGGCTTCGAGGTACTCGCGGGCCTTCGCGGCACCTTCGTCGCTGAGGGTTATCCCCTTTGCCTTGAAAGTGACTTCGGTACCGGACATCGCTTCAGGAAGTATAGCGGTAGCCTTGCGGGTAGGAGATGGCCACCGCAGCGGAAGTCAAGCAGAGGATCGAGAGCGGCATCGAAGGCGCCAGCGCCGACGTGCGCAGCGACGACGACGTCCACTTCAGCGCCCGCGTGGTCTCTCCGGCCTTCGGCGGCCTGAGCCTCGTCGAGCAGCACCGCCTGGTCTACTCCCTCTTCGGAGAGGGCGAGCTCGGCGGAGAGATACACGCCCTTTCCCTGACCACGGAGACCCCATGAGCGAGCAACCCGAAGCCACCCTCCGCGACCAGATCGCCGCGGCGATCCGCGACAACGACGTGATCCTCTTCATGAAGGGCACCCCGGAGCAGCCGATGTGCGGCTTCTCCGCCCGCACCGCCGCCGCTCTCCAGTCGCTGCCGGTCGAATTCGCCGCCGTCGACGTCCTCCCCGACCCGAGCATCCGCCAGGAGCTCTCCTCGCTCTCCAACTGGCCGACCATCCCGCAGCTCTTCGTCGGCGGAGAGCTCGTCGGCGGGGCCGACATCGTCGCCGAGATGTACGAGAGCGGCCAGCTCGCCGAGGTCCTCGGGGTCGAGGGCGGCGGCGGGCCGGCGGCGGCCGGCGAGGAGCCGCCCGGGCCGGCTCCGATCCAGATCGAGAATCGCCTCACCTAGCCCGCGGCGCGCCGGGTGCGCCGGAATCACCGGTCACATCGTCGTCCAGGGCCCGGTTTGCGTCGACGGTCGGCCGCGCGCCATAACGAAGGACGCTGAGTACAACGGGCGCCTCGGCCGCCGCCGGCGCCTCGGCCGCCGCCGGCTCTTCGGCCGCCGCCGGCTCTTCGGCCGCCGCCGGCTCCTCCGGCGCGGCGGAGCCCAACGGCCCCGGCCCGAAGAACTCGATCTCCAGCTGGCCGGCGGGAACCGGATCGAGCGGCGCCGGCTCCTCGACCGGTTCGGGCTCGTCCGCGCCCGGGCGGTGCGGCACGAACTCCTCCAGGACCAGTTCTTCGAGCACGAGTTCCTTCGGTGCGACCTCCTCGACGACGGCCTGCCCACGCTCCCCCACGGCGGGCTCCTCTGACGCCGCCCGGCGACGCAGGTGCTCAACGATCCGCCGGGAGTCGCAGATCGTCGCCTCGTCGATTACCAGCAGCGGGACCACGCGCTGGCCGCTGAGCCCCTGGACCTCCTCGCGGTCGCGGCGCAGCCACGCAACGCGGACCTCGTCGAACTCGACGTCCTGGCGCCGCAGCTCGCGGGCAACCTTTCCGCATGCGCAGAGCCGGTCGCCGGGCAGCCGGCATCGGTAGAGCGTGGCCACCGGCGAAGCGTACCCGCGGTCCAATAGGGTTCGCATCCATGCCGGTAACCGTCGTAACCGACACCACCCACTACATGCCGCGCGACCTGATGGACGCCTACGGCATCGAGCAGGTGAGCCTCTACGTCAAGGACGGCGACCAGCTGACCCGCGAGTCCGACATGGCCGACTTCCAGGCCTTCTACGACCGCCTGCGCACCAAGGGGGACCTCCCGACGACCTCCCAGCCCTCGGTCGGCGACTTTCTTGAGGCCTGGGAACCGATCCTCGAGTCGGGCAGCGACATCGTCTCCGTCCACCTGAGCGGGGACATCTCCGGAACGGTCGAGAGCGCGCGCCAGGCCGCTGCCGAGGTCGCCGCCGGCGCCGGCCAGCGGCGTGTCGAGGTAGTCGACTCCAAGAGCGTCTGCGCCGGGCTGGGATTCATCGCCATCGCCGCCGCCAGCGCGGCCCGCGGCGGCCGCGACGTGGAGGCGGTCCGGGACCGCGCCCAGCAGGCCGCCGACGAGAACCGGATCTGGTTCTCCCTGGACACGCTCGAGTACGTCCAGCGCGGCGGGCGGATCGGCAAGGCGCAGGCCTGGGTCGGTGGAGCCCTCAAGGTCAAGCCGATCCTGACCATGGACGGCGAGGTCGTGCCGGTCGAGCGGGTCAGGACCTCGAAACGCTGCTTCGAGCGGATGGTGGAGCTTCTGCGCGAGCGCCACGACGCTGGGGCGACCGTTTACGGGATCCAGCACATCCAGTCCCCCGACGAGGCCGAGGCGCTGGCCGAGGCCGGGCGCGAGATCTTCGGCACCGACCCGATGGTGATCTCGGAGGCCGGCCCGGTGATCGGGACCTACGGCGGCCCGGGAATGCTCGGCGTCGCCGGCATCCGGCCCGAGCTGCTGGAGTCCTGAGCGCCTAGCGGCGCCGGCGGCCGATCACAGCGGCGATCCCGCCGCCGAGGACGAAGCCGGCCACCGCGGCGCCGGCCAGGACCTTGCCGCGGTTGCGGTTGATCTGCGCCCGCCAGTCGGCGATCGAGACGATCTCGCGGCGCAGTTCGGTAAGCGAGGTGGCGAGCTCGCCCTGGCGCTGGGCAATCGAGGCGCGCAGCTCGTCCGGGGTCCTGGTGGGACGGGGCTGGTAGTTCACTGCGGACGCTCCTCTTCGGGCACGGTCACGGCCTCCTTGACCTGCTCGCGCAGCAGGTGCGCCTCTTCGCTGAAGGTCTCCTGGGTCTGGCGGGCGGCGGCCAGCGCGTCGTCGGGAACCGGCGCCCTGGCCTTGCGCAGGGCCTTGGCGGCCAGCAGGCCGGCGATCACGCCCAGGATGATCAGGATCAGCGCGACCAGAAAGAAGCCGAGGAAGAAGGCATCGTCGGGGAAGAGGAAGTACCAGGCCATCCAGCTGAGGCCCTCGATGATCAGCAGCAGGGCGCCGACGATGAAGACCCCGGCGGCGACTCCGATCGCCGTGCCCCGGCCGAAGACCGAGGCCTTCTGCTGGATCTCGAGCTTGGCGAGGTCGATCTGGTCGCGGACCAGGCCCTGGGTGTCCTCGGTGACGCGCCGGATCGCCTGGGCGAGGGCGGTCTCCTCCGGATGGGGTCCCTGCGGGCCGGGCACCGCTCAGCGCCCCCTGATCCGGCCCAGGAGCTGCGCGGCGATGAAGCCGCCGGCCATCGCGGCGCCGACGAGGATCTCCGGGCGCCGCTCGAGCAGCGAGCGCTCGGGCTGGGGGCCCTCCCAGGCGGGCTGTGCCGGTTGCGGGTCGTAGGCCGAGGGCGCCTGGTAGGGCGGCGAAGCCTGGTGGGCCGGCGGATCCTGGTGGGAAGCCCCCGCGGCCTCCTGGGCGGTCCCGGGCGGCGGCTGGCCCGGAGCGGCGCCGGGCTGGGCGGGGGCAGGCGCCTCGGCCGAGCCCAGGGCCTGGCCCAGCGGGTCGGTGTTCATACCGGCGGCTCCTCCCCGAAGATCCGGGTCCAGACGAAGCCGGCAAACCGGATGGCCGCGATGCTCGCGAGGGCCTCGATTCCGGCCACGAAGCCCATCCACATCAGGCGCTTGACGATCTCGTTGTCCATCGGGCGCTGACCCTAGCGCACCACCCGTGAGGCCCTGCAGTTCGTCCCGCACCCCGTCTCGGGTGCCGACGGGGAGCCTTCTCAGCGGGCCAGTCCGTCCCAGATCGTGGTCACGACGAAGCTCTTGGCCTCGTCGTAATCCTGCGGGGCGCCGGGCAGCACGTCGAAGATCCAGCCGGTCAGTACCTGCTCGATCGTCCCGTAGAAGGCCATCGCGGCGAAGTCCGGCGTGATGTCGTCACGCAGCTCTCCCGCCTCCTGGGCCTGCGCGACGATGCCGGCGATCAGGGCGTAGGCCTCGCGGATCTTCTCCAGGTGGCGGCGACCGAACGAGTTTGCCGCGCGGGTGACCTCGACGATGATCACCTTCATCAGCTCCGGGTCGTGGCGGTAGGACTCGACGATGAACGAAGCGATCTCGTAGAGCTTCTCCCGGGGGGGAAGGTCGCCGGAATCGACCGCGGCGATCGCCTCGAGCAGCAGGTTCCAGCGCTCCAGGAAGAGCGTGTCGAGGATCTCGTCCTTGGAGCTGAAGTAGTGGTAGACGAGCCCGTAGGCGACCCCGGCCTCGTCGGCGATGTCCGAGACCCGGCAGCCGTGGAAGCCCTCCCGCGCAAAGACCAGGACCGCGGCGTCGAGGATCTGGCGGCGCTTCTCGACCGCCTGCTCTGAGCCCTTGGTGGTCACGGCTCGATTATCGGGGCTGGGTCGGCGTACACGTCGCTTCTGCGCGCCGAGTGTGCGGGGATCCGGCGCCGGACCTCCTCGAGGTGGCCCATGTCAAGGTCGGCCACCAGCACCGCCTCACCGGACTCCGGCGCCTGGGCCAGGATCTCGCCCCACGCGTCGACGATCATCGAGCGCCCCCCGGACTCGATCCCGGAGGCCGAGGGCCCGTACTGGTTGGCAGCGATCACGAAGCACTGCTGCTCGATCGCCCGCGCCCTCAGCAGCACCTCCCAGTGGGAGCGCGTGGTCTCGAGCGTGAACGCCGAGGGCACGCAGAGCACCCGGGCGCCCGCGAGGGCCAGGGCGCGGTAGAGCTCGGGGAAGCGCAGGTCGAAGCAGATGGTCAGCCCGATCGGAGTCCCGTCGGCCGCCTGCGAGCAGACGATCTCGTCCCCGGCCCGCTCTCCGTCGGACTCGCGGTAGCTGATCGACTCGAGGTCGACGTCGAACATGTGCAGCTTGCGGTAGACGGCGCGAACCTGCCCGTCGGGGCCGATGTGGACCGAGCTGTTGTAGAGGCGCTCGTCGTCGTCGGCCGCTTCGGAGACCGAGCCGGCCACGAGGTCGATCCCCAGCTCCGAGGCGAGCCCGCACAGCTCACCGACGAGCTCGCCGTCGAGCGACTGCGCCCCGGCCCTCATTTGATGGGCGCCGCCGAGCACCGGCCACTTCTCCGGCAGCACGACCAGCCCGGCTCCCTCCCCGGCGGCCTCGCAGACCAGCCGCCGGGCGGTGGCGAGGTTCTCGGCGACCTCCACGGTCGCGCTCATCTGGATGGCGGCGGCGCGCACGGAGCCCAGCCTAACCCCGTCGGGTAGCGTGCCGGGCGTGCAGGCCACGCCCCAGAGAAGCGCCGGCTCTCCCCTTCGCTCGGAGCTCCCGCGCCCCCCCGGGCCGATGCCCCTGGTGCGGGACCGGCGGCCGCTCAAGGCGTGGACCTACGCCGGCCTCTTCTCCGAGGAGCTGATGCTCTGCGCGGCCTCGGTGCGGATCGGCCCGCTGCCGCAGTGCTTCTGGGCCGTGCTCGAGCGCGGCACCGGACGCCTGGCCGACGGGACCTCGTTCGGGGGCCGCGCCGTCGCCTTCACCGGCAGCCAGGGTGGGGCCCGCGGCCTGGGGATCTCCGCCGGTGAGTTAAGCGCGGCGCTGCGCCTGGAGCCGTGCGGCGAGGCGGTCGAGGTGCTCAGCCCCCACGGCCGCTCCTACATCTGGACGCTGAAGCTTCCGGTGCGGGCCGAGGGGAACGTCACCGTCGAGGGGCGCCACCACCGCCTCGAGGCCCGGGGGCTGATGGACATCTCCGCCGGCTACCACGCACGCAGCACGGCCTGGAAGTGGACCTGCGGCGTCGGTGAGGACCGCGCGGGCAACGAGATTGCCTGGAACGTCGTCGCCGGGATGCACGACGACTCGCGCGGGAGCGAGCGCACGCTGTGGACCGGCGAACGCGCCACCGAGCTGCCCGGCGCCCTCTTCGACGAGGCACTGACCGGGGTCTCCTTCCCGGGCGACCCGGCCGTCCTGCGCTTCAGCGCCGAGGCCGAGCGGGCCCGCCGCGATGACTTCGGGCTGCTGATGAGCGACTACCGCCAGCCGTTCGGGAGCTTCAGCGGCTCGCTGCCGGGCGCCGAGCTGGCCTGGGGCCTGGGCGTGATGGAGCGCCACGAGGCGCGCTGGTAGCGGCCGGCCTCAGGACTGGGTCGGGAAGCCGTAGTCGGTCCCGTGGGCGCGGCGGGGCCAGCGCTCGGTGACCACCTTGCCCCGCGTGTAGAACAGCACGCCCTCGCGGCCGTGCACGTGGAGGTCGCCGAAGAGCGAGTCCTTCCAGCCGCCGAACGAGTAGTAGGCCATCGGCACCGGGATCGGCACGTTTACCCCGACCATCCCGGCCTGCACCCGGTTGCGGAACTCGCGGGCCGCACCCCCGTCGGCGGTGAAGATCGCCGCCCCGTTGCCGTACGGGTTGGCGTTGACCAGTTCGAGGGCCTCGTCGAACGAGCCGGCGCGAAGCATCACCAGCAGCGGGCCGAAGACCTCGTCCCGGTAGACCTCCATCGAGGGCTCGACGCGGTCGACGACGGTCGGCCCGACGAAGAATCCCTCCCCCTCGACCTCCAGCTCGCGCCCGTCGAGGACGACCTCGGCTCCGCCGGCGCCGGCCTTCCCGATGTAGGAGACGACCCGGTCGCGGGCCTCGGGGGTGACCAGCGGCCCCATCTCGACGCCCTCCTGCGAGCCGGGCCCGACCTTCATCGCGCGGGCCCGCTCGGCCACGGCGGCGGCCAGCGCGTCGGCGGTCTCCTCGCCGACGCTGACCACCGCGGAGATGGCCATGCAGCGCTGCCCGGCGCTGCCAAAGGCGGCAGAGGCGATCGCGTCGGCCGCCACGTCGATGTTGGCGTCGGGCAGGACCATCGCGTGGTTCTTGGCCCCCCCGAGCGCCTGGGCCCGCTTGCCCGACGCGGTTGCCGTCTCGTAGATGTAACGGGCGATCGGGGTCGAGCCGACGAAGGAGACGGCATCGATCTCCGGGTGCTCGAGGAGGGCGTCAACCGCCTCCTTGTCGCCGTGGACGACGCTGAAGACTCCCTCGGGCAGGCCGGCCTCGGCGAGCAGCTCGGCCATGAAGATCGCCGCGGAGGGATCCTTCTCGCTGGGCTTGAGCAGGAACGAGTTACCGCAGGCCAGCGCCAGCGGGAACATCCACATCGGGACCATCGCCGGGAAGTTGAACGGCGTGATGCCGGCCACCACGCCGAGCGGCTGGCGGTAGCTGGTCGAGTCGACGCGGGTGGAGATCTGCTCGCTGCCCTCCCCCTTCATCAGGTGGGCGATCCCGCAGGCGAACTCCACTACCTCGAGCCCGCGCTGGACCTCGCCGGCGGCGTCGTCGAGCGTCTTGCCGTGCTCGGAGGTGACGATCGCCGCCAGCTCGCCCGAGCGGGCGGCCATCAGCTCCCGGAAGCGGAACATCACCTCGGTGCGGCGGGCCAGCGACGCCGAGCTCCATTCAGCGAACGCCTCCCGGGCCGCGGTCACGGCCCGGTCGACGTCTGCGGCCGAGGCAAAGGCCACGCGCCGGGCCACCTCGCCGGTCGCCGGGTCGTAAACGTCGCCAAACCGCTCTCCGGCGGCGTCGGAACGGCCGGAAATCCAGCTGGAGACGACGGGAAGCTCGCGGGCAGTGGAAGTCACGTCCCCAGCATACGTGGCGCG
>JBJTBE010000112.1:0-10452 GCA_046091165.1 Solirubrobacterales bacterium | reverse complement strand
GGAGTGGCAGCCGGGGGTGCCGGGGGAGGCGCCGGCGGCGGAGGAGCCTGGCCCTCGCCGGTTGACGGCGCCGGGGCCGGCGGCTGTGCCGGTTCGGCGGGCTCAGGCGGGTTAGCGGAGGGCCCTCCGGCGCCGGGAAGGGGCTCGTTGCCGAGGCCGCCGGACTCGTCTTCGGGCTTGTCGTCTGCGTTCATGGCGCGAGCCTACCGGGCGTCCGGCAGTGCTGCAGCCCCGCGACCGGGCGTCCTGATCTAGATTGCGCCCCTTGGACACCGTGGTCGACAAGTGCCGCTCGATAATCGACAGCGAGCGCTTCCAGTTCTTCATCATCGGCGTGATCATCGTCAACGCGATCTCGCTGGGCCTCTCGACCTTCTCCGGCGTTGAGGATTCGATCGGGCCGACGCTGGTGCTCATCGACGGGATCTGCCTGGCGATCTACGTCGTCGAGCTCCTGATCCGGATGGTCTCCTACGGGCGCCACCCGCTGGACTTCTTCAAGTCCGGCTGGAACATTTTCGACCTGGTCGTGGTCGGGAGCGTCTTCATTCCCGGCCTGGCCAGCCAGACCGCGATCCTGCGGGTGCTGCGGGTCCTGCGCGTGGCGCGGATCCTGCGCTATCTGCCCGACCTGCAGGTGCTCGCCCAGGGGCTGCTCAAGGCGCTGCGGCCGCTGAGCGGACTGCTGGTGCTCACGATCATCCTGCTCTTCCTTTACGGGATGGCGGGCTGGTCGTTCTTCCACAAGGCCGCGCCCGAGTACTGGGAGAACATCGGCCGCTCGATGCTGACCCTATTCACCGTGCTAACGCTCGAGGGCTGGCCGGACATCATGTACCCGCTGCTCGACCTGAGCCCGTGGGTGGCGGTCTACTTCGTCAGCTTCGTCCTGATCGCCACGTTCATCGTCTTCAACATGGTGATCGGCGTGATCCTCAACAGCCTCGACACCGCCCACAAGGCCCAGAACGCGCGCCAGCGGGCCGCCGCGCTGGCCGACGACGGTGTGCTCATCTCCGACCCCCAGGTGCTCGCGCACCTGGAAACCCTCCGGGAGGCGATTGAGGACCTGGAGGTCGACCTGGCGATGCGCGACAAGCCTGCCGGCGACAACCCGCCGGCAGGCGGCAGCGCCGGTTAGCCGCCGGTTACTTGACCAGGCACTCGATGTCGATGATCAGGACGCCGGAGCCGGCCTGGTAATCGCCGGTCGTCTGCACCGTGGCGTAGTACGAATTCTTTCCGGCGTTGCCCTGGTCGGTGACCTGGGCCCCGGGGATGTCCGCCTGCGCCGGGGTTCCGCCGTCCGAGGAGGGCTCGCTCAGGTAGGCGTTCCCGTTGCCCGCCGGGCACTGGCCCGAGCTCCACGTCGCGGTGAAGGTCTGGGAAGTGTTGGCGTCGAGCGAGAACTGCTTGACGATGTTGGCCGGGCCCGGCGGGGTCGGCGGCTTGGGCGGGGTCGGCGGAGTCGGCGGAGTCGGCGGCGTGGGCGACCGGTAGCGGCCGATCGTCACGGTGACGTTGGTGCCCTCGGTGGCCTTCGAGCCGCCGGAAGGCAGCTGGGAGAGGGCGACGCCGTTCTGGGTCTTGGTGCTGACCGTCTTGCTCACGAAGACCGCGTCGTAGCCGGCCTTGGAGAGCCTGGTCTCGGCCCCGCTGCGGCTGTAGCCGACCACGTTGGGCACCGTGGCCTTCGACGGTGCGCGGTCGATGAGGATCTGGACGCTGCCCCCGGCTGCGAGCTTCGTGCCCGCCGGCGGATCCTGCGCGAGGACCTGGCCGGGAGTCTTGTTGGACTGCTTGAACTCACGGTCGACCCGGAAGCCGAGGTTGCGCAGCTTCTGCTGGGCGGCCGACTCCGAGTCACCCACCACGTTGGGGACCGAGGCGGTCTGGGCGCCCTTGGAGACGAGGATCGTCACCAGCTTGCCCTTCTGCTCCTCGGTGCCGGCGCGGGGCTTGGTATCGACGGCGATCCCGGCGTCGTAGGTCGAGCTGTAGACCTCCCGGACCGTCGTCTTGAAGCCGGCCTGCCTGAGCTCGTTCTCGGCGTGGTCGGCGGCGACGCCGGTTACGTCGGGCACGATACCGTCGCCCGGGCCGGCGGAGACCGTCAGCACGACGGTGCTGCCCGACTTGGCCTTGTTGCCGGCCGGGGGGTCCTGCTCGAGGACGATGTCGGTGACCTGGTCGTCCTTGACGCGCTTGAGCTGCGTCTTGAAGCCTTCGTCGTTGAGGACCTGCTCGGCCACGGGGACCGGCTGGTTGATCGTGTTGGGGACGGTCTTCTTGCCGGCGCAGCCGCCCAGGAAGAGGACGGCGGCGACGATCACCGCCGCGGCGACGACGATTCCGGCGATGATCCAGGGGGTGCTCGAGCGGCCCCCGCCGGCGGATTCGGGGCCGGCCTGGTAGGGCGGCTGGTTTGCGGGCGGCATCGAAGAAGCTTCCATGACTGCATAGTTACTACAGGAGGCGGTCGCTTTCCTGCCTGAATATCGGCGCGTTTAAGGGATTCGGTGGAGTAAGCTCCGCCGTCGTGGTCCGCCTTCTCGCTTCCGGTCGTTCACTCCTGCCGCTCGTGGCGCTTGTCTCGCTGCTCGTGGTTCCGGCTGTGGGCCATTCGGCCGTGGTCACGCGGGGCAGCGTCGGCGAGGCCTATGTCACCGGCGCCAGGGCCGGCGCGAAGCTGAAGCTCGAGCGCACCGGGCGTACCGTCGCCACCGGCAGGGCCGACCGCTTCGGCAGCAAGATCTTCTATGAGCTGCGCCCCGGCTCGGGCTATCGGGTGACCGGCGGGGGCTCGAAGGCCAGGCCGTTCCGGGTGCTCGGCAAGGGCGCCAACCCGAAGCCCTCCTTCTATCGGGGCATCACCCTCAAGGAGGGCCTCAACTACGTCAAGGTCCGCGACGGGGTCGAGCTGGCGATGACCGTCCGGCTGCCGGCCGGCAAGAAGCTCACCGACGGGCCGTTCCCGACGGTAATCGAGTACAGCGGTTACCAGGTCGCCGCGCCCGGCAACCTGCTCGACTCGGTGGCCAGCCAGATCGGCGGGGGCGGCGGTGGCAGCGACCCGCTGGTGCCGGCGAGCTCCACGGCGGTCGGCTCGCTGATCGCGCCGCTGCTCGGCTTTGCCACGGTCAGCGTGCAGATGCGCGGCTCGGGCTGCTCGGGCGGGGCCTTCGACCTCTTCGGCCTGCCCACCACCTACGACGGCTACGACGCCGTGGAGACCGTCGCCGCCCAGCGGTGGGTCAGGGAGAAGAAGGTCGGGATGGTCGGGATCTCGTTCTCGGGCATCACCCAGCTCTTCACCGCCGGCACCCGCCCGCCGCACCTGGCCGCGATCACGCCGATGTCGGTCACCGACGACACCTACACCGCCACCGGCTACCCCGGAGGCATCTTCAACAAGGGCTTTGCCCTCAGCTGGATCGAGGAGCGGATGCAGGACGCCCGCCCCGCGCCGGAGGGCGGCCAGCCGTGGGCCCGGGCGCTCGTGAAGGCCGGCGACAAGCGGTGCAGGGACAACCAGCGCCTGCGGCTGCAGACCCGCAACGCCGTTCAGCTGAGCCGCGAGAACCCCTACCGCACGCCCTCCCTCTACGACGAGCGGGCCGCCGCGGCGTGGATCGGGAAGATCAAGGCGCCGGTGTTCCTGGTCGGCCAGTACCAGGACGAGCAGACCGGCGGCCACTTCGTCGAGAGCCTCTCCGAGCTGAAGGGCAATCCGGACGTCTGGCTCTCGCTCCAGAACGGCGTTCACGCCGACTCGCTGGGCCCGAGCACGATCACCGAGTGGGTCGAGTTCCTCAAGATCTTCGTCGCCGGCGAGGTTCCCGACATTCCCGCCTCGGTCCGCGGCCTGAGCGGCGAGCTCTACCGGGACCTGGCCGACGCGCCGGCCCTTCCGGTCCAGCAGTCCAGGATGGCCGGCCTGGCCAACGTCGGCGAGGCGAAGGCTGCCTTCCAGCGCTACCCGCGCGTGAGGCTGCTGATGGACAACGGAGCCGCGATCCCCGGATCCCCGGGCGCGATCGGCGCCGCGTGGGAGATCGGGCACGGCTCCTGGCCGATCGCCGAGACCTCGCCCACGACCGTGTACCTGGGCGCCGGCGGCACGCTCACCGGTGAGGTCCCGGCCGCCGGCAGCGCCGAGTACACCGCCGACCCCTCGGCCCGGCCGAACCAGACGCTTCCCGGCAGCGGCGCCGAGGACGCGTGGAAGGCCCAGCCGCCCTACGACTGGGCGCCGATCGCCCCCGGCAAGGGCCTCGGCTTCACCGGCCCGGTGCTCGAGCGCGACGTGGTGATCGCCGGGCCCTCGAGCATGGACCTGTGGGTCAAGTCCACCGCGAAGGACACCGACTTCCAGGTAACCCTCAGCGAGGTGCGTCCCGACGGCCAGGAGACCTACGTGCAGAACGGCTGGCTGCGGGCCTCGCACCGCAGGCTCTACCCGAAGCGCTCGACCGTCCTGAACCCGGTGCCAACCCACCTCAAGCAGGACGCCGCGCCGCTGCCGGCCGGGGAGTTCACGCTGGTTCGCGTGCCGGTGTTCCCGGTGGCCCACGCCTTCCGCGCCGGCTCGCGGATCCGGGTGACGGTCGAGGCGACCGGCGGCGATCGCCCGCGCTGGGACTTCGCCACCATCGATGACGGAAAGGCAGTCAACACCGTCTGGCTCGGCGGCACGCAGCCGTCGAAGCTGGTGCTGCCGGTGATCGCCGGCGACACCGCCAAGAGCACCCCTCTGCCGCCGGCCGGGGCGCTTCGCGGCCAGCCGGGCCGGGCGTACGCTCCGGCCTCCAACGGCGGCTGAGAAAAGCCCGGGCGCCTTCGGCGCGTGCGCCGGCGGCGGGTACGATCGCGGGCGTGGGTACCGCTACCCGGGAGGCACAGGCTGAACAGCGCGAGGAGCTGCTCGACGCGGCGTGGGCCGTAGCCGCGCGCGACGGCCTGGGCGCCTGCACCTACCGGAACGCAGCCGCCGAGGCCGGTACCAGCACGACCCCGTTCGTCCAGCGCTTCCCCACGCGCCAGGATCTTCTGAAGGCGCTGTTCTCGAAGCTCTCGGCGGCCTTCGACGAGGCGCGCGAAGCGGAGAAGCTCCCCTCCGACCCGCTCGAGGCGATCGTCGCGGAGGGCGCCGGCGTACTCGCCGACGACCCGGCCAGCGCCGCGCGCCGGAGGATCTCGCTCGACCTGGCCTTTGAGGGGCTACGCGACGGGGCGATCGGGCGCGGGGTTCGCGAGCGCGAGCGCGAGCGGGAGGGCCGCTGGCGGGCGCTCGTCGACGAAGGGCGTACCAGGGGCAAGGTCAGGGACGACCGGCCCGCCGAGGAGGTAGTCGACCAGCTCGGCGCACTGCTGGACGGGCTGGCCCTGGCCACCCTCATCTACCCGCTCCGCCTGCCGCCGGCACACGTGAGGGGCCTGTGGGAGCACGGCGCCCGGCGCCTGGCCGACCCGCGCATAAGCCTCGGCGTCTACCAGCGGCTGATCGTGGCCGAGGGCCCTCCGGCCCGGTCGCTCCTGCTCGGCGATCCGGAGTTGAGCCGCCGGCAGGAGCTCCTGGCCGTGGCCTTCCGTGTGACCGCCCGCCAGGGCCTGGCCGGGCTCAGCTTCCGGGCCCTGGCCGAGGAGGCCGGCACCTCCACCACGCCCTTCACCTACGCCTTCGGCAGCCGCGAGCAGCTGCTGGCCGAGATGGTGCGGGGGACCTGGGCGGGGGTCTTCGGGATCCGCGAGCTGGCCAGCCGGATCGTCAGCCCGGTCGACCGCTTCTTCGCCGAGTGGGCCGCCGAGCTCTCCGACGACAGCGAGCAGGTCGACCGCGAGCGGGTCTACTACGAGCTCCACCACGAGGCGCTCAGTGACCAGGCCCTGGCCGCCCTGGTCCGTGAGGGCGACCAGCAGGGGTTCATCGACTCCCTTGCGCTGGTCGAGGCCGGCCGCGAGCAGGGCCTGGTGCGGGAGGACCTTCCGGCCGGGGACCTGGTCGACACCCTCTACGCGATGGTCGACGGGATCGCGCTGCGGCGGGCGTTGCTCTCCGAGAAGCGCCCGGCCGGCTACCGCGTGGCCCTCTGGGAGGATGCCGGGCGGAGGATCCTGGCCCCGTGAGCGAACTGATGACGAAGATCCTGCCGCTGGCCCTCGCCGGCGCGATCAGCCCGACGGTGCTGGCCGTGGTCCTCGTCGTCCTCTCCGGCAAGGAGGACCCCAAACTGCGCGGCCTGGCCTTCCTCGCCGGGACCACCACCGTGGTGGTGGCGATCAGCTTCCTGGTGGTGTTCGTCCTCGGCGCGGCGGTTCCCGACAGCCAGAAGGGGTCGAACTCCGACCTAAGCGGCTACGTGGACCTGGGCTTCGCCGTCCTGCTCCTGGCGCTCGCCGGCCTCACTTTCGCCCGGCGCAACCACCACCGCGAGAAGCACCACGACCCCGCCCGGCAGCCGGGCGCCCGCCTGCCGCGCTTCTACGCCCTGGGCCTCCTGATCATGATCTTCAACTTCACGACGCTGGCCGTCTTCCTGCCGGCGCTCAAGGAGATCGCCCTCGACAAGGTCTCCGACGCCGACCGGCTGACCGCCCTGATCGTGGTCGACGTGATCGTGCTCACGCCGGCCTGGCTGCCGGTGCTCCTGTACCTGATCAGCCCACGCCTGGCCCGGAAGGTGCTGGACCCCCTCAACGACTTCCTCACGCGCCACCGGGTCGCCGTGGGAGTGGGAATCTGCCTCGTATTCGCCGCCTACCTGACCTATCTGGGCCTGAAGGCACTGAGCGGCTAGCGGTTGCTCAATCGGCGCACGTCCCGTCACGCGTCTGTAACATTCGGCGAACGACGTGCCATCTGTGCCCGTCGGGAAATCGAACAGGAGAGAGTTTTCGATGAGAACCCGCCGTATCGCCTTCGTCTCGGTCCTCGCCGCCTGCGCCGCAGCCATTCCGGCTGCCCCCGCAATGGCCGGCGGCGACGTAACCGTCATGACCCGGAACATCTACCTGGGTGCCGACATCATCACCCTGGCCACCGCGCCCGACCGTGCCGCATTCGAGACTGCCGCCTCGCAGATCTGGAAGAACGTCCAGGCCACCAACTTCCCCAAGCGCGCCCCGGCGCTGGCGAAGGAGATCAAGGCCGCCAAGCCCGATCTCGTCGGCCTTCAGGAGGCCGCCGTCTGGCGCACCGGGTCCAAGGGAGCGACCGCGAACAAGGTCAGGTACGACTTCACCAAGGAATTGCTCGCGGCGCTCAAGAAGCAGAAGATGGAGTACACGGTCGTCGTCAGGCAGCAGGAGTTCGACTACCAGGCTCCGACCACCTCCGAGGAAGTCCGCCTCACGATGTTCGACGTCATCCTCAAGCGCAAGAAGGGCTCGAAGGTGAAGACGGGCAAGACGAGTTCCGGCAACTACAGCGCCGCTAACACCCTGGTCGTCCCCACGGCCGTCGGTGACGCGCCGTCAAGGCGCGGGTGGACGGCGGTCGATGCCTCGATCGGCGGGACGGACTTCAAGTTCGTCAACACCCACCTGGAGGCCTACGGAGCCGGCTTCCGTACCGGGCAGGCAAACGAGCTGCTCGCCCCCGGCGGCCCGCTGGCCGACGCCAACCAGACCGCGATCCTGCTCGGTGACCTCAACAGCGGCCCGACCTCCGCGGCACCGGACGGCTACCCCGTCCTCGCCGGCGCCGGCTTCACCAATGTCTGGGGTGACCGGACCGACGTGAGGACCTTCGGCCGCAACGAGCTGCTGACCGCCCAGGATTCCGGCGGCAGCTTCATCGACCAAATCATGTACCGGCCTTCCGCCAACTTCTCCGTGAAGAGCAAGACGGTTATCGGCAACAGCGCCTTCCAGAAGAAGGCGCCGAAGTGGTCCTCCGACCACAACGGCGTTGTCGCGAAGCTGAGCCTGAAGTAGCCGGCTCACTTAACAGAGCGGCGGTAGCCGCGGTGGCAGTTGCGTCGGCCCTGGCCGCGCAGCCCGCCACCGCGGCCATGCCTGTCCCCGCCTTCCCGTCGGCGGCCGAGCGCCAGCCGGTCGGCTGCGTGGCCAAGGGCGCCAGCTTCCGCGAGAGCGGATGGCGGGGCTCCCGAAAGGTGGCGCTCACCTTCGACGGCGGCCCGACCCGCCAGTACACGGCGAGGGTCCTGCACCGGCTCGCCAAGGCGAAGGTCCGCTCGACCTTCTTCGTTCGGGGCTCGTTCATACCCGGCAACTCCTACCTGCTGCGCCGCGCGGTGCGCGAGGGCCACGAGATGGCCAATCACTCCTGGAGCCATCCCCGCTACCCGAACGCCACCGAGCTGACCCGCACCACCAGGGCGATCCGCAGCGCCACCGGCTTCACCCCCTGCCTCTTCCGCGCTCCCTACGGGGCGGTCAACAGCAGCCTCTTCGCCCGCGCCCGCCAGCAGGACATGCTCACCATCGGCTGGGACGTCGACTCGTGGGACAGCCTCTACGACAACGTCAGCAAGGACACCGTCTACAGCCGGGTCGTGAACCAGGTGCGGCCCGGGTCGATCATCCTCATGCACGACGGCGAGGGTCCCCACGAGGGCACGATCCAGGCCCTCGACCCGATCCTCCGGGCGCTCAAGAAGAAGCGGCTCTACCCCGTAACTGTCTCGGAACTGCTCGGTCTTCGCCCCCGCTACGCCAAGGGCGGCTGAGCCGCTTCCAGCGCTCTCAGGCGTTCAGCGCCGCGGCGAAGCGTTCGCGCTGCTGCGCATTGACCTGCCCGGCGGCCAGCACCACCCGCGTGGCCACGTCGCCGTAGCGCTCGCGCAGCTCGGTCCCGGCCTGCTCGGGGGTGCCGATCACGGTGAAGGCGGCGAGGACCTCGTCGTCGATCAGCTCGGGCATCGCGTCCCAGCCGCCGCTCTTGCTCAGCCGGGTCAGCTCCTCGCCGAGATCCCCCCAGCCCTCGAGGTCGAGCACCGGGCGGTAGGCGGGCGTCGAGCCGTAGAAGCCGATCTGGCTCTTGGCCGCGGCGATGCCGGCGGCGATCTCCTCCTCGTTGTCGCCGATCACCGGGAAGCCAGGCGTGTTGACCTCGAAGCCCTCCATCGGCCTGCCGGCCTTCCCCCGGCCCCGCTCGATCGCCGGCACCTGGACCTCGCGCAGGTAGCGCTCGGTGCAGAAGCCGTGCACGGCGACCCCGTCGGCCACCTCGCCGGCGGTCTCGGTCATCAGCGGCCCCACCGCGGCCAGCTGCACCGGCGGGTTGCCGTGCGGGTTGGGGCCCGGGTCGAACATCGGGGTCATGAGGGTGTGGGTGTAGAAGTCGCCCTGGAAGTCCAGCGGCGATGACTCCTCCCACGCCTTCCAGATCGCCCTCACGGCGAGGATGAACTCGCGCATCCGGGCCGCCGGGGAGGAGTAGTCCATCGAGAAGCGCCGCTCGATGTGGGGCTTGATCTGCGCCCCGAGCCCGAGCGAGAAGCGCCCGCCGCTGAAGGCCTGGATGTCGTTGGCCTGGACGGCGACGAGCATCGGGTTGCGGGCCAGGGCGACGGCGATCCCGGTGCCGATCCTTATCGAGTCGGTCTCGGCGGCGCCGGCGGCGGCGGAGAGGACGACGTCCGACTTGGTCTCGGTGGCCCACCAGGTGTCGAAGCCGGCCTGCTCGGCCTCGGCAGCCTGCCCGATCGCATCGGCGATCGACCCCTGGTAACCGACGCTCTCGACCCGCATGGCTGCGAGCCTATTGGAGGCGTAGCCCCGTTCGCTGGTCAGTGGTCAGGCGGCCACAAGGCCGGCTTCAGAGAAGGTCGGCTCAGGGATCTTCTCGCCGGTTTCCCGCAGGTACGAGAAGTACCCCTCCAGCGCTTCCTTCATCAGGGACTCGACCTCTTTCCGGCTCTTGCCGGCGGCGAAGACGCAATCGACATCGGGACACCATGCGCCCCACGAGCCATTTTCCTCTTCGTAGATCACGAGGTATTCGTTCATCGGAACTCCTTGATGCCGGTGGTTCGACGGATCTCCTCCAGCCTACCTCTCAGTTACCGCTTCGCGCCAGAATTGCTGCGGGCCTCAGTCCACGTCGGCGAGGGCGGAGCTGCGGGCGACGCGCTGGGCGGCGGTGACCGGGGACGGGCTGACGTAGCCGGTCACGCGCGACATCTCGATCACCACGGGGCGCACGGCGTTGTCCTTGTTGCCCTCGATCGACTTCACCGCGCGGCCCTGGCGGTCGACGACGGTGACCACGCCGATATGGGCGCCGCCGTAGGCCACGAGGTCGCCCGGGGTCGCCCGGAGCGTCCAGTGGCCGGTCCGCTTGGCCCAGCGGGCGAGGTCGGTCACCTGGATGGCCACGAGGCTGCCGCCGAACGCGGTGCGCAGCAGGCGGGTGCCGAGGTAGTCGGTGTAGCCGGCCTGCTGCCAGGTCCACGAGCTGAAGGCCACGCACCACTGGTCGCGGATCGA
>JBJTBE010000111.1:0-23039 GCA_046091165.1 Solirubrobacterales bacterium | reverse complement strand
GACGATCTGCCTCTTCCTCTTCCTCGGTGCGACGGGCAAGTCGGCGCAGATGCCGCTGTACGTCTGGCTCCCCGACGCGATGGCCGGTCCGACGCCGGTCTCGGCGCTCATCCACGCGGCGACGATGGTCACCGCGGGCGTTTATATGATTGCGCGGTCCGCGACCCTCTTCTCGATGGCACCGGCGGCCCAGCTCACCGTGGCCGTCGTCGGCGCGCTCACCGCCGTCTTCGCCGCCACCATCGGGTTGAAGCAGTGGGACATCAAGAAGGTCCTGGCGTATTCCACCGTCTCACAGCTCGGGTACATGTTTGTCGGCGTCGGCGTCGGGGCCTACACGGCTGGCGTCTTCCACCTGATGACCCACGCCTTCTTCAAGGCGCTCCTCTTCATGGCCGCCGGCTCCCTGATCGGCGCGATGGGCGGCGAGCAGTCGCTCAACAAGATGAGCGGCTGGCGCAAGGCGCTGCCGTTCACCTTCAAGTGCATGATGGTCGGCGGCCTGGCCCTGGCCGCCTTCCCGCTCTTCTCGGGCTTCTTCTCCAAGGACTTCCTGCTCTACGAGATCGCCGATCGCGGAGGCCTCTACTGGGTGCTCTACGCCGTCGGCTACATCGGCGCGATCTTCACCGTCTTCTACACCTTCCGGATCCTCTGGCGCCCGTTCTGGGGCAAGCCCTGCGAGCAGGCCGTCTCGCTCGAGGAGGGCCATCCGTGGCATGCCCCCGAGCCCTTCAACCCCGGCACCCACGAGGTGGAGGACACGGGCGTCGGCTTCCCCGGGCCGGAGCACAACTTCGCCGAGGAGAGCCGGCCGATGCGGATCCCGATGACGATCCTCGCCGTCCTGGCGGTGATCGCCGGGGTCGTGCAGCTCCCGTACGAGATCACCCACGTCCTGGGCAGCTTCCTGGAGCCGACCTTCGCCGACTCGCTGGTCAAGCACGAGCCCAACAACGGCCTGGAGACCTTCGGCCTCGTGCTCAGCGTCCTGATCGCGGCGATCTTCATCCCGATCACCTGGGTGATCTGGGTCAAGAAGCCGGGCACCTCGGCGCGGATCGAGCAGCGCTTCAAGGCGCTCTACGAGCTCTTCTCGCACAAGTGGTACTTCGACGAGCTGATCGGCGCGCTCATCGTGCGGCCGATGGCGTGGATGGGCCGCTGGTTCAAGAACACCTTCGAGCGCGTCTTCGTCGACGGGCTGCTCGTCGGGGGGCCGTCGAGCCTGGTCAAGGCCGGCTCGGCCGCCGTGCGATCGCTGCAGAGCGGGCTGCTGCGCAGCTACGCGGGCCTGCTCGTGCTCGGGGTGGCGTCGGCGCTCCTCTACTTCCTGATCAGGGCGGCGTGAGGTGACTATCCACCTCTCCATCATCCTCTGGCTCCCGGCCGCGACCGGCGTGGCGGCCCTGCTGCTGCCCGCCCGGGCGGCCCGGTGGGTGTGGCTGCTCGGGACGATCGCCGTGCTCGGCTACGCGATCACGCTGCTGGCCGACTACGACCGCGCCGCCGGCGGCCTGCAGTACGTGACCGACGAGCTCTGGATCCCGTCGCTGGGGATCCACTACGCGCTGGCGATCAGCGGCCTCAACCTCGTCCTGGTCGCCACCACGGCGCTGGCCTTCACGGTCGCGGCCGCCTGGTACCTGTGGGATGACAGCGTCGAGCGGCCCGGCCTCTTCGCCCTGCTGATGGGCCTGGCCCAGACGGCGGTGCTGGGCGCCTTCATGGCCCAGGACCTCGCCCTGTTCGTCGTCTTCTTCGACCTGATGCTGGTGCCGTTCTACTTCCTGGTGGTGATCTGGGGAGGCCCCGACCGGCGCGCGGCGATCCTCAAGCTCTTCATCTACACGCTCGTCGGCTCGCTGCTGATGCTCGTCGGCGCGATCGTCACCGGCGTGCTGGCCGCCGACGGGGGCGCCCCGAGCTTCCTGCTCAGCGACCTGGCCCGCTTCCCGCTGGCCGAAGGCGCGCAGGCCTGGGTCTTCCTGGCCTTCGCGCTGGCCTTCCTGATCAAGATGCCGCTCTTCCCGTTCCACGGCTGGATGCCCGACGGCTACCGGCAGATGCCGATCGGCGTCCTGGCCGTCTTCACGGCGATCCTCTCCAAGGTCGCCGCCTACGGCTTCCTGCAGGTGGCGATCCCGCTCTTCCCGGACGCCACGGTTCGCTTCCAGGAGGCGCTGATGATCCTCGCCATCGCCTCGATCGTCTACGGCTCGGCGATGGCCTTCACGGTGACCAACGCCAGGCTGATCCTCGGTTACTCCTCGCTGGCCCAGCTCGGCTTCATCGTCCTGGGAATCTTCGCCCTCGACACCCGGGGGGCCGACGGGGCGCTGCTCCAGATGGTCACCCACGCGCTGGTGACCGTCCCGCTGATCCTGATCGTCGGCCTGCTGGCCCGTCGCGCCCACGGCAGCGAGGACATTCGCGACATGGGCGGCCTGGCCGTCCGGGCGCCGGCCTTCGCCGCGGTCTTCCTGGTCCTTACGCTCGCCCTGCTGGCGATGCCCGGCTCGGCCAACTTCGTCGGCGAGTTCATGATCCTGCTCGGTGTCTTCGAGACCAAGGTGGCGCTGGCCATCATCGCCAGCGTCGGCGTGGCGATGGCCGCGGTCTACGCGCTGCGCCTCTACATCACCACGATGCTGGGCCGCCAGGGGCCGGACACCGACTCGAAGGAGATGACCTTGCGCGAGGCGCTGGTGGTCGTGCCGGTCATGCTCGTGCTGATCGCCCTCTCGCTGGTACCCCAGTTCGCCCTGCGCCCGGCCCAGGACGGCACGCGCGAGTCGCTGGCCGCGGCGCGTGAGGTGATCTCCAACGACGGCTCCGTCGCCGGGTCCCGCGTGGAGGCCCGCCGATGAGCGCCCTGGCCGCCGCGGTCCCCGCCGCACCCACCTTCGACTGGGCGGCGCTCTCGCCGCTGCTGGCCCTGCTCGGCGGCGCCGTCGTCGTGCTGATGGTCGGCCTGGCCGGCTCGGAGTTCGTCCGCTCGATGGTGGTGCCGTGGCTGGCAATCCTCTCCTTCGCCATCGCGATTGGCTGCCTGGCCTGGCAGTGGAACACCACCTCGCTGCTGGTCGAGGGCGCCCTGATCATGGACCCGATGACCGCCGCGCTCGGGGTGCTGGTCTGTGCCACCGGGCTGGTGGCCAGCCTGCTGGCCTGGCGGGACCGGGCGGCCCGGGAGCTGGCCCACGGAGAGTTCTTCGCCCTGCTGCTGACCGTCGCCGCGGGAATGTTCGTCCTGATCTCGGCCCGCAACCTGGTCGTCACCTTCGTCGGCCTCGAGCTGCTCTCGCTCCCGCTCTACATCCTCTGCGCCTCGCGGATTCGCAGGGAGCATTCGCTCGAGGCGGGGCTCAAGTACCTGATCGTCGGCTCGGTTGGGTCGGCGACCCTGCTCTACGGCTTTGCCCTGGTCTACGGGGCCACCGGCGAGACCGGCTACCGGGAGATCGCCGCCGCGCTCTCGGCCACCGACCTGGTCTCCGACCCGCTCCTGCTCGCCGGGCTGGCGCTGGCCGTAGTCGGCTTCGCCTTCAAGGCCTCGCTGGCTCCCTTCCACCAGTGGACGCCCGACGTATACGAAGGGGCGCCGACCCCGGTCACCGCCTTCATGTCGGTGGCCACCAAGGCGGCGGCCTTCGCCGCGCTGATCCGCTTCTTCGACGTCGCAGTGCCTTCGGCGATCGACTTCTGGCGCCCGGCCTGGATCGCGATCGCGGTGATCTCGATCGTCGTCGGCAACGTCGGAGCGATCGGCCAGCGCTCGATGAAGCGGATGCTCGCCTACTCGTCGATCGCCCAGGCCGGCTACCTGCTGATCGGCTTCGTCGTCTACACCGACCTCGGTATCGAGGCGGTCGTCTACTACCTCTTCGTCTACGCGCTGGCCAACCTCGCCGCCTTCGCCGTGGTCATCGCGCGCGAGCGCGAGACCTCGCTCGGCGATTCGATCGAGGCCCTGCGCGGCCTCGGCGCCCGCAGCCCCGCCCTGGGCGCCGCGATGACCTTCGCCATGCTCAGCCTGGCCGGGATCCCCGCCACCGCCGGCTTCGTGGGCAAGTTCACGCTGCTGGAGTCGGCCGCCGACGGTTACGCCTGGCTGGCCGTGGTGCTCGTCCTCGGCTCGGTGGTCTCGCTGGCCTACTACCTGCCGGTCGTCTCGGCGATCTGGTTCGACGAGGCCGAGAGCCCCGAGCCCGGCCCCGACGCCGCCTCCGGGGTCCCGGCGCTGGCCGGCGGCTCGCCCGAGGCCGACGCCGAGCCGCCGACGGTGGGGGCCGGGGAGGCGAGCTTCGTGGCCGTCGTGCTGGGCGTGGCGATCATCTTCTTCGGCATCATCACCGGGCCGCTCTACGACCTGGTCGGTGCCGTCGCGCGCGGCCTGGGCCTGGGCTGAGAAGGCGCCGGGGCGCTCCGGGCGGGCCGGTAGCTTTACCGGCCCGTGCAATACCCGGTCGAGAGCTTCACCCCCGAAGAGCAGGAGCTCCTGCGCGGCCACTTCACCAACCTCGACCGGCCGGTTTTCGCGCTGGTCAACCTTCCGGAAACGGTCAAGGGCGCCCTCTTCGCCCGCTACTCGCGCTACGACGGGACCCTGCGCCGCCTGTTCCTGGAGGAGTTCGCCGACTCGCTGCCATCCAGCGGCTCCTGGGAGGGAGACGAGGGCCGGCGCGCCAGCGAGCTCTACGAGCGGATCTTCCTGGGCTACGGGGACGACTCGGTGGCCCAGCTGGGCGGCGCCCACGTGGCGTGCGAATGGGTCTCCAACATCCTCACCAAGGTCCTGCAGCGCCCGCGCCCGGCCTCCTACCTCGAGCAGTCAACCCGCTACATCCCGTACGACGGGCCGATGCCCGGCGGCGGCTACCGCTACTACCGCGACGAGGCGCTCGGCCCGGCCTACGAGGAGGCGATGGACGAGCTCTTCGGCATCTACTCGCGGTCGCTCCCGAAGGTGGTGGCCTGGGCCGGCGAGGAGTTCCCGGCCGGCGAGGGGGAGTCGGAGGCCGCTCACGCCCGGGCCCTGGAGGCCAAGGCGCTCGACCTGCTGCGCGGGCTGCTCCCCGCCGCCTCGCTCTCCCACATGGGGGTCTTCGCCAGCGGCCAGACCTACGAGCAGCTGATCCTCCACCTGATGGCCCACCCCCTGCCCGAGGCGCGCGCCTACGGGGCGATGCTCCTCGAGACGATCCAGGCGGTGATGCCGAGCTTCGTGGCCCGGGTCGAGCGCCCCGACCGCGGTGGTGAGTGGATCGGCTACCTCGAGAGCCGGGCCCGCGCCGGCCGCGAGCTGGCCGCCCGGCTGGGCATCGAGCGCGAGGGGTTTGCCGACGGCGCTCCCTCGGTGACGCTGCTCCACGTCGACGGAACCGAGGAGGACCTGCTCTGCGCGCTGCTCTTCGAGCAGGCCGGCACCCCGGAGGAGCGCACCCGCGAGGCCGTGCAGTCCCTGGACGCCGGGCAGCGGGCCGGAGCGATCTCCGAGCTGGTGGGCGAGCGGGCCAACCGGCGCCACCGGCCCGGGCGCGGCTTCGAGGCGCTGCGCTACCGGTTCGAGATCGTCTCCGACTACGGGGCCTTCCGCGACCTCCAGCGCCACCGGATGCTGACCGTCCAGTGGCAGACGCTCGGCCCCGACCTGGGCGCCGGTGTTCCGCAGGAGCTCGAGCAGGCCGGCGTCGCCGACGAGTACCGCCGCGGCCTGGAGCTTTCGGCGGCCGAGTACGAGCGGCTGGTGGGGGAGGGGATGGCCGACGCGGCGCCCTACGCGCTGTGCCTGGGCTACCGGATCCGCTACATCCTCGACCTCAACGCCCGCGAGGCGATGCAGCTGATCGAGCTGCGCTCCGGCCGCGAGGGCCACCCCGGCTACCGGGCGGTGGCTCACGAGATGCACCGGGCGATCGGCGAGGTCCACCCGGCGGTGGCCGGAGCGATGAGCCACGTCGACGACGAGGCCGAGCCCCGGCTGGAGCGGATCCTCAGCGAGATGCGCTCCCAGGCCAGGCTCGACGCGCTCGGCGCCGGCTGAGCGCCCGCGTCGCGGCCGCGGAGGGCGGCTACCGGCCGCCGCGGCCCATCTGCTCCGAGATGCGCAGCGTCAGCGCCCTCGGCGAGATACGGCCGGCGTGGGCCTGGACCCAGTTGACCTTGCCCGGCACGACGGTGCGGCTGCCCTTGACCATCCCTTCCACCGCGACCCGCGCCACGTCCGGGGCGGAGACGAAGGCGATACTCGGCATCGCGTCCTCGAACCCGGCGCTGCCGGCGACCTCGGCGAATTCGGTCTTCACCGGCCCCGGGCAGAGCGCGGTGCAGGAGACGCCGGTGCCGCCCAGCTCGTGGCTGAGCGCCTCGGTGAAGGAGAGGACGAAGGCCTTGGTGGCGGCGTAGGTGGCGAAGTAGGGGACCGGCTGGAAGGCCGCGGTGGAGGCGACGTTGAGGATCGCCCCGCTGCCGCGCCCCAGCATTCCCGGCAGCGCCCGGACGGTGAGGTCGTGGAGCGCGTCGACGTTCAGCTCGACCATCTGGCGCTCGCGGCCGGGATCGTTCTCGCCCAGCGGCCCGTTGATGCCGAAGCCGGCGTTGTTGCACAGCCCGGCCAGCTCCGGCCCTTCGGCGAGCAGCCCGTCCATCAGCGCCGCGCGGGCATCGGGGTCGGAGAGGTCGCAGGAGATGACGGCGGCGCTGGTGCCGTAGGCGCCCTCGAGCTCGCGGGCGAGCTCCTCGAGCCGGTCGGCGCGGCGCGCCACCAGCGTCACGCCGTGGCCGCGGGCGGCCAGCTCCCGGGCGAGCTCGGAGCCGATCCCCGACGAGGCGCCGGTGATCAGGACGGTCGTTTCCCTGGAGGCAGGAGGCAGGGCCATGGGCGGATCCTATTCCCGGGGCCGCGTTTCAGCGCTTGCGCTTGCGCTTGTTCGAACTCCCGCCCGAGCCCCCGCCGGAGCCCGACGAACCCGAACCGGCCGCCGCTTCGGCGGCAGCGGCGCGCTGGGCGCGCTGCTCGGCGGCGCTTGGCCACGGCTCGGCCTCCCCGGTGAGCCACGCCTTCGGCGCGCCGCCCGGCCACTTGAGGGCGAGCAGGAAGCCCAGCGCGCCGAGCCAGAAGGCGCGGATCACGCCCTGCTGGTCGATCGGCAGGATGAAGGTGACGCCCACGATCATGGCCAGCACGCCCATGAAACGGGTCAGCAGGCCGGCGCGCATGGCGTTCAGCCCCAGGAGGACGAAGGCAAAGCCGGCCGCGAAGGCCCCGAGCTGCCAGATGAGCTGGGAGACGAAGAATGCGCCCCCGGTCAGCGCCTCGCTGGCGGCCTGGTTGGTGCCGCCGTCGAAGCCCATGGCGCCTATGTAGCGCGAGACCTCGGCGGTCGTGCGCCCGACCGCGAACATGACGATTCCCGCAGCGCCGGCGATCAGGGCCAGCTGCGAGAAGCGGGGGTTGCGCGCCCGGGTGGCCTTGAACAGGTAGGCGAACGCCCCGAAGATGATCAGCGAGCCGATCCCGTAGACGACGGCGCCGATGATGGGGACGGTGGCGTGCTCGCCGAGCCACTCGACCTGGAGGGCCAGGCGCCCGGGCGGGATCGTCTGGCCGGTGGCCAGGTCCCGCATCGCGTCGGGGATGGTGACGACGCGGCTGTCGTAGTTGGGCAGCCCGGAGACCCCCAGCCCGGTGATGACCGCCCCGATGATGGTCAGGGCCCCGGCCGCCCAGGCGCTGATCGCCCCCTGTCGGCGGTGCTCGGCCTCCCAGGCGAGCGTCGCCTCGGGATCGGCCGGCTGCGGCTCAGGCTTGGCCTTGGCGTCGGTCACGATGGCGATTCTATGGACCGGCGGCCTCAGGTGACCAGCGGCAGGGCGGCGCCGGCCACGTCGCCGTCGCTGCGGCGCCCGCAGCCAGGGATGAGCGCGGCGAGGGCGTCGGCGGCGGCGAGGTCCTCGGGGCGGCTCAGGGGCCCGGTGACGATGGTCACCGGCACCTCGATCGCCTTCAGTCCGGGGCGCCCGGCCTCCAGCGATGCGAGCCCGGCCAGGTCGGCGAAGAAGGCCCGCTGGTCCTGCTGCGCGCGCTCGAGGCGCGCCGGCGGTACGTCGGGCCCCAGCCACTGGGCTACGCCGGCCGGGGCACCGCCCCCCTCGATCGCCGCCTCGAGTTCGGCGAGGCGCTCGCTGAGGGCGGCGGTGGCCTCGGGCACGAAGGCGTAGGCGGGGGGGTCCACGAGGATCGCCGCGCCCAGCTGGCCGGGCTCGCGGACCAGGCGGTCGAGCACGGCCAGGGCGCCGAAGCCGACACCCATGGCCAGCGGCTCGTCCACGCCGGTGGCGTGCAGCAGCGCGCCGAGGTCCTCGCCCTGCTCGGCGGCGGTGGTGGCGGCGTAGGGCTCCGGCGCGCCGCTCTCGCCGTAGCCGCGACGGTCGTAGGTGACTATGCGGCAGCTCTTGGCCAGCGGCGCAGCCAGCTCCTGCGCCTCGGCCATCGACGAGCCGATGTCGTGGACCACCACCACGGCGTGGCCCCGGCCCTCGATCCGGCATGAGAGATCGACCCCGGCTCCCGGCACGGTTCCCAACACGGCTACGATTGAAGCATGGAAGGCCCCGGCGGATTCGGAGACCTCTTCGGAGGAGATCCCGAGGAGATCCAGCGGCGCATGGCCGAGCTGGCCGAGCAGATGGCCGGCCAACAGACCCTGGCGTGGGCCGATAACGCGATCAAGCTGGCCGTCGAGATGACGGTGGCCGCGGTAAACCGCGTCAACGTCCAGGGCACGACCGCCGAGCAGGCCGAGCAGGTGCGCTCGGTGATGGCGACGATCTTTCCCGAGGCGGTCGCCCTGGTGCGCGAGGCGCGTCAGGGCCTTCGCTGACGCGCGGCCCTCTCGGCCTCGCGGTGGGCCTGGCCGGCCCGGCGGACGTCGCCGAACGAGCGGAAGCCGAACACGAGGAAGAGCGCGCCGAAGCCGACGGCGAGCGAGATGAAGCCGATCGCCACCTGCTGGCCGACCGAATAGGCGGCCACCGTCGCCGCGCTCCCGAATACGGTCACCAGCAGCGCCTGCTGGACGCCGGCGCCTCCCGGGGCGAAGGGGACCAGCGCGGTCACGGCATTGATCCCCAGCACGAGCAGCACGTTGCGCACCGAGCCGCCGACGCCGAAGGCCTCGAGCAGGAGCCAGAAGGCGGTGCAGCGCAGCAGCCAGCCGCCGAACTGCACCAGCCACACCTCGCGCAGGTAGCGGGGGAGGTCGTAGAGGATGGTGAACCCCTGGCGGACGTTGTTCCAGAACTCGACCACCCGTCGCGAGAGGAAGGCGAAGAGCGCCAGCAGCACGACGGCCAGCCCCGTGACCACGAAGAGCGTCAGCTGGGGGTCGCGGGCCAGAAAGGCCAGGCTGAAGCCGCCCAGGTCGGGGAGGTCGGGTACGGCGGGGAAGACGCCCTGGCTGAACGCGAAGATGAGTATCGGGACCGCCATCGTCAGGTCGAAGATCACCTCGACGACGAAGGCGGCGCCGATCGCCGGGTAGGTGGACGAGGGCACCGAGCTCTTGACCAGGAAGAACTTGATGATGTCGCCGCCCCGGGCCGGGACCACGTTGTTGAACCCGTAGGCCGCGATGTAGGCGGCCCAGATCTGCCGGTAAGGAATCGGCTCCCCCGGGTAGGCGGCCTTGAGCGTGTTGAGCAGTGCGAGGGCCCGCATGCTCAGGTAAGCGATGAAGACGGCCATCCCACAGAGCAGCAGCGGGATGTCGACATCGGCCAGGCTCGTGAAGAAGCTGCCGATGTCCTCGGCCACCGAGCCGATCGCGTCGAAGATCGTCGCCGCGGGCACGTCCGGAAGGTTACGGGGCGCCCGCCACGGCTTCGCGCCCTCAGGCGGGCTGCAGCCCCAGCCGCTCCCACAGCCCGGGGTCGGCCAGGGAGCCGAAGCGCGCGTCGTCGGCGCCCTCGTAGTCGAGGCCCTCGAACGAGGGAACGACCAGCACGGTCATGCCGGCCCGGTGGGCGCTCATCGCGCCCGGGGGAGAGTCCTCGAGCGCCACGCAGGCGGAGGGTTCAACCCCGAGCAGGCGGGCGGTCTCCAGGTAGGGGTCGGGAGCGGGCTTGCCGTGCTCGACGTCGTCGCCGGTGACCATCGCCTGGAAGCGGCCGGCGACGCCGGCCTTCGCGGTCGCCTGCTCGACGAAGGGCCGCGGAGAGTTGGAGCACAGGGCGCGCGGGATACCGGCCTCCTCCAGCGCGGCGAGCAGCTCCACGGCGCCGGGCATCGGCTTCACCCCTTCCTCGATCGCCTCGAAGACCAGCTCGTCCATCTCCCCGACCAGCCGCAGGCCGGCGCCGGCAGGAAGGCCCAGCTCCTCGCTGAGGAACCGGCCGGCCAGCTCGCCGGACTTTCCCAGCAGCTCCAGCTTGTGCTCGGCGGTGAACCCGGTCTCGTAGCGGGCGAAGAGTCGCTCCTCGGCGAGCGTCCAAAGCCCCTCGGTGTCAAGGGTGAGGCCGTCGTTGTCGAAGATGACCGCCGCCGGCGCGCTCACGAAGCCGCCAGCGCTTCCAGGACCTGCTCGTCGTGCTTCTTGGGAGAGACCTTGGGGATCACGTGGGTGACCTTCCCGTCGGCGTCGAGGATGAAGGTTGCGCGCTGCGCTCCCCAGTACCTCTTGCCGTACATCGACTTCTCGACCCAGGTTCCGTAGAGCTCGCAGACCTCGTGGTCCTCGTCGGCCAGGAGGGTGAAGTTCAGCCCTTCCTTGTCGTGGAACTTCTTCACCTTGTCCACGGGGTCGGGGGAGATGCCAACCACCCGGGCGCCGGCCTTCTCGTAGTCGGGGAGGTGGTCGCGGACGCCGCAGGCCTGGGTCGTACAGCCGGGAGTGGAGGCGCGGGGGTAGAAGTAGAGCACCGCCGGCCCCCCCTTCAGGTCGGCCAGCGAGACGGGATTTCCGTCCTGGTCGGGGAGGGTGAACTCCGGGGCCTTGTCGCCGGGCTCGAGCACGCCCCGATTGTCGCACCTGTGGCCGGGGGGTGAATCCCGGCCGGCGGCGCCTAGGAGGGCCATGCCCACGCGCCTTGCCCTGGCCGGCCTGGTCCTCTTTGCCTACCTGCTCGTGCTCGTCCCCGCGGCGCGCGCCGGCAGCTACGAGGTACGGGCCTGTGACGGCTCGGGCATAAACCGGGCGTTCACGGCGGTGGGCTCCGATGCCGTGGTTGCCGACGCCTCCTGTTCGGCCGACTGGTCGCTGGGCATGAAGGTGCGAAACCAGGTGGGCCGGGGCACCCTTCCGGCCTTCGCCTGGGGCGCCCTGGAGGCCCAGGCCCCGCCCGGCACGGCCATCACCGGCCTGCGCGGAAGCGGGACGGCATTCGGCACGCAGGGCACGGGCTCCTCCACGGGAGGCTGGGAGGCCGGGGTGGCCGACGAGTCGGGGTACCGGTGGTGCGGGCTTCCCGCCGGATGCAGCTGGGCCGGCCCGCCGGCACTGCCGTTCGCGGTCGGTGGCCTGGCGGCCTCACGCCTGCGCCTGCTGGTCATCTGCTCGTCCGGGAGCGGCTGCCCCACGGGCTCGGTCCGCGCGGCGGCGACCCTTCGAGACGCCGTCATCGAGGTCCGTGACGACCAGCCGCCGGCCATCGGCGCCGTCCAGGGTGCCCTGGCCTCCGGGGGCTGGACCAGCGGCCCGACGAGCGGCTCCTTCTCGGCCTCCGACTCGACCGGTATCCGGCGCACCCGGATCGAGGTCGACGGGACCCCGGTGTTCGATCGCGAGAGCGCCTGCGACCCGTACTCGATGCGACCGTGCCCCGACGCCGGGGCGACCGCGACCCTGGATACCCGGCACATGGCCGACGGAAGCCACGAGCTCGTGGCCACCGCCTGGGATGCGGCCGGGAACGCCTCGGTCCACCGCCAGGCGCTGAGGGTTGACAACACCGCCCCCGGCGCCGCGCAGCTGAGCGTGCCGGCCCAATGGGTCCGCGACGGCCCGCAGGCCGTGGTGAGCGTGCGGCCGGGCACCGCCGGCCCCTCGGGGGTGGCCGGGTACTCGATCACCACCGACGGCAGTGAGCCGGGAGTGTCGGTGACCGCGTCCGGCCCCACGGTCGAGCACCGCCCCGGCCCGCTGCCGGAGGGCCTGCACCGCTTCCGGGCCCGGGCGATCGGCGGTACCGGGCTGCCCGCGCGCGAGGACGCCGCGGTCATCGTCGGCGTGGACCGCACCGCCCCGTCGGTCTCGGTCGAGGCCACCGGCGACCAGGGTGACGGCCGGGAGGACTGGATCCGCGGTCCGGCCGAGATCGCGGTCGCCGGCAGCGACCAGTCCGGCCTTTCGGGTATGGAGCCGGCGGCCGAGGGCCAGCCGGTCGAGGCCGGGGGCTACGTCGAGTACCAGGCCGACTCCGACCCGGCGGTCCGGGTAAGGGGCGCCTCGGCCCGCTTCTCCTTCGCGCGCGACGGGGTGCACGCGGTCAGCGTGCGCGCCGTCGACGCCGCCGGGAACGCGAGCCCGTCACGCACGGCCAGCTTCCGCGTCGACTCGAAGCTTCCCTCCGGCTCGCTCGAGACGCCCGCCAGGGAAGACCCCCGGCGCCTGCGCGCCACGGTGGACGAGGGGTGCATCGCCTCGGCCACGCTGGAGATGAAGCCGCTCGCCGGCGGGGCCTGGGAGAAGATCGACGGGCGCGCCACCCCCGGCTCGGTCTCGGCCCTGGTCCCCGACGACCGGCTGCCCGGGGGCCGTTACGAGGCGCGCTTCCGGGTGGTCGACTGCGCCGGCAACGAGGGGGTCATCGCCACGTTCGCCGACGGCCGGCCCGGAGTGGTGACGCTGCCGCTGCGCATGCGCCCGACCCTAAGCTCGGCCCTGGTGGACGAAAAGGGCCGCGAGGTCGCCCGGATGCGCGCCGGCCGCCAGGCGCGGGTGGCCGTCTCGGCGAGGCTGCTGGACGCCGCCGGCGAGGCGATGGAGGGCAACGAGGTCGAGGTCCGCCAGCGCATCGGCACCGGCGCCTGGCAGGTCGTGGCCCGGGCGGCGACCGGGGCCAGCGGTCGCGTCGGCCTGCGCCTGGACGCCGGCCCGAGCCGAACCCTGCAGGTTGTCGCCCTGGACACGCGCACCAGCACCGGGGCGGCCGGGGAGGAGCTGCTGGTCGAGGTGCCGGCGCGGGCCACGATCCGTGTCGCGCGCCGGCAGCTGCGCAACGGCCAGTCGGCGCGGCTCTCGGGCCGGGTGCTCGGCGGCTTCCTTCCCGCCCGCGGCCGCGAGCTCGAGCTCCAGGGGTACAACCCGGCCCGCCGGCGCTGGCAGCCGGTGCTCACCGAGGGCCTGCGCTGCGACGGGCGCGGGCGCTGGAAGGCCCGCTACCGGTTCTCGGCCACCGTCGGGGGCACCGTCTCCTACCGCTTCCGCCTCCGCGTGGCCCCCCGGCCCGACCACCCGTTCGCCGAGGGCCACAGCCGTCCGGTGACGGTGAAGGTCAGCGGATAGGGCCCCTCGGCGGGCGCGCCTGCGGTTAGAATCGGCCTGAACACCACCGCGAGGAGGGGCCGATGATCGAGGATTTCACCGACGAGCAGGTAGAGCAGTTCGGCCGCGAAGGCTTCCTGATAATCGAGGAGGGCTTCATCGACGACGAGGCCGTCGAGACGCTCCGGGAGCGCTTCGACCTGCTCTTCGCCGGCGACTACCAGACCGGCATCAAGCCCGACGAGGTCAACTGGGTCGCCGGCCGCGACCCGGAGAACGTCACCCGCCAGATCTGCAACGGGTGGAAGGGGGACGACACCATCGCCGCGCAGGTCCTGGGCGAGCGCCTCGGTCGCCTCGGGGCGACCCTGATGGGCTGGGAGGGATCGCGGATGCTCCAGGACAACTGCATCTGGAAGCCGCCGGGCGCCGGCACCCTGGGGATGCACCAGGACGCCTCCTACGCCGACTACTTCGACCCCTCCGAGATGATCACCGTCTGGGTCGCGCTCGACGAGACCCAGGCCGGAAGCGGCACGATCGAGTACGTGGGCGGCTCGCACAAGTGGCCGCGCGTCCCGGCCGACCGGGCCAGCTTCCACGACCCGGAGGACTGGCTGGCGCCGGCCCGCGATGCCGCTCCGGAAGGTGCCTCCACCGACCGCACCCCGGTGGTCGTCAAGCCGGGCGGCGTGGCCTTCCACCACGGCCTCTGCTTCCACGGCTCGGGCCGCAACGAGGCGACGGTCGAGCGCCGGGCGGTCATCTCCCACCTGATGCCGGCCTCGGCGAAGTTCGACCCCGACCACGTCGACCTCACCTACTCGCGCTACCGGCGCCGCGACACCATGGAGATGGACGAGTCCTTCTTCCCCGTGCTCTGGACGCAGGACGGCGGCCGCTCGGAGTGGCTCGCGCAGCTGGACGGGGTCTTCGCGTGAGTACGGCGGGCGAGAGCCCGCAGGAGTTTGACCTCCCGCTCGCCAAGCTCGCCGTCGCCAGCGCCCCGGCCGGCTTCGACGACGAGACGCCGTTCGAGGAGGGCCCGCCGCAGAGCACCCTCGAGATGCCCGACGGCGGGGAGGACCTGGCCATGGCGCTGCGGCGCACGCTGGGCATGTTCGCCACCGGGGTGACGGTGATCACCACCCGCGATGGCGAACAGCTTCACGGCATGACCGCCAACGCCTTCATGTCGGCCTCGCTCAACCCGCCGCTGGTGCTGATCTCGGTCGACCGGCGGGCCCGGATGTGCGACATGCTCCACCAGGGCAGCCGCTACGGGGTGAGCATCCTGGCCGAGGAGCAGTCCGGCCTCTCCGACCACTTTGCCGGCCGGGCCGACGAGGGCGCTCCCGAGCCGGTCTTCGAGATGGTCAACGAGACGCCGCTGGTGGAGGGCGCCCTGGCCCACTTCGTAGCCGTGGTGGACCGCAGCTACTACGCCGGCGACCACTCGCTCTTCCTCGGGCGCCTCGAGTACGCGCGCCACCGGGAGGGCACGCCGCTGCTCTACCACGGCGGTCGTTACGAGCGCCTCCACGACACGACGGTGGCCACCGGGCCGCTGCCGGCCGACCTCGTTCCCGGCCTGCTGGCCGCCGGCCAGGAGCGTCGCTACGCCGGCGGCGAGGAGGTCTTCGCGGTCGGCGACCCGGCCGGCGACCTCTTCCTCGTCCTGGACGGCGCCGTCCGCCTCGAGCACCCCGGCCGTCCCGACCGGCTGCTGGAGACCGGCTCGTTCTTCGGGGAGGTCGGCGCGCTCACCGGCGAGCCGCGCAGCGCCACCGCCACCGCCGAGGGCGACCTCTCCTGCGTGGCCATTCCCCCGGACTCGCTCCGGGAGACGCTCGCCGCCCAGCCCGGCGTGGCGTGGGAGCTGCTGGCCTCCCTGGCCGGCCGCGTCCGCAGCGCCTCCTGACCTTCAGGAGCGGGGCTTCTCCTTGTCCGGGTCGTAGAACGGGAAGCGCACCACGGTGGCGGGAATCCGCTTCTGGTGGCCGTCGAGCTTTCCTACCTCGACCGCGGTGCCGATCTCCGCGTGCTGGACGGCCATCCGGCAGAGCGCGATGTTCTTGCGCAGGACCGGGCTGCGCATCCCGCTGGTGATGACTCCCACCTGGGAGCGCCCGACGTGGACGCAGTCGCCGTGGCCGGCCACCTCGTTGCCCTCCAGCTCGAGCCCGACCAGCACGCGCTGAGGGTGGGCCTGGCGCTCGATCAGCGCCTCCTTGCCGACGAAGTCGTCCTCGCTGTCGAGCGCCACGGTGAAGCCGATGCCGGCCTCGAACGGGTCGACCTGGTCGTCGAACTCGTAGCCGGCGAAGACGAGCCCGGACTCGATCCGCAGCAGGTCGAGAGCGTCGAGGCCCAGCGGCTTGATTCCGTACTCCTCGCCGGCCTCCATGATCGCCTCCCAGACCGCGGGGCCGTCGTCGGGGTGGCAGAAAACCTCGTAGCCGAGCTCGCCCGAGTAGCCGGTGCGCGAGACGACCACCGGGATCCCGTCGTAGTCACCTATCCGCCCGACGGTGAACCGGAACCACTTGAGCTCCTCGAAGGGCGTCTGGGCCTCGGGCGTCCAGACGATCTTCCTGAGGATGTCCCGGCTGGCCGGCCCCTGGACGGCGACGTTGTGCAGCTCGTCGGTGGAGGGCTTGACGAAGACGTTCAGGCCGAGCTTTTCGGCGAGCTCCTTGAGCCAGACGCCGTCGTATTCGTCGCCGCCGACGAAGCGGAAGTTGTCCTCGCCGAGCCGGAATACGGTGGCGTCGTCGATCATGCCGCCGGTCTCGTTGCACATCGCCGTATAGACGACCTGTCCCACCGCCAGCTTGCGGATGTTCCGCGTTACCGCGTGCTGCATGAGCAGCTCGGCGTCGGGGCCGAGGATCTCCCACTTGCGCAGGGGGGAGAGGTCCATGATCACCGCCTTCTCGCGGCAGGCCCAGTACTCGGCGATCGCCCCCTCGTTGTCGAAGTGGGTCGGCAGCCAGTAGCCGCGGTACTCGGTCATGTTGCCCGCCAGCTCGCTGATCGGGCCGTGGAACGCTGTCTCCTTGGTCATAACGGGTCGGGCCTCCGGGGTCACCCTATGGGCGATCGCCATCGAGAACCGGTTCTCGGGGGCGTAGACGCGGACGTGAATGTCGGAAATCTCCCAGCCGTTGGCCGGGTCGATGTCGTCGGGGCAGGCCGACGAGCTGCAGACGAGGTCGGTCGAGGCCTTCATCAGCACGTAGTCGCCGGGCCGCGACCACGGCTCGTCCATGATCGACTGCATCTCGTGGTCGAAGCCGGTGTTGAAGAAGAAGTTGATCGCCGGCCAGCCCTGGCGCGGGGCGATCGGGTAATCGACGAGGCTGCCGTTGAAGTTCTCCGAGCAGCTGATGTGCCCGAAGTAGCCCATGTCCTCGTAGTACTTGCGCGTGCAGGCCAGGGCGAAGGTGTCGTGGCGCCCGACGGTGTCCTGGACGACCTCGGTCAGCGGGTCGAAGTCGGCGTCGTAGAACTTGCGGTAGAGGCCGGGCTCGGGGTAGGCGCTGCCCATGAGCGTCCGGGTCGCGGTGGCGTCGAGGCCGCGCTCGGCGCCCGTCTCGAGCTTGTGGCGGTTGAAGGCCAGGAAGTCCGAGCACTGGCGGCCCTTTACGTCGATGATCTGGATGAACTCGCCGGCCTTGACCTCGTAGGAGCGTGCGGTGGCCGCGTCGACGCGGAAGTCGAGCCGGGGCTCGGCCAGCGGCTTGGGCAGGGGAACCTCACCGGGGTCGTGGGGGACAGCCCGCGTGATCTCAATGTCCAGCGAGGAGGCGGGATGGCCGCCGTCGATCACGCGGCCCCCCGGGGCGGCGACGATCAGCACGACCTCGCGCTCGGCGGTGAAGCTCTCGGCCGTGCCGGCGGTCGCGTCGTCGGAGAAGAGCCGCACCGCGTCGGCCTCGGCGGGGTTGATGCCCCGCGCCCCGAGGTCCTCGAGGAAGCCGTTGGCGGCCGCGGGCCGGTCGGCAAGTTCGCGCAGGAGCGTCGCCGGCGCGTCGACCCGGGCGCCGAGGGCCCCGGCGTCGTCGCGCCCGTCGGGCCCGAGCACCGTCATCTCGGCTACCTGACCGCCGTCGCAGTTGACTATCCGGACCTCGTCCTCGGGACGGACGAGCACCGCGGTCGCGCCCCCTGGGCGCACCCAGTGGCACTCGAACGACGGGTCGTAGGGCTGGAGCCCGGGAACGCGGATCCCCGGCCGCGAGGTTCCGGTGGGCATCGCCGGCCCCGGTCTCCTACGCCTTGGCCGGCTCGGTGGCCTCGTCCTTCTCGGCCTGCTCGAGCAGCTCGGCGGCCAGCTCGCGCTTGCCATCGGAGTCGAGCTTCTTGATCTCGTTCTCCACCGCGCGGTTGTTGTAGGTCTGGTTCCAGTAGTCCAGCGACTCGAAGCCAAGCAGCGTCGCCTTGCCGACGAACTGGCGCAGGACCTCGTTGGTCGGGCCCATGACCCAGCCGGCCTTGGCGTCGCGCAGGTAGCGCTCGAGCTCCATGTCGCGCTTGTAGGAGGAGCCGCCGCAGGCGTGGAGCATCTTGTCGACCACGTGGGCGGAGTTCTTGGCCGCCACGAACTTGATCTGCCAGGCCCAGTGCAGGTAGTCGGCACGCGCCGTCTCACCGACCTCGAGGACCCGGGTGTTGTCGTCGGTGGCCTTGTCGAAGGCGTTGGCGACCGAGAAGACGAAGGCCCGGCTGGCGTTGGTGTCCATAACCGCCTCGCCGACGTAGTCCTGGATCGTCGGGTAGTCGGCGACGCGCATGCCGACATCCACGTGGCGCTTGCGGGTCGTGTGGCGCTTGGCGATGTCGATGGTGCCCAGGGCCAGGCCGTTCCAGACCGAGGAGGAGCCGATCAGGAACCAGGGGTCGACTGCCTCGTCGTTGGAGGCGGCGCCGTCGCCGATCGGCCCGACGACCTGGTCGCCGGGGATCTCCACGTTGTCCACCTCGATTGGGCCGGACTGGTTGCCGCGCAGGCCGAGGGCGTCCCACAGGGCCGGCTGGGCCTGGACATCGTCGCCGTCGATCACGAAGACCGAGAGGTCGTCGTAGCCGGTGAAGTCGGGGCTGGTGGTCTGCACGACGTAGAAGTCGGCGAAGCCGCCGGAGGTCGTCCACGAGGCCTTCTTGCGTACCTTGAACCCGCCGTTGTGCTTCTCGGCGCCCGAGGAGACCGGGTACCAGAAGTGCGAGCCGGTCTCCGGGTCCGAGTAGGAGAGGGTCCCGATCTTGCCGCTGTTGAGCGGGCGGATGTACTTCTCGACCAGCTCGTCGGTGGGGCGCAGCATGATCGTCGAGACCGCACCCATGTGCATGACGTAACACATGGCGGTGGAGGCGCAGCCGTAGCGGGCGATCGTCTCGCAGGTCATCGCGAAGGCAACGTGGTTCTCGCCCAGGCCGCCGTACTCCTCGGGGACGGTGAGGGCCAGGAAGCCGTGCTCGCCGAGCAGCTCGAGGTTGCGGCGCGGGTAGAGCAGCTCGTCGTCGGAGCGCTTGGCGTTTGCCCGCATCTCCTTCTCGCAGAGCTCGATCAGCGTCTCGCGGAGCTCCATCTGGCGGTCGGTCAGGAACCAGTCAGGGTCCCAGTCGTAGCCCAGGCCCCAGAACTCCTCGTCTCCCCACTTCTTCTCCGACACTCGAATCCTCCGGTTAGCTGGTCAGACACTGCCGAATATACAACTCCGGTCCAGTTCGGGGGATTTGGGCGAAAGCTGGCGCGCCGGGGCTCCCCGGCCGGTCCCAGGCGACGGTCATCCGTCCGGGGCCACCCAGACCAGGCACGGGGCCTCGCGGCGGATGCGCCGGGTGGCCATCCGCATCCGCAGGCGCCCGATCTCGCTGAGCAGGGGGCCGAAGATCAGCAGGCCCGGGCTGCGGCGCCCGGAGAAGTCGAGCAGCGCGCGCACCGGGCGCGGGGTGAAGAGCCCCACGGTTTCCACCTCCACGCCCAGCGAGGCGATCCGGTCGGCGCACTCGGCGACGGCCTCGCGGTCGTCCTCGTGGGGCAGCACCATCGCCTGCAGGCCACCCACCATCATCGTCGTCGGGTAGGGGGGGAGCTGGACCGAGTTGACGATCACCAGCGGCGATCCGGAGTCCAGGCAGCTGTTGATGGCCATCTGCTCGGCGGTCGGGTCGGGCCGCAGGGCCAGGGTGCCGAGTATCACGGGGCGCCGCGCCCGGGCCACGGGCGCCTCGGGGAGCGAGATATCCGCCTGGCGGTCACGGACGGCCGGCATGCCCTGATTCTAGGCTCCCCGGCCCGCACCGTGGGCCGGTTTTGCCGCCGTCCGGCCCGATCACGAGTGGCTCGCGCGACCTGTCGCGAAGAGCCGGCTTGCGCCACCTCCGCAACAACTGGTAGTAATTGCCGCGGGAGGAGCGTCCGGGATTGTCTCGGTCGCCGATACCGAGACAGGCACCGGAGAGAAAGGACCCAGATGGCCACCGTTCACGTCGACGATCACACGCTACTCAAGTCGATGAGCTGGTGGGACGGCTTTGTTGTCGCCCTCGCCAACCCCGGCTTCCTTATCGCCGCCCTCGGCGGCTCGATCGGCGCCCTCGGCACCACCGGCGCCGTCGTCCTGTGGACGATCTCCGTCTTCTTCGGGGCCCTGCAGAACAACATCTACGCCGAGCTGGCGACGATGTTCCCCAACAAGTCCGGTGGCCTCGCCGTTTACGCACACGAGGCATTCCGCAAGTACACGAACTTCTTCGGCCCGGTGGTCGCCTTCGGCTACTGGATGGGGTGGACCGTCGTCCTTTCCATCAACGGCCTCATCGTCGGCACCCTGCTCGTGACCGCCTTCTTCCCGGACCTCACCTGGGCCACCGGCCAGCAGGCGGCAAACTCGGTCGGCTTCGGGCTCAGCTGGCCGGCGCTCATCGGCATCGCGGCCGTCCTGGTCGTCTGGATCTTCAACATCCTCGGCGTGCGCCCGGCCGTCTGGTTCGGCTACGTGACCGGTGGCCTTCTGCTCCTGCCGGCCTTCGTGCTGATGTTCTTCCCGTACATCACCGGCGACTGGTCCTCGAGCAACATGCAGTGGGAGATCGGCGCCAACGGCGGCTTCTTCCTCGCCGTCACCTGGCTCTACTTCATGTGCTGGTCCTCCTACGGTTTCGAGGCGGTCGCCTCGTTCGCGCCGGAGTACCACTCGACCGAGGTCGACACGCCACTGGCCCTGCGCACGGCGGCGCTCTTCTCGATCGTGGTCTACGTGCTGCTGCCGCTCGGCCTCGGAGGCACATTGGGCACGGCGGCGGTCGCCGACGATGCGACCTTCATCGCCTTCTACGTGACGGCCTTCGACACCCTCGTGGGCAACGTGGTCGGGGACATCCTCGTCCTGTGCCTGATCGGCGGGCTGGTCCTGTCGATGAACACGGCGACGATGGACGGCGCCAGAGCGCTGTTCGGGATCTCCAAGGAAGGGATGACCCTCAAGCAGCTGGGGCGCCTGACCAGCCGCAACGTCCCCGGCCTTGCCATGACCATCGACATGGTCCTCAACGTGCTGATCATCCTGTTCTTCCACGGGGTCATCGCGATCCTCGCGGTCTCGAACATCGGCTACGTGCTGGCCACGGTCACCGCGCTCTACGGCTTCGTGCTGCTGCGTAAGGACCGGCCCAACTGGCCGCGCCCGATCAGGCTCGCGGCGCCCTGGGTGGGTCTGGCCTTCATCCTGGCCACGATCAACCTCTTCCTCCTGGTCTGCGGCGGCTTCCTGTTCGCCGACGAGTACGGATACGGGCTCGACAAGACGCTGATCGGCCTCGGGGTCCTCGTCGTCGCCTTCCTGCTTTACATCTACCGCCACGTGGTGCAGGACAAGACCGGCCTGAGGTTCCGGGACAAGGATGTCCCGACCATGCCCGAAGGGCAGCAGGCCGCCTCGACGCCCACTGCCGCCGGCTGAGGGTCCGGGCGGCCGGGGAGGCCGCCCGTACGAAGTGCCTTGAGGCCGCCTGCGGGCGGCCTCTTTGCGTTCGGTGCCGGCGTGGCTCGCAGACCGGTGTGCGAGGGCGGGCTCGCGTACAGGGGGCCGGCCTCCGGGGCGGGGGCCGGGGGTGCTACTCGCCGTCGGCGCGCAGGTCCCAGGTGGGCAGGTTCGCGATCGCCTTCTGGAAGCTGCGCCGGTGGACCGGCCGAATGATCATGAACCAGACCAGCAGGACGCTGGGCAGGAGGATGAAGACGCTGAAGACGTTGCCGGTGAGCGTGAAGAAGATCGCCAGGGCGATGCTCACGGCGCCCAGCGCGATCGGGATCGCCCGGTAGCGCAGGGTCAGGTTGCGGACCTTGTCGTACTGGTCCCGGGGAATCTTCGCCGTGTCGTAGCGCCGGCCGCACCGGTCGCACTTCCAGGAGGTGCCGTAGGCGACCTCGGCCGAGTTGCCGCACTCGCAGGTGATCGTGACCGGCGGCCCCTTGAGGATCGAGCCGGGAGCCTCGTGGCCCAGCCGGTCGCGCTGGCCGAAGGGAACTCGCCGTCGGCGGAAGAAGCTGGCCCGCTGCGCATTCGCGTCCTCGACGACCTCGACTTCGACGGCGGTCTCGTCGCCGTCGGCCAGTCTCGCGCGGCCGCGCTTACCCATTGGACACGCCTCCGCAGCTGATCTCCCCGGCCATCGCCGCGGATACTAGGGAATGAGGGCGGGCGCCGCGAACGGCGCCCGCGGCTCAGGCCGCCTCGTGGAGCGCGTTGATGCGGTCCAGCGTCGCCAGGCGCGAGAGCGCCCGCTTCTCGAGGCGCTGTGCCTCGGCGGTGCTGACCCCGAGCCGGCGCCCGGCCTGGGCGGCGGTGTGGGGCGGCTCGCCGCGGCGGCCGAAGCGAAGCTCGATCACCTGGCGCTCGGCGATCGGAAGCTCCTCGAGGGCGCGGTCGATCTGGTTGGCGACGTCGTCCTCGCCCACCTGCTCCTCGGGAGTGGGGGCGTCGCTGTCGAGCAGCTCGCCCAGGCTCGCCGAGTCGTCCTCGCCGACACGGGCGTCGAGGCTGGCCGGCTTGGTGTCCAGCTTGCGCAGGCGCTCGACCTCGTCGGGCTCGAAGCCGGTCTCGGCGGCGATCTCCTCGAGGGTGGGCTCGCGCTCGAGCTTGGCGGCGAGGTCGGCGGCGACGCGCTCGACCTTGCGGGTCTGCTGGGCGACGTTGGCGGGCAGGCGAACGGTGCGGGCCGTGTTGTCGAGGCCGCGCTGGATCGCCTGGCGGATCCACAGGGTCGCGTAGGTGGAGAAGCGGAATCCCTTGCGGTAGTCGAACTTCTCCGCGGCGCGGATCAGGCCGATCATGCCCTCCTGGACGAGGTCGCTCATGCCGAGGCCCAGCCCCTGGTAGCGGCGGGCGATCGAGACCACGAGGCGCAGGTTGGAGTTGATCAGCAGCTCCTTGGCACGCAGGTCACCGCGCTCGATGCGCTGGGCCAGGTCGAGCTCTTCGCTCGGGCGCAGGAGGCGGTACTGCGAGGCACGCCTCAGCAGCTGGTCGACGGGGTCGGCGACCGTGG
>JBJTBE010000110.1:0-6191 GCA_046091165.1 Solirubrobacterales bacterium | reverse complement strand
CCAGCCCACCGTCGAGACGGTCGTACGCCGGCTGGTGATGCCCATGTCGGGCAGCAGCTCGCAGGCGGCCAGCACCGCGTCGAGATTCATCATCGGCTCGCCCATTCCCATGAAGACGCAGTGGTTCAGCTCGGCCCGGCGACGGAAGTGCAGCGCCTGGTCGACGATCTCCCAGGCCGTCAGGTTGCGCCCGAACTTCATCGTCCCGGTTGCGCAGAAGGTGCAGGTGAGCGGGCAGCCCGATTGGGAGGAGAGGCAGACCGAGCGCCGCCCGTCGCGGTAGCTCATCAGCACCGTCTCGACCGGGCGCCCGTCGGCCGTGCTGAACAGCGCCTTCACGGTGCCGTCGGTCGAGACGGCCTCCTGCTCGAGGGCGAGCGTGGAGAAGGGAACGTCGCAGGCCAGTCGCTCCCTGAGCTCCTCGGGGAGGTTGGTCATCTCCTCCCAGCCGCGGGCACCGCGCGACTGCCACTCCCAGGCCTGGGAGCGGCGGTAGGGAGGCTCGCCGACGGCGGCGAGAGCCTGTTCGAGCAGGTCGAGGTCCATCGCTCCTATGGTGGCAGCCAGCCGATGAGACTTGCCAAGTACCTGGCCGGCGCCGGGGTAGCCTCCCGCCGCGCCTGCGAGCAGATCATCGCCGAGGGGCGGGTGACTGTCGACGGCCATCCCGTCACCGACCCGGCCCGGGCGGTCGACGAGGACTCGGCCGTGGAGGTGGACGGACGGTGCGTGGGCCCGGGCCCGGCCGAGCGCGTCGTCTACGCCCTGAACAAGCCGGCCGGGGTGGTCTCCACGGCGGCCGGCACCCACGGGCGCCCGACGGTCGTCGGCCTCGTCGATGCAGGCGGTCGACGGCTCTACCCGGTCGGCAGGCTCGACGCCGACTCGACCGGGCTGATCCTCCTCACCGACGACGGCGAGCTGGCCAACCTGCTCACCCACCCGCGCTACGAGGTGCCCAAGCGCTACCGGGTCCGGGTTGCCGGCGGAACCCCCGGGCCGCAGGCCATCGAGGCCCTGCGCTCGGGAATAGAGCTCGACGATGGCCTCACCGCTCCCGCCGGGGTGGAGGTAGCGGCCGACTCGGTGATCGAGGTGACGATCCGCGAGGGCCGCAAGCGGCAGGTGCGGCGCATGTGCGAGGCGGTCGGCCATCCGGTGCAGGAGCTGTGCCGCGTGGCGTTCGGGCCGCTCGAGCTTGGCTCGCTCGCCCCGGGCCAGTCGCGCCGCCTCGATGCCGGTGAGCTGGAGCGCCTTCGCGCCGCGCCCGGCCCGGGGGTGGCATGATCAGCGGCCGATGAGCGTTTACGCCCTGCGCGGCGCGACCACGGTTGAGGAGAACGATCGCGAGGCGAGTCTCGAGGCGACCCGCGAGATGCTCGGCGAGCTGCTGGAGCGCAACTCCCTCTCGGCCGACGACCTGGTGAGCGCGATCTTCACCGTCACCGACGACCTGAACGCCGAGTTTCCCGCCCTGGCCGCCCGCGAGATGGGGCTCTCCGCCGTGCCCCTCCTCTGCGCCCGGGAGATTCCCGTGCCGGGCTCGATGCCGGGCGTCATCCGGGTCCTCGTCCACTACCGGGCCGCCGACGGCGCCGAGGCCCAGCACGTGTACCTGAGACGGGCCAGCGAGCTGCGCAGCGACCTTGGGAGCGCGCAGTGAGCGAGGGGCCCGGCTCGGGCGACGGGTGGGCGGTCTCCAGCCTGCAGGAGCTCGGGGAGGGCCCCGGGTTCCGGAAGGTCCGCGAGTCGGTCGGCCTGACCGAGTTCGGGACCAACGCGATCGTCCTCCCGCCCCGCTGGGAGACCGGCGCCCACTTCCACGACGAACAGCAGGAGCTCTACTTCGTCCATCGCGGGCCGGTCGAGTTCAGCTTCGCGGAAGGCCCGTGGGTATCCCTGCCCGACGGAGGCGTGGCCCGTGTTGATGCCTCCACGCCGCGCCGCATGCGCAACCCGGGGGAGTCGGAGGCGGTGGTGCTGATCTCCGGGGCCCGCGGCGGCTACGTGGGTCGTGACGGCCACATGCTCGAGGGGGAGGCCCGCGCCGGCGGGCCGATCGACGGCGATGGCCCTTAGCCACTCCGCACGCCTGGACCGCATTCCCGCCTACCCCACGGCGGCCGGCTACGAGCTGCCCGAGGAGGTGGCGATGCTCGCTTCCAACGAGTCCCACGATCCCCCAATACCGGAGGTGGTTGCCGCCGTCGCGGAGGTCATGAAGGGCCTCAACCGCTACCCGGACCCAACCGGCGCGAAGCTGCGCGAGGCGCTCTCGGAGCGCTACGGGGTGCCGGCCTCGCAGATCGCCCTGGGCAACGGCTCCTGCGACATCCTCCTCGCGCTTGGTGACGCGCTGCTGGACCCGGGCAGCGAGCTCGTCTTCGCCTGGCCGTCGTTCTCGGTCTACGAGCACCTCGAGGGCGCGTCGGGCGCCCTGACCACCCGGGTGCCGCTCGACGCCTCGGACCGCCACGACACCGCCGCGATGCTCGAGGCGATCGGCCCGCAGACCCGCATGGCGATCCTCTGCAACCCCAACAACCCCACCGGCACCGCGCTGGGCTTCGACGAGGTGCGCCGGTTCGTCGATGCGGTGCCGCCGGAGGTCTGCCTGGTCCTCGACGAGGCCTACTGCGAGTACAGCACCCTCGACGATCCCGACCTCACCATCGGCCTGCTGGGGGAGAGGGAGAACCTGGTCCTGCTGCGCACGTTCAGCAAGGTCTACGGGCTCGCCGGCCTGCGGGTCGGATTTGCCCTCTGCGGCAGCGAGGAAATACCGGCCGCCGTAAACCGGGTGCGCCAGCCGTTCTTCTGCTCGGCGGCCGCCCAGGCCGCGGGCGTCGAGGCGCTGCGCCACCCGCAGGCCCTGGTCGAGCGCGTCTCCAGGAACCTGGACGGCCGCGCCCAGGTGATGGCCGGGCTCGAGCAGCTCGGCCTCTCGCCGGCCACGTCGGAGGCCAACTTCTGCTGGGTGGGACTGCCGGAAGAGGACGGCCAGGAGCCGGGGCAGGTCGAGGAGCGGATCCTGGGCGAGCTGGCCTCGCGCGGGGTGCTGGTCCGTGGGGGCAGCGGGCTGGGACGCGCCGGCTGGCTGCGGATCACCTTCGGCTCCCACGATGAGAACGCGCGCCTGCTCGAGGCGCTGGCCGCCGCGCTCGCATGAGAGCCACCCGGGCCACCGATCCTGCGTACGTGGCGGGCGCCTTGTGCTTCAATAGTCGCGATGGAGCACCCCGGCACCGACATCCGCACGCAGCCCCCCGTGGGCGGCCTGCCGGGCCGCTCCTACCCCTACTGGCGATTTCTCTAGGCGTCCGGCCGGCGCACGCGCGCCGTCAGGAAGGGTCCCGCAGCCGGGCGCCGAGACTGGGTGAAGGAGCACCGTCCGTCTCCCGGCGCGGCGGCGCACAGTGAAGCTTTCTCGCAACATCGACAGGAAAGAAGAGACCAGATGCTGATTGTCATGAAGTCGCAGGCCTCCGAGGAAGAGGTCCAGGCCGTGATCGACAAGATCGAGTCGGTTGGCGCCGAGGCGCATCCCAGCCGGGGTGCCGAGCTGACCCTGATCGGGGCGATCGGAGATTCCGACACCGAGGTGCGGGTCGGCCAGCTGGAGCTGGAGGGATTCGAGGGCGTGGCCCGCGTGGTCCCGATCCTCAAGCCCTACAAGCTCGCCTCACTCGAGGGACGCCACGGCGAGCCTTCGGTCTTCGAGATCGGCGGCGCGCGCGTGGGCGGTGACAACTTCGCCCTGATCGCCGGCCCCTGCACGGTGGAGTCACGCGAGCAGCTGATGGCTACGGCCGACGCCGTCCAGAAGGGCGGCGCATCGATGCTCCGGGGCGGCGCCTACAAGCCCCGCACGTCGCCGTACGCCTTCCAGGGCCTCGGCGGCGAAGGGCTGCGCCTGCTGGCCGAGGCCAAGGAGGAGACCGGCATGCCGATCGTCACCGAGCTGATGGACCTCCGCGACCTCGAACCCGTGCTCGAGGTGGCCGACGTGATCCAGGTGGGCGCCCGCAACATGCAGAACTACAACCTGCTCACCGAGATCGGCAAGTCGGGCCGCGCGACGCTGCTCAAGCGCGGCCTCTCGAGCACGCTCGAGGAGCTGCTGATGGCGGCCGAGTACATCCTCAAGGAAGGCAACAAGGAGGTCATGCTCTGCGAGCGGGGCATCCGGACCTTCGAGACCGCCTACCGCTTCACGCTCGACCTGAGCGCGATCCCCGTCCTCAAGGAGATGACCCACCTGCCGGTGATCGTCGACCCCAGCCATGCGGCCGGGCGGCGCTCGCTGGTTCCCGCGCTCTCCCTGGCGGCGGCGGCCGCCGGCGCGGACGGGATCATCGTCGAGGTGCACCCCGAGCCCGAGGAGGCCATCTGCGACGGCCCGCAGGCGCTCCGCGCCGAAGAGTTTGCGGCCTTTGCGGCGAAGGTCGACCAGGCCGCCCAGCTGGCCGGCAAGCGGTCCTTCCTGGCCGAGGGGGCGCCGGCCACTTGATCCTCGCGATCGTCGGTGTCGGCCTGATCGGAGGCTCGCTCGGCCTGGCCGCCCGGCGCAGCGGCGACTTCACCGTGCGGGGGTTCAGCCCCAGGGCGGGGCAGGCGGAGAAGGCCGGCCTGATCGACGAGGCGTGCGAGAGCGTCGAGGAGGCGGTGGACGGGGCCGACATCGTCGTCGTGGCCGTTCCCGCAGCGCTCTGCGAGCAGACCGTCCGGGAGGTGCTCGCCGTGGCGCCGCCGGACTGCGCGGTCACCGACGTCGGCTCCACGAAGGCCGGCGTTGTGGCCGCCGCCGGCGGCGACGAGCGCTACGTGGGCGGCCATCCGCTCGCCGGCTCGGAGGTCTCGGGATTCGAAAACGCCCGCGAAGGGCTCTTCGACGACGCCACCTGGTACCTGACCCCGGTGGAGACCACCAGCGGGGTAAGCCTGGAGCGCGTTCACCGGATGGTCACCTCGCTGAGCGCCCGCCCGGCCATCGTCGAGCCCGCCGAGCACGACCGCATCATGGCCGCCGTTTCCCACCTGCCCCACGTGTTCGCCAACCTCCTTGTCGAGCAGGCCGCCACGGCGCTCGGCGACCGGACCATCCCGGTGGCGGGCCCCAGCTTTCGTGATGCGACCCGCGTGGCCGGCTCCACGCCGGAGCTCTGGGCCTCGATCTACAGGGCCAACGCCGGCGCCCTGGGGGAGGCGATCGACACCGCCATGGAGCGCCTGGCGGGGGTCCGCGAAGCGCTCGGGCAGGAGGACCGCGACCGGCTCCTGGGCTGGCAGGAGCAGGCCGGGGCCGAGCGTCGCCGCCTGGCCGAGCTCGGGCTCGAGGGGGGTCCGGTCCGCGAACTGCGGGTCGCCGTGCCCAACCGGCCCGGGGTGGTGGCCGAGATCGCACTGGCGCTGGGCCGCTCCGACGTGAACATCGTCGACATGGCGCTCAGCCCGGCGGCCGACCGGCGCAGCGGGGTTATCTCGCTCTGGGTTCCCGAGGACCAGGCGCGGGCCGCGGAGGGCTGCCTGGCCGGCATCGACCTGGCGCCGAAGTGAAGGTCTACGTAGAGCCTTCCGGCCCGCTGCGGGGCGAGCTGGCGGTGCCGCCGGACAAGTCGATCTCCCACCGTCTGGCGATCCTCGGGGCGATGTCCGACGAGCCGGTGCGGATCTCCAACTACCTGCAGGCCCAGGACACCCTCTCCACGCTCGGGGCCGTCGCGGCGCTCGGCGCGCTGGTCGAAAGGGAGGGGGGCGACGTGACGATCCGGGGTGCCGGCCTTCGCAACGCCCAGGAGCCCCCCGGGCCGATCGACGTCGGCAACGCGGGGACCCTCATGAGGCTCCTGCCCGGGTGGCTGGCCGGACAGGAGGGACGCCGGTTCGAGCTCGACGGGGACGATTCGATCCGGCGCCGGCCGGTCGACCGGATAGTCGAGCCCCTGACGCTGATGGGAGCCCGGATCGAGGCCTCCGACGGGCGGCTGCCGCCGCTGGAGGTCGACGGGGCCCGGCTGCGGGGCATCGAGTACGAGCTCCCGGTGGCCAGTGCCCAGGTCAAGTCGTGCCTCTGCCTGGCGGCGCTGCTGGCCGACGGCGAGACCAGTATCGTCGAGCCGTGACCCAGCCGTCTCCACACCGTGCCGATCCGGGCGGCGTGCGGGGCGCGGAGAGGGCGGGACGGAGGGGGG
>JBJTBE010000109.1:0-18335 GCA_046091165.1 Solirubrobacterales bacterium | reverse complement strand
GCCGCCTGGTAGCTGGTGGCCACCATCGAGCGCAACCCGAAGAGGCCGTCCACGGCCTTCATCGCCGGCATCACGATCATCGTGGTGCAGTTGGGGTTGGCGATGATTCCCTTCCCGGCGCCGTCGATCGCCTCGGGGTTTACCTCGCTCACCACCAGCGGCACCTCCGGGTCCATCCGCCAGGCCGAAGAGTTGTCCACGACGAGGGCGCCGGCCTTGGCCAGCCGGGGGGCCCACTCGCGCGAGACCGCGCCACCGGCCGACATCAGCGCCAGGTCGAAGCCCTCGATTCCCGCTTCGTCGAGGGGCCGGACCTCGCCCCAGCGGCCCAGGCTGGACCCGGCCGAGCGCTCGCTGCCGAACGGCACCACCTCGTCGGCGGCTACCCCGCGCCCATCAAGCGTCTCGAGCAGGAGCCGCCCGACGGCGCCGGTGGCGCCGACCACGGCGATCCTCATGAGGGCTGCCCGAAGGGCTCTTCCGCGCGGATCGTCTCGTCGCCGTTGAGCTCGAAGGCGGCGTGGAGGGCCTGGACGGCATCCTCGACGCGGTCGCCCGGGATCACGCACGAGATCTTGATCGGCGACGTGGCGATCATCTCGATGTTTATCCCCTGCTCGCCCAGGACGCTGAAGACGCGGGCGGCGACCCCGGGGTGGGTGCGCATCCCGGCGCCGACCACGGAGACCTTGCCCATCGCCTCGTCGGTGGCGATCTCGCCCAGGCCGAGCTCGCCCTTGAGGCGCTCGAGGGCGTCGCCGGCGACCCTGAGGTCGTCACGGGGCACGGTGAAGGACATGTCGGCCCGGGAGCCGTCCTCCAGCGGCTCGTTCTGGATGATCATGTCGACGTTGACGTTGGCGTCGGCCAGCGCCGTGGCGATCTGCCCGGCGACGCCCGGCGTGTCGGGCACGCCCTTGAGCGTGACGCGCGCCTCGTCGGTCGAGTGGGTAACGGCGGTGATCAGCGGGTGTTCCATGGTCTCCTGCTCGGTCAGCACAACGGTACCGGGGCCGTCCTCGAAGCTGGAGCGGCAGTGGATCCTCACCCCGTGGTTGCGGGCGTACTCGACGCTGCGCAGCTGCAGGACGCCGGCCCCCGAGGCCGACATCTCGAGCATCTCCTCGGAGGAGACCGCGGCCAGCTTGCGGGCGTCGGGCACGATCCGGGGGTCGGCGGTGAAGACGCCCGAGACGTCGGTGTAGATCTCGCACTCGGGCGCACCCAGCGCGGCGGCCAGCGCGACCGCGGTGGTGTCCGAGCCGCCGCGGCCCAGGGTGGTGACGTCCCGGTCGGTGGAGACGCCCTGGAAGCCGGCGACCAGCACGATGTTGTCCTCCTTGAGGGCCTCCCGGATCCGGTCGGCGCGTACGTCGAGGATCCGGGCCTTGGTGTGGGAGGTGTCGGTGACGATCCCGGCCTGCGAGCCGGTGAGCGAGATCGCCCGGTGGCCCAGGTCGTTTATCGCCATGGCGGCCAGGGCGCAGGAGACCCGCTCCCCGGTCGAGAGGAGCATGTCCATCTCGCGCGGGTCGGGGCTCCCGGAGACCTCCTGGGCGGCCTCGATCAGCCGGTCGGTCTCCTTGCCGCGGGCGCTGAGCACGGCGACCACCTCGTAGCCCTCTTCCCGGCGCGCGACGATCCGCCCCGCGGCACGGCGGATCTTCTCGGCGTCGGCGACCGAGGTTCCCCCGAACTTCATGACGATCGTGCCCTGGGACATCGTCGCCAAAGAATAGGCGCGGCCGGCGCTCAGACCGCCCGGCGGCCGAGCATCGCCCGGCCCAGGGTCACCTCGTCGGCGTACTCGAGGTCGGCGCCGACCGGCAGCCCGGAGGCCAGCCGCGTCACCGCCACGTCGGGCGAGCGCTCGTGCAGCTCGCGGGCCAGGTGCAGGGCCGTCGCCTCCCCGGTGGTCGTCGGGTTGGTGGCCAGGACGACCTCGGTCACCGGCGGGTCGGCCTTCTCCACGCGCCGGTAGAGCTCGTCGATTCGCAGGTCGGAGGGGTCGATCCCGTCGATCGGCGAGAGCGCCCCGCCGAGCACGTGGTAGCGGCCGCGGAACTCGTGGGTGCGCTCGACGGGGATGATGTCGCCGGGCTCCTCCACCACGCAGATGACCGAGGCGTCGCGACGCTCGTCGGAGCAGATCGTGCAGGTCTCGCCCTCGGAGAGGTTGAAGCAGACCGTGCAGAAGCCGATCTTCTCCTTGACCTCGGTGATCGCCTCGGCGAGCGCCAGCGCATCGGCCGGCTCCAGGCGCAGGATGTGGAAGGCCAGCCGCTGGGCGGTGCGCGTGCCGATCCCCGGGAGCTTGCTCAGCTCGGTGATCAGGCGCTGGACCGGGGCCGCGTAGATGGCCCTACTCCTCCGCGTCCGCGGGAGGCGCCGCGCCCGCGTCGGGCACCCCGCCCGGGGCGCCGTCGCCGGCCGCGCCGGCGGTCGGCACGATCTCCTCGGCATCGACGGTCTCGACGATCCGGTCGACCAGCTCCTCGCCGGCCAGCTCCGGGGCCGACTCCCGGGGCTCGACCTCCCGGGTCTCGTACTCGACCCGCAGCGGCGCCCCGGTCAGCGACCGGACCGCCTCCACCACCGCCTCGCGGTGCTCGGCGTTGTCGGCGGCCATCCTGCGGTTGAACGAATCCTCGGCGCCGAAGGCGACGACCAGCGTGGTCCCGGCCCGGATCTCGACCGGCTGGGCGCCGGCCAGCGCGGCGGCCAGCAGCGACTGGTCGGCCTGGAGGGTCTCCACGACCGCCGGCCACAGCTCGGCCACCTCGTCGATGCGCACCGCCACGGCCACCGGCTCGGGCGCCGGCTCGGCGGGCTCCTCGGCGGGCCGGGCTGCGGCCGAGGCCCCGCCGCCGGAGGCGACCGCCTGGGGCTCGGGAGCGGGCGGCTCAGGACCGGCGGCCGGGGAGGCCTCGGCCGCCGGCTCGGGCGGCTCGGGCGCCTCAGGGGCCGGGGACGGTGCGGGCGCCGGCGGGGCGGCCACCGGCTCGCCACCCTCCAGCCGTGCGATCCGCGCCAGGAGGGCCTTGGTCGAGGCGTCGACCGACGGGGTGGCGGCCTTGACCAGGGCCAGTTCGATCTGGGTGCGCGCGTCCGAGCCGTCGCGGATCGCCCGCATCGCCGTGGCCAGCTGGTCGAGCAGCCCCACCACGTCGGCCTCGGGCACCCGCAGCGCCTGCTCCTCCAGGCGGCGGTCGCGGTCGGCGGTGACCCGCAGCTCGGAGGGCACCTCGCCGAGGGTCCTGACGACCAGCAGCTCGCGCGCGTGGACCTCGAGGTCGCGCGCGGCGACCTGCAGGTCGCGGCCGGTCCGGGCCAGGGCGGCGGCGGCCTCCAGGGCGGCCCGCGCGTCGTGGGCCGCCACGGCGTCCAGGGCGCCGAAGAGCAGGTCGTCGTCGGCCACGCCCAGGACGGCGAGCACGTCCTCGACGGCGATGGCGTTGCCGGTGTAGGTGACCAGCTGTTCGAGGGTGCCCAGCGCGTCGCGGAAGGAGCCGGTCGCGTGGCGGGCGATCAGCGCCAAGGCGTCGGGCGCGATCTCGATCTGCTCCTCCTCGACGACCCGCTGCAGCACGACGGTCAGCTGCTCGACGCTCGGGCGGCCGAAGTCGAACCGGTGGCAGCGGTCGACCACGGTCGACAGGACCTTCTGGGCCTCGGTGGTGGCCAGCACGAAGATCGTGTTCGGCGGCGGCTCCTCGAGCGTCTTGAGGAAGGCGTTCCACGCCTGGGTGGTGAGCATGTGGGCCTCGTCGAGGATGTAGACCTTCGAGCGCCCGCTGACCGGGACGAAGGCCACGCTCTCGCGCAGCTCCCGGATGTCGTCGACCGAGTTGTGCGAGGCGGCGTCCATCTCGATGACGTCCATCGAGGAGGCGTTCTGGATCGCCACGCACGACTCGCACCGGCCGCAGGGGCTGGTGGTCGGGCCCTGCTCGCAGTTCAGGCAGGCGGCGAGGATCTTCGCCGTCGAGGTCTTGCCGGTCCCGCGGGAGCCGACGAACAGGTAGGCGTGGTGCACCTTTCCCTGCTCGATCGCGTTGGAGAGGGTCCGCACGACGTGCTCCTGGCCCACGACGTCATCGAAGGTCCGGGGACGATGACGGCGGTAGAGCGAGGGGCCTGCGGACACCTGCGCGAGTCTAGTCGCCGTCCCGGCGCGCCGGGCCGCTCCGCGGGGGCCGGAAAGTAGGGTGAAGGACGATGGAAGAGACGATGCTCGAAGAGCTCTGCGAGTGGCTGCGGATCCCCTCGATCTCCACCGGGGAGGGCGACGCCGCCGACCTCGAGCGGGGCGCGGCGTTCGCCGCCGAGAAGATCCGCCGGGCCGGCGGCCAGGCCTCCCTGGTGACGATCGGCGACGGCAACCCGCTGGTCGTCGGCGAGCTCGAGGGGCCGTCGCCCGAGGCCCCCACCGTCCTCATCTACGGCCACTACGACGTCCAGTCGCCCGGCCCGCCCGAGGCCTGGGACTCGCCGCCGTTCGAGCCCGAGGTCCGCGACGGCCGGCTCTACGCCCGCGGGGCCAGCGACGACAAGGGAAACTTCTTCTCCCTCTTCCATGCCGCCTGCGCGCTGGCCGCCGAGGGCGAGCTGCCGGTGAACGTGCGGGTCGTGGTGGAGGGCGAGGAGGAGGTCGGGGGCGCCTCGGTGGCCGAGTGGGTGCGCAGCGACGACCGCGGCGCCGACTGCGCGATCGTCTTCGACTGCCAGATGGAGAACCCGCAGACCCCGGCGATCACCGTCGGCCTGCGGGGCGTGATCGCGGCGAAGCTGACGATCGAGTGCCAGCCGCGCGACCTGCACTCCGGGATGTACGGGGGCAGCGTCCTCAACGCCCTCAACGTCCTGCACCGCGTGCTGGCCCAGGTGGTACCCGACGAGCGCGGCGTGGTGCGTGAGGAGCTCGCCGCCGGCGCAGCCGAACCCGGCGAGGAGGAGGTCGAGGGCTGGGAGCGCCTGCGCCCCGGCTCGGAGATCCTCGACGAGGTCGGCGCCCGGCCCCTCTACCCGGAGGCCGCCACGGAGTTCCGGCTGCGCAACGGCGCCCGCCCGGCCGTGGATATCAACTGGATCGAGGCCGGCTCGCCGCGGACGGTGATCCCGGCGCGCGCCGAGGCCTTCGTCTCGCTGCGGGTGGCTCCCGGCCAGGACGCGGCGGCGATGAAGGCCGAGTTCGAGCGGCTCATGCGCTCCGGCCTGCCCGACGGAGCCACGATGGAGATCTCCTGGCATGCCGGGGAGCCCTCACTCTTCGAGCCTGATCTGCCGGCCATCCGCCTGGCCCGCGAGGCGATCGACCGGGCCAGCGGCCTGGAGACGGTGCTGGTGCGGGCGGGGGCGTCGATCCCTGTCGTCGCCGACCTGCAGGCGCGGGGCATCCCCGTCGTCGTCACCGGCTTTGCCCTGGCCGACGACGACATCCACGCGCCCAACGAGTCCTTCGCGGTGGAGAGCCTGCTCCTGGGCGAGCGCTGCGCGCGGGAGATGCTCGTCGCCCTCGCCGCGCTGCCGCGGGGCTGAGCCGCCGATGGCGCGCACGCTGAGAGCCGCCGTCGCCGCCGCCCTGCTCGGCGCGCTGGCCTGGCTAATGGCCGGGCGCAGCGTCGTCAACTACGACACGCTCTACTCGCTGGCCTGGGGCCGCGAGCTGGCCAACGGGCGCACGCCGGACTTCGACCTGCCCTTCTCCCCCACCCCTCACCCGCTCTCCACCCTTTACGGGATCGTCCTCTCGCCGCGATGCGGCGCCGCCGACGGCGCCGTCCACGCGCTGGCGGCGATCGACCTGACGATCGTCCTGGGCTTCTTCTTCCTCGGGGTCCTGATCTGGCTGGTCTACGAGCTGGGGGCCGAGTGGTTCGGCCCGTGGGCCGGCGTGGTCGCCGCCCTGGTGATGCTGACCAGCCGCCCGCTGCTGGACTTCGGCGCCCGCGCCTACGTCGACATCCCCTACGTGGCCCTCGTGCTCGGGGCCGTCCTCATCGAGAGCCGGCGCCGCCGGGCCGGCTGGCCGGTGCTCGCCCTGCTCGCCGTGGCCGGCCTGATCCGCCCGGAGGCCTGGGCGTTCAGCGCCGCCTACGTGCTCTGGCTGCTGCTCGGCGACCGCAGCGACGCCCGCAAGGTCGCCGGCTGGATCGCCCTCGCGGCGCTGGCGCCGCTGGTCTGGGTGCTGAGCGACTGGCTGCTGGCCGGCAGCCCGGTCCATTCGCTCACCGGCACGCAGGAGAACGTCAGGGCGCTCGACCGGCCCACCGGGCTGGGCGACCTGCCGCTGACCGTGCCCCGCCGGATCGGCGAGATCCTGCGCGAGCCGGTGCTCTTCGCCGCCGGCGGCGGGCTGGCCTTCGCCTGGTGGACGCTGAGGGAGAAGGCGAAGATCGCGGTCGTCGTCGGCGTCGTGGCGCTGGGGGCCTTCTGCGTGCTGGCCATCGCCGGCCTGCCGATCCTCGGCCGCTACCTGCTCCTGCCCGCCGCGATCGGGGCGATCTTCTGCGGGGCCGGGGTATTCGGCTGGCGCGAGCTCGAGCCCGGCGACCAGCGGCGTCAGTGGTGGTCGTGGTTTGCCGTGGTGTCGCTGGTGCTGCTGGCCGTCTTCCTGCCCTCGCGGGCCGAGCGGATCTCCGGGCTGCGCGAGGCGCTCGAGCGCCAGGACGCGATCCAGCAGGACCTCAAGGCGCTGGTCGAGCAGCCGCCGGGCCTGATCGGCCGCGACTGCCTGCCGGTGACCGTGCCCAACCACCGCCCGGTGCCGCTGCTCTCCCTCTGGCTCGACGTGCCCCCCGCGGCGATCGTCAACGTCCAGGAGCGCAGGCCACGCCAGGGAACCTGGGTCACGCCGGCCAACCCCTCGGTCTCGGACAACTACATCCTCGACCGCGGCCTGGGCTCGCTCGTCGTGCCGGCCCCGGCCGGCTTCAGGCCCGCCGGCGGCAACGCCAGCTGGCGGGTCTCACGGCTCTGCCCGCGCTAGGCGGGCCGGTCAGGGCGCCGGCTGGCCGCCGTTGTCGGGCGGCGTGGTGACCGTGGTCGGCACGGTCACCGTCTGCGTCTGGGTGGTGGCCTGGGTGATCGTCGTCTGGACCGTCTGGGTGCGGTCGACCGTCTTGGGCGTCTTGCCGCTGTCGTCGCTGGAGGTGATCAGGATCGCGGCGATCACGCCGGCGACGATCAGGGCGACCGCGCCCAGGACCCACGGCCACGGGTTGCCCGAGCCCGAGCCCTGCTGATTGGGCGGCGGGGGCTGGTAGGGCGGCTGCCCTCCCGGCTGCTGGTAGACCTGGGTCGGATCCTGCGGAGGCGGCGTGGACATGGGCCAGAGGGTAGGCACCGCTGCGGACGCGCCTGCTTTGCCGCCCCCCGGGGCTGAAGATTGCTAGAACTCCTACTGCCGTTATCGGATTTAACCCAGGAGCCCAGTCCCCGTGAAGAAGACCGCCGTCCTCGCCCTTCTGCTGACCGCCCTCGCCGCCGCCGTCGTGGCCGGGTGCGGCTCCGGCTCGGGTTCGGCCGGGGACGGCAAGAGCCTGACGATCTACTCCGGCCGTGACGAGGAGTACGTCGGGCCCCTCGTCGAGCGCTACCGCAGGGAGAACCCCGGCGTGAAGGTCGAGGTCCGCTACGGAGACAGCGCCGAGCTCGCCTCCACCCTTCGCGAGGAAGGCGACCGGACCCCGGCCGGCCTCTTCCTGAGCCAGGACGCCGGCGCCCTCGGCGCCCTCCAGCAGGCCGGCCTGCTGACGAAGCTGCCCAGCGACATCCTCGACCGCGTCCCCGCGAAGTACCGCTCCAGCGACGGGGACTGGGTCGGGATCACCGGCCGCGTGCGGGTCCTGGCCTACGACAGCCGCCAGCTCGGCAGGGACGAGCTGCCCGACTCGGTCTTCGACCTCACCCAGCCCCGCTGGAAGGGCAAGGTCGGCTGGGCGCCGCCCAACGCCTCTTTCCAGGCCTTCGTGACCGCCATGCGCCTCACCGCCGGCGAGGAGAAGACGAAGAGGTGGCTCGAGGAGATGAAGGCCAACGGCACCCAGTCCTACGAGAAGAACTCAATCATCCGCGACGCCATCGCCGACGGCGAGATCGAGGTCGGCCTGATCAACCACTACTACGTGCTCGAGGGCATCCGGGAGGGCGAGATCAGGCAGGAGAACTACCCCGTTCAGCTCCACTTCTTCCCCGGCGGCGACGTCGGGACGCTGGTGAACGTCTCCGGGGCCGGAATCCCCGGCGCCTCGGACCAGCAGGACGCCGCGAAGTCGTTCATCGGCTTCCTGCTCGCCGACCCCCAGCAGGAGTACTTCGCGCGGGAGGTCGGCGAGTACCCGCTGGTGCCGGGCGTAAAGCAGGACCCGTCGCTGCCGCCGCTCACCAGCATCAAGCAGCCCGACATCGACCTGGCCGACCTGGAGGACCTCCAGGGGACCCAGCAGCTCCTCCAGGAGACCGGGGTGCTCTGACCGGTGTCCTCCCCGGCCACAGCGGTCCCGCGGGCGCCGCGCCTCCTGGCCCTGCGGAGGGTCTCGGCCGGGACTCTCGTGGCCGCCGGCCTGGTCGCCGTCGTCTGCGCCGTGCCGGTCGCCTACCTGTTCGTCGTCATCCTCGACGAGCCGGCGGTGGCCTGGGAGGTCATCTGGCGGGCCGACACGCTCTCGCTTCTCCTGCGCAGCCTCGCACTGGCGGTCGCGGTGGGAGCGACCGCCACGCTGGTCGCCGTCCCCCTGGCCTGGCTGACCAGCCGCAGCGACCTTCCCTGGCGCCGGGGCTGGACCGTCCTCTCCGTGCTGCCCCTGGTGATCCCCAGCTACATCGGCGCCTACCTCTTCGTGTCGGCGCTCGGGCCCCGCGGCGAGCTCCAGGGGCTGCTCGGGGTCGAGCGGCTGCCCAGCGTCTACGGCTTCGGGGGTGCCTGGATCGTCCTCACCCTCTTCACCTTCCCGCTCGTGCTGCTCCCGGTGCGGGCGGCGCTGCGGCGCCTTGACCCCAACCTCGAGGAGGCCGCCGCCGGCATGGGGCGCTCCCAGGCCACGATCGCGCGGACGGTGATCCTGCCCCAGCTGGTGCCGGCCATCGGCGCCGGGGCGCTGCTGGTGAGCCTCTACGCGCTGGCCGATTTCGGCGCCGTCTCGATCCTGCGCTTCGACTCGTTCACCCGCGTCATCTACCAGTCCTACCGGGCCAGCTTCGACCGGACCGGCGCCGCCGCACTGGCCGGCGTGCTGGTGATCGTGATGCTGCTGCTGCTGGTCGCCGAGAGTCGCCTGCGGCGCCGGCGCTCCTACCACCGTGTCGGTCCGGGGAGCATCCGGGCGGCGCGCCCGGTGCCGCTCGGGCGCTGGCGCTGGCCCGCCCTGGCCTACTGCGCCACCGTCGCCTTCTTCTCCTTCCTGCTGCCGGTGGGGATGCTCGTCTACTGGTCGGCCCAGAGCGTCGCCGGCTCGACCGACTGGCAGCAGGTCCTCACCGCGGCGGCCAACTCCTTCCTGCTGGCCGCCCTCACCGCGCTGGTCGCCGCGGTGGCGGCGCTTCCGGTCGCCTGGCTGGGAGCCCGCGCACCCGGGCGCCTGTCCCGGCTCGTCGACACCCTCACCACCAGCGGCTACGCGCTGCCCGGGATCGTCGTCGCGCTCGCCGTGGTCTTCGTCGGGATCCGCCTGGTGCCGTTCCTCTACCAGACGCTTCCCATGACGGTGATCGCCATGGCGATCGTCTGCCTGCCGCTGGCCCTCACCGCAACCCGGGCCGCGGTGCTGCAGCTGCCCCCGCGGCTGGAGGAGGCGGCCCGCGGCTCTGGGCGCTCGCCGGCCCAGGTGCTGGCCACCATCGGGATACCCCTGACCCGGGCCGGCATCCTCGCCGGTGCGGCGCTCGTCTTCGTGGCGGCGATCAAGGAGCTGCCGGTGGTCGTGCTCCTCTCGCCGATCGGCTTCAGCACGCTGCCGCTGGTGATCTGGCAGGAATCCACGCGCGCCTTCTTCGAGAGCGGGGCCATCCCCGCCCTCGTACTGCTGCTGGTGACCGCTCCGGGAGTCTGGCTGCTGGTGGGACGGGAAAGATGAGCGAACTTGCCACAATTAAGGAAGTGGATTCGGTAACCGAAAGAGTGGCCTCCTGCCCCATCGGCGGGGCCGGCGAGCGCCCTGAGCTGATCAAGGCCACGGCGCTCAACAAGGCCTTCGACGGGGTGCAGGCCGTCGACGACGTCTCCTTCACGATGCGCTCCGGCGACGTGGCCGCGCTCCTGGGCCCGAGCGGCTGCGGCAAGACCACGCTCCTGCGGCTGCTCGCCGGCTTCGAGCGCGCCGACTCGGGCTCGATCGAGATCTCCGGTCGCGAGGTCGCCGGTCCCGACCGCTTCGTCCCGCCTGAGGACCGCGGCGTGGCGATGGTCTTCCAGGACTACGCCCTCTTCCCCCACATGACCGTTGAGCAGAACGTCGGCTACGCCCTGGGCCGGCGCCCGGACCGCGACCGCGTCGACTCGGTGATGCGGCTGGTCGGCATCTCCGCCCTGGGCGCCCGGCGCCCCGAGGAGCTCTCCGGGGGCCAGCAGCAGCGCGTCGCCCTGGCCCGCGCGCTCGCCCCCTCACCGCAGGTCGTCCTCCTCGACGAGCCCTTCTCCGGCCTGGACGCCTCGATGCGCGAGGAGCTGCGCGCCGAGGTGCGCGAGATCCTGCTCGCCGCGGGCGTCGCGGCGATCCTCGTGACCCACGACCAGGAGGAGGCGCTCAGCTTCGCCAACGACGTAGCCGTGATGAACCGCGGGCGGATCGAGCAGAGCGGGCCGCCGGAGGAGATCTACGGCCACCCGGCCAGCCACTGGGTCGCCTCCTTCCTGGGCGAGATCGACGTGCTGCCAGGCGAGGCCGGCGGCGGCTGGGCCAGCTGCCTGCTCGGCGAGGCCGAGGTCGACCCGTCGCTGAGCGGCCCGGTCGACATCCTGATCCGCCCCGAGTCGATCTCCACCGCGCCGGACGGTGAGGGCCACGACGGCATCGTCGTCGACCGCGTCTACTACGGCCACGACCAGCTCGTCACCCTCGAGCTCGCCGGTGGCGAGCGCGTCCACAGCCGCAACCTCGGCTTCCCGGCCTGCCACCCCGGCGACCGGCTGAAGGTGAGCCTCACCGGCCCGGTCACCGCGCTGCCGCGCGAATAGCCCCGCCGCCGGTGAAGCGATGAAGCTCGACGGCATCCACCACATCACCGCGATCACCGGCGACGCGCCGGTCAACCTCGACTTCTACACGCGCGTCCTCGGCCTGCGGCTGACCGCCAAGACGGTCAACCAGGACGACCCCGGCGTCTACCACCTCTTCTACGGGGACGAGAATGCCCGCCCCGGTGCCGACCTCACCTTCTTCGAGTACCCGGGCGCCGTTCCCGGGCGCCCCGGTGCCGGAATGGTCCACCGGATCGTCCACCGGGTCGCCTCGCCCGAGGCGATCGACTTCTGGGAGCGTCGCCTCGCAGACAACGGCGTTGAGACGGTGCGCGACGGCGACACCCTCCTCTTCGCCGACCCCGAGGGAATGGGACACGAGCTGGTCGTCGACTCCAGCGGCGACGAGCCGCTGACCGCGGCGCACCCCGAGATCCCGGCCGAGTTGGCGCTGCGCGGCTTCGAGGGCGTCCGCGCCTACAGCGCGCTGCCCAGCGGCTCGGCCGCGATGCTCGAGCGGCTGATGGGCGCCGAGCGCGCCGGCGAGGAGGAGCGCTTCGAGCTTCGCGGCGACACGCGCGGAGGCTGGATCGCCTTCGACCCCGCTCCCGACGAGCCGGCCCGCCCCGGCGCCGGCACCGTCCACCACTTCGCCTGGGGCACCTTCGACGCCGACCTTCCGGGCTGGATCGAGAAGGTCGGCCAGGCCGGCGTTCCCAGCTCGGGCTTGGTCGACCGCCACTACTTCCACTCGCTCTACTTCCGCGAGCCGGGCGGGATCCTCTACGAGCTGGCCACCGACGAGCCCGGCTTCCTGGTCGACGGGCTGCCGGTGCAGGAGCTGGGCACGAAGGTCATCCTCCCCCCGTTCCTGGAGTCCCAGCGGGAGCTGATCGAGGCTCGGCTGACTCCGCTTCCGGATCCCCGGGCAGGCTGGACTGCCCCGGCGCAGGCTCCCCACGACTGATCCGGAAGGCCTGCAGGTGGCGGGCCTTGAGGATCTCGAGGGTGTAGATCACCCAGACCGAGGCGGCCACCACGAAGACCCCGGCGATCCCGCAGACGACCGCGTTCGAGGTGTCCCACTCGCCCCCGGGCCGCGGCGGCACGAACCGCAGTAGCAGCGCGTATGAGCACATGAGCGCCGTCCAGGCGTAGAGCCAGAGGACGAGCCGGCGCTGGCTGAAGCCGATGCGCAGGAACCGGTGGTAGAAGTGGTTCTGGTCGGCGCCGAACGGCGAGCGGCCGTAGCGGATCCGCTTGAGCACGACGAACGAGGTGTCCAGCAGCGGGACGGCGAGCACCAGCAGCGGCGCCGCGAGGGCGATAGTCGCCGCTCCCTTCAGGACACCCTCGACGGCCAGGGCGCCGACGGTGAAGCCGAGGGTGAGCGCGCCGGTGTCCCCCATGAAGGTCCGCGCCGGGTTGAAGTTGTAACGAAGGAAGGCCAGCGTCGAGCCGCAGACCGCCGCGGCCATCGCGGCCACCTCGACGCGCTCGAAGGAGACGGCGAGGATCGCGAAGGTGAAGGTGGCGATCGCCACCAGCCCGGCGGCCAGGCCGTCGACCCCGTCCACCAGGTTCACCAGGTTGGCGACCAGCGCGATCCACAGGATGGTCAGCGGGTAGGAGAGCCAGCCGAACTCGATGATCCCCAGCACCGGCAGGCCGATCTCCTCGACCCGCATCCCGTAGCCGACCACGGGGATCAGGCAGATCGCCAGGATCAGGACGAGCTTGACCAGCGGCCTCATGCCGCGGATGTCGTCCCACAGGCCCACCGCGGCCATCAGCGGGATACCGATCACGATCCCCTCGATCGGCCCGTCGATGTCGACGAACAGCAGGACGGCGACGAGGATCCCCGTGACGATGGCCAGGCCGCCGATCCGCGGGATCGGGCCGGTGTGGACGCGCGGCCGGTCTCCGCCCGCGTCGACCGCGCCGATCTTCTGCGCCAGGCGGACAACCAGCGGCGTGAGGGCCAGGACGACGACCAGCGCGACCAGGAAGGCCCAAACGATGGGGCCCTCGGTAACCAGGGCCTCCAGTGAGTCCAGGAAGGACATTCGGGACGGTTATAGCCGACTGCGCCGACAAGGATGCGACCCCGCGCCGGGCCGAAAACGCCCGGGAATCGGCGTATCCGGCTGTTAGCCTCGCGCCCCGTGGAGCTGCTGATCCTCGGCGCCGGCTACGTCGGCGCCGCCATGGCCGAGCAGGCCCTTGCGGCCGGCGACCGGGTAACCCTCGCCGACAACTGGTTTGCCACCGACCGCTCCCAGCTCGAGGGGCTCGAAGCGCAGGGGGCAACGGTGGTCGACGCCGACATCCGCGAGCGCTCCCAGGTCGACCCGCTCGTCGCCGCCGCCGACAAGGTCATCCTCCTCGCCGCCCAGGCCAGCCGCCCCCTCTCCGAGAGCGACCCCGACTACACCGAGGAGACCAACCTCACCGGCGTCCGGCGCGTGGCCCAGTCGGTCGCCGCGGGCGGCTGCCCGCCGGTGGTCGTCGGCAGCTCGCTCCACGTCTACGGCCCGGGCCTGGACGGCCAGGTCGGCGCCGACACCCCGTACGGCGAGCAGGGTGACCTCGCCCACCTCTCCAAGATCTACGGCGAGCTGGCGCTGGCCATGTTCGCCCAGGCCGCCCCGTTCGACCTGGCCATCGCCCGCCTGGGCATCGTCTACGGCCCCAGCCCGGTCGAGCACGACCGGCCGGAGTCCCAGACGGTGATCGACCGCTTCCGCCGCCAGGCGGCCGCCGGCGAGGAGCTGACCCTCGACAACGGCGGAACGGCGACGATCGGCGCCGTCCACGTCGATGACGCCGCCCGGATCCTGCTCTCGCTGCCGTCGGAGGGCGGCGTGGGCGCCTTCAACGTCGCCGCCGACACCCTCACCGTCGCCGACGTCGCCGCCCTGGCCCGGGGCGAGGAGCCGGCCGGCGGTGCGGCCTGCCAGTTCACCAGCCCCTTCGATTACGAGCACTCGGTCGCCTCGTACCTCGCCGCATGAAGCTCCTCGTCACCGGCGCGACCGGATTCCTGGGCTGGCGAACGACGGTGCTGATGCGCGAGGCCGGCCACGAGGTCACTCCGACCACCCGGCCCGGCGGGGCGCAGCGCGCCGCCGCGCGCGGCCTGGACGCCGTGGAGATAGACGTCGGCTCGCCGGAGGCCCGCGAGCTGGTCGCCGGCCAGGACCACGTCCTGCACTTCGCCGGCCTGCCCGACCCGAAGCGCTCCCGCGAGGACCCGGCCCGCGCCGTACGCGAGAACGCCGGCACCACCCTCAACCTGCTGGAGGGCTGCGCGCAGCACGGCGCCTCCCTGGCCTACTTCTCCTCCACGCGCGTAGCCGGCGACCCGGGCCGCGACCCTTACGCCACCTCCAAGCGGCTGGGCGAGGAGGCCTGCCGCGTGCACCCCGCCGATTCGACGGTCATCCGCCTGCCCTCGGTCTTCGGCCCCGGCCAGGTGGCCTGGGAGGGAGCGACCGGCGCCATCGCCGCCTTCGCCGCCCGGGCGCTGGAGGGCGAGCCGATCGTGATCCCCGGCGACCCGCAGCGCACCCGCGACTTTCTTTACGTCGACGACTTCGTCGCCGGCCTGGCCGCGGCGCTGGAGGCCGGTCCTGCGGGCGGGACGCTCGTGGCCAGCTCCGGCACCTCCACGCCGCTGGTGGAGGCCGCAAACCTCGTGATCGAGGCGGTCGGAAGCGAGATTCCGGTGGAGCTGCCGGGAGGAACGCCGCCGCCCGGCGATAATGACAGTTACACGGCGGCTGCCGACGAGGCCGAACTGGCCCTGGAGGCTCGCCCGCTCGAGGAGACCGTTCCCCTCTATGTCGACTGGCTCAAAGCCCACCCTGCTACTCAAGGCCTCTCCTGAGGCCGGCCAGATAGCCGAGCGCTTCGACGGGGGCGACTGGCAGGGCATAGAGCTCTGCCTGATGGGCGGGCAGATCGCCGATGACGCCGCGCTGGACCGCGCCATCGAGATCTCCAAGGCCGAGCTTCCCGATGGCGTCACCGTCACCGCCGAGGCTCCGGTCTCCTGGCCGAGCGGCGCCTTCGTCCGGGTCGACAACCTCGACGACGAGGCAAAAGCCGGCATCGAGCGCAGTGCCCGCTATGCGGCGGCGGTCGGCTCGCCGGTCCTCACCATCCACCTCTTCATCCCGATCACGCCCGAGGAGATGCGCCGCGGCGAGCCGGTCCACGACCCGGCGGTGCAGGACTTCCTCAGCTTCTACGCCGGCGCCTGCCTTGACGCCGGGGTCACGCCGCTGATCGAGAACGTGCCGCCGGTCCTGCGGATGAGGGAGGGCGGCTTCTTCCTCTCCCCCATCGGCGGCCACTGGCAGGACCTCCTGCAGTGGGGCGACGCGATTCCCGAACTGGGCTTCACCTTCGACACCTCCCACGCCGCGCTCTTTCGCAACTTCGCCGCCGCCTACCCGGGCGTCTTCAACCTCGAAGGCGACGAGGGCCTCGAGCTCGAGCGCTACGTCGAGGAGCTCGGGCCGCGCAGCGACGTCGCCCACGTCTCCAACGCCGCGGGCCTGCTCGGGGAGGGCCTCAACTACGACGAGGGCGAGCTGGACCTCGACCCGATCGTCCGGCAGCTCGCCGACCTGGTCCCCTACGTCGTCGCCGAGATCAACGAGCCCGACCACTCGAAGTCGCCGAACATGAAGGCCGGCTACCGGGCGATCGAGAAGGCGCTCGCCGAACCCGGGGGCGAGAAGGTTCCGCCCCGCCAGCGCCCGGTGGTAGACGAACCGTTCGACTGGCAGGCCGTCGTCGGCCAGCGCGACCCGGTGCCGGCGATCCTCGAGCTGGAGGAGAAGTTCGGCGACAAGCGGATCCTCATCACCGGCGGCTGCGGCTCGATCGGCAGCCGCCTGGCCACGCTCCTCGACGCCGTCCGCCCCGGGCAGGTGACGCTGCTCGACACGCACGAGGCGGCGATCACAGCCGACATGCGCGCCCGCGCCGGCACCTCCCCCGTTCCCTACGAGCACGTGCTCTGCGACGTGCGCGACCGCGCGCGGGTCTTCGAGGAGATCGAGCGCGCCCGGCCCGACGCGATCTTCCACCTCGCCGCCTACAAGCACGTAAACCTCGCCGAGCAGTACCCCGAGGAGTTCGTCGCCACCAACCTCGAGGGCAGCCTCAACATCCTCGACGCCGCCACCGCCGCCGACGTCGGCACGGTCGTCGTCGCCTCCACCGACAAGGCCGCGCCGACCGCCTCCTTCTACGGCCGCACCAAGCGGATGATGGAGCAGATCACCGCGCTCACCGGCGGCCCCGACGCCGACCGCGTCGCGGTTCGGCTCGTCAACGTGCTGGGCAGCGCCGGCAGCGCTTCGGACCTCTTCCTGCGCCAGGCCCGCGCCGACGTTCCGCTGACCATCACCGACACCTCGATGGAGCGGTTCTGGATCACCCTCGAGGCCGCCTCGGCCCTGCTCGCCCACGGCGGGCTGGTGGGAACCGGGGGCGTGCGGCTGGTGAGCGTCGCCGACCCGGTGGTGATGAACGTCGGCGAGCTGGCCACGCGGATCTGGCACCAGACCGGCCACGACAGCGACCCGGAGATGGCGATGCTCGGCGTGCGACCCGGCGAGGTGATGCGCGAGGTGCTCACCGGCCCGGGCGAGAATCTCGGCCCGGAGCTGCGGCAGGGCACGGCGGCGATCGAGGGGCTCGAGCCCTCGCAGGCGATCGCCACGCTGCTCGACGAGCTCGCCGCCACCGAGGGGACGGCCGAGCGCCGGGCGCTCTGGCTCGACGCGATCCAGAGCCCGGACACCTTCCCCGCCGGCTGAGCATGCGGATCCTCCTGGTCTCGCAGTTCTACCCGGGGCCCAACGACCCTGACCTCGGCGCCTTCGTCGCCCAGATGAGCGACGCGCTGGAGCGCCGCGGCAACGTGATCGAGCGGGTGGCGATCGACAGCCGCGGCGGCAGCCGGGTACGGCACCTCAAGCTCGGCACCGACGCGGTGGCCGCCGCCCGGCGCTTCAACCCGGACGTCATCTACGCCCACTTCCTCGTGCCGGCCGGCGCGATGGCCGCGCTGGCCTCGTTCTCGTCGAAGACGCCGCTCGTCCTCACCGCGCACGGCCAGGACGTGCGCAACCTCGGTTCTATCCCGGGCATCCGGCAGGTGACCGCTGCGACGGTCAAGCGGGCCGGCGCGGTGATCTGCGTCTCCGATTATCTGCGCCGCGAGCTCGTGGCCCGGGTGCCGGCCGCCGGCCCCAAGAGCGAGGTGATCGACTCGGGCGTCGATCTCGAGCGCTTCGCCCCGGCCGACCAGGCCCAGGCACGCCAGGAACTGGGCCTCGACGCCGACGGACCACTCTTCCTCTTCGTCGGCTCGCTGGACGAGAACAAGAATGTGGTGCGGCTGGCCGAGGCGTACGGGCGGATCGGCAGCGGCTCGCTGGTGATGGTCGGCGACGGGCCGCTGCGCGCCCAGGTCGAGGCGATGCCGGGAGTGAAGGTGGTCGGCCGCGTCCCCCACGACCAGGTTCCCCGCTGGATGGCCGCCGCCGACATCGTCTGCCAGCCGAGCATCGTGGAGTCCTTCGGCCAGGCGACGCTCGAGGCGATGGCCTGCGCCCGGACGGTCGTCGCGACGGAGAACGGCGGCCCGCCGGAGTTCGTCACGCCCGAGGCCGGCGTGCTCGTGGACCCTCAAAGCACCGGCGCGATCCTCGAAGGCCTGAGCGCCGCCGCCACGCTGCCCTCACCCAACCCCGCAGCCCGCGAGGCGGCCGAAGGCCACAGCGTCGACCGCCAGGCCGAGCGTGTCGAAGAAGTACTGCGCCGCGTCGCTTCGAGCGGCTGACCCCGCGTACAATCACCGCTCCCGGGCGCGTAGCTCAGCGGGAGAGCGCTCGCTTCACACGCGAGAGGCCGCTGGTTCGATCCCAGCCGCGCCCATGGCCGAGATGCGGAGGACTCCCGTCCAGGCCGACAGAGCCGACACGCCATGAATACACGGCCTCATGTGGCGTCCGCCCCAGGTCGGGTCCGATACCCTTTCGCGGCCAATGTGGATTGGAAGGCTCAGGACGTTTAGCCGGGAGAACCGCTCCCGGCTCTTGATTGCGGCATTTGCGGGCGCAGCCGTCGCGGCCGG
>JBJTBE010000108.1:0-9153 GCA_046091165.1 Solirubrobacterales bacterium | reverse complement strand
CGACAAGACGATTCCCGGCACGGTGATGGCCCTCGCCCGTCTCGACGTGCCGTCGGTGATGCTCTACGGCGGTTCGATCCCGCCGGGCCGCTTCCAGGGCCACGACGTCACCATCCAGGAGGTCTTCGAGGCGATCGGCGCTCATGCCGCCGGGACCATGAGCGACGAGGAGCTCCACGAGCTCGAGGGCGTGGCCAGCCCGGGAGCCGGGGCCTGCGGGGGCCAGTTCACCGCCAACACGATGGCCATGGCCTACGAGATCCTCGGCATCTCCCCGATGGGCTCCTCGATGGTCCCCGCCCAGAACCCGACCAAGGCCGGCGTGGCGCAGGCCACCGGCGAGCTGGTCCTCGACGTGCTGCGCTCGGGGCTCAAGCCGAGCGACATCATCACCCGCGAGTCGCTGGAGAACGCAATCGCCGGGGTGGCGGTGAGCGGCGGCTCGACCAACGCCGTCCTCCACCTCCTGGCCCTCGCGCGCGAGATCGGCGTCGCCCTGACGATCGACGACTTCGACCGCATCAGCGAGAAGACGCCACTGCTCTGCGACCTCAAGCCCGGCGGGCGCTTCGTCGCCGTCGACCTCTTCGAGGCCGGTGGCGTCCCGCTGGTCGCCTCGCGGCTCCTGGAGGCCGGGCTGCTCCATGAGGACGCGCCCACGGTCACCGGAAAGACGATCGGCCAGGAGGCCCGCGCGGCCGTCGAGCTCGAGGGCCAGGAGGTGGTGCGGCCGCTCTCCGACCCGATCAGCCCCTCGGGAGGCCTGGCGATCCTTCACGGCAACATCGCGCCCGAGGGCTGCGTCGTGAAGCTGGTCGGCCACGAGCGCCGTCACCACGAGGGCCCGGCCCGGGTCTTCGAGGGCGAAGAGATGGCAATGGAGGCGGTCACCGCCGGCACGATCGAGCCCGGCGACGTGGTGATCATCCGCAACGAGGGCCCGGCCGGCGGCCCGGGGATGCGCGAGATGCTCGCCGTAACCGCAGCCATCAACGGCGCCGGGCTGGGGGAGGACGTAGCGCTGCTGACCGACGGGCGCTTCTCCGGGGCCACCCACGGCTTCATGGCCGGCCACGTGGCGCCCGAGGCCTTCCGTGGCGGCCCGATCGCCGCGGTGCGCGACGGAGACCGCGTGACGATCGACGTGGCCGAGCGCCGGCTCGACGTCGACCTCAGCGACGAGGAGATCGCCGAGCGGGTAGCCGCCTACGTCGCGCCGCCCAACGTCGACCGCACCGGCGTGCTGGCCAAGTACGCCGCCCAGGTGGGCAGCGCCTCCGAGGGCGCCGTCACCCTGGTCGAAGGCTGAGCGGGCAGGCCGGCGGCCACCGACCGGTGCGCATCGGCATCGACATCGACTCGACCCTTCACCACTACTGGGACCACTTCTCGGCGGTCGTGCTCGAACGCCACGGGATCCACCTGCCCTACGAGGAGCAGGAGACCTGGCACATCGAGGGGCTGAGCCCCGAGGAGGTCACCGCGGTAGTGGCCGCCACCCACGCCGACCCGCACGTCACGGACGCCGTTCCCTACGCCGGCGCGGTCGAAGCGGTCAACCGCTGGGCCGACGCGGGCCACTTCATCCACATCACCAGCCACCGCTCCACCGACTCCCACGAGGTCACCGCCGCCTGGCTGGACTCGATCGGCCTGCGCTACGACGAGCTCTACTGCTCGTACGACAAGATCGCCCGCTGCCGGGAGATCGGCGTCGACCTGCTGGTCGACGACAGCCCGGTGAACATCGAACGGGCGATCGGCGAGGGGATGACCGCGGCGACGATCCTCCACCCGTGGAACCGCGAAGTCTGTGGCCGCCTCCCGGTTTTGGCGGCCGAGGACTGGCCGGCGCTGGAGGAGGCGCTCTCTCCGTATCTTCCCGCGGTCTCCTGAGGGAACCGCGCGGTTGAAATGAGGCGTGCTGGAGGGCAGGTTGCAGCCTTCGCGGACGTCTTCGGGCGTCCGTATCCTCAAAGGGGGAGTTGAGCCTTCTTGTCGCGCAAGGTCCTGATACCGATTCTGGCCGCAGTCGCCGTGATTGCGCTCTTTGCCGGCGCCGCCTTCGCATGGGACCAGGCCTCCTCCGACAAGGTCGCGCCCGGTGTTGACGTCGGCGGCGTCGAGATCGGCGGGCTGACCCGTGACGAGGCGATCGCCAAGCTCAAGCGCGACTACCTCGGCGAGCTCCAGCAGCCGGTCGTCGCCAGCTACGAGGGCAAGAGCTGGAAGCTGACCCCGGAGCAGGCGAACGTCTCGGTCAACGTCGATCAGAGCGTCGACGCCGCCCTCGAGCGCAGCCGCCAGGAGAACTTCGTCGTGCGCGCCTACCGCTCGATCTCCGGCAAGCCCCTCGGCGCGTCGGTCTCGACGAGCGTCAGCTACGACCGCGGCGCCGTCGGCGCCTTCGTCAAGCGCGTCTCCAAGGCCGTCGATGTGCCGGCGCGCGACGCCTCGCTGGACTTCGGCAGCGGAAGCCCCGCGCCGGTGGCCTCCAAGGACGGGAAGGGCGTCAAGGAGACGCGCCTGCGCCGCGAGGTCCGTGCGGCCCTGAGCACACCCGGCGCGCCGCACGACATCAAGGTCCGCACCAAGCAGCTTCGCCCCAAGGTCACCACCGGCGAGCTGGCCGAGAAGTACCCGACGCTGATCGTGGTCAGCCGCGGCTCCTTCCAGCTGACGCTCTACAAGAACCTCAAGCCGGCCAAGACCTACACCGTCGCCCTCGGCGCCGCGGGCTACGACACGCCGAGCGGCCTCTACGCGATCCAGGACAAGCAGGTCGACCCGGTCTGGAACGTGCCCAACAGCGAGTGGGCCGGCGACCTTGCCGGCCAGTCGATCCCGCCCGGGCCCGATAACCCGCTAAAGGCGCGCTGGATGGGCATCGCCAACGGGGCCGGGATCCACGGGACGTCGGACATCGGCTCGCTGGGCAGTGCCGCCTCCCACGGCTGCGTGCGGATGGCCGAGGGCGACGTGATCGACCTCTTCGACCGCGTCGAGGTCGGTACGCCGGTCTACATCGGCTGACCGGGCCTGCTTTCGCCGGGGGTGCCGAGGATCTCCGCCACGGGAATCTCCTCCCAGCCCGCCTCGAGCAAAGAGGCATGGTGGTCGCCGTGGCGAAAGACCATGGTGCCAAGAAAGATGCCCCGCTCCTGGCGGCGGAGCACCGCGTACCACATCGTTGAGGCGTCGTCGGGGGCGCTGATCCGGTGCCACGGGAGCGCGGGCTCCTCGCCGGTAGCGACAACTCCGGCCTCGGCGAGCCCGTCGGCGGTGGCCACCCGGCCGGTCTGAGTATCGATGAAGAAAGCGCCCACCGAAAACGAGAATATGCGGCCGGAGCTCACGGCGCCCTGGAGCTCGGCGCTCGCGATGGTCGACGCCGACCTCGTGCGCCGCGGCGCGGCCGGGCCCACGCGGCGCGCCTACGCCAGCGACCTCGAAGGGTTCGCCCGCTGGGCGCAGGCCGCCGGCGTCGAGCCCGAGGGGGTGACCGCCCGCGACGTGCGCCTGTTCGTCGCCGAGTGCGGGGAGCGCGGGCTGGCCCCTTCCACCGTCGCCCGCAAGCTCGCTTCGCTTCGTGCCTGCTTTCGCACCCTGCTCGACCACGGTCTCGTCGCGCAGAACCCGGCCGAGCTGGTGCCGGCCCCCAAGCGGCCGTCGCGCCTGCCCGACGTGCTCCGGGCCGACGAGCTCTCGGCGATGCTCGACCGCATCCCCGCCTCTACGCCCCTCGAGCTGCGCGACCGGGCCCTCCTCGAGCTGGCTTACGCCTGTGGCCTGCGCGCCGAGGAGATCGTCTCCCTCGACCTGACTTCGGCCGACTTCGATACCGAGGAGCTGCGAGTCGAGGGCAAGGGGGCCAAGACCCGGGTCGTTCCTTTCGGCGAGCCGGCCCGGCGCGCCCTCTCGGCCTACCTGGAACGCGGGCGGTGCGCCCTGGCCGGACCCGACAGCGGGCTCGCGCTCTTTCTCTCCAAGAGTGGGCGCCGTCTCCAGGCCGCCGACGTGCGCCGGCGCCTGCGGCTCTGGGCGCGGGCCGCCTCCATCCCCGGGCGCGTCCATCCCCACCAGCTGCGCCACTCGTTTGCCACCCACATGCTCGACGGCGGCGCCGACCTGCGGGCCATCCAGGAGCTGCTCGGCCACGAGCAGCTCTCCAGCACCCAGATCTACACGCGCGTTGAGTCGGCGAGGCTGCGCCGCGCCTACGAACAGAGCCACCCGCGGGCCTGAGCACGGGGCGCTAACTTCACCGCCGTGACGGCGGTCCAGATCAAGACCACGGGGGGCACCGAGAGCTGCGCGATCTGCGAGCGCAGGCTGCTGCCCGGCGAGCGCAGCGACGCCTTCCTGCACGCGGGCTCCCGGGAGACCGTCTGCGAGCTCTGTGTGCCGCGAGCGGTGGAGATGGGATGGATCCGGGAGGGCTCGGACGCCGCCCCGGCACGCGGGCGGATCGGCTGGAGCCGCCGGGAGGGCAGCCGCTCACTGACCTCGCGCCTCTTCGGCCGCCGCCCGAAGGAGCAGCCCGAGCTGCTCGTGCCCGAGGAGGCCGAGCCGCTGCTGGAGCAGCCCCTCGCCGAGGAGGCGGTGGACCCGTTCGAGCCGGTCCGCGCGCCCGAGCCGCCGGGTCAGCCGGCCTCGGAGTTCGCGCTGCCGGCCTCGCCGTCGCCCTACCGTCCCGACCGTGGCGTCCACGCCATCCCCACCAACGCCGACATGAAGGCCGTGCGCGCCATCGAGATATTTAACTTGAGCATCCAGCCCCGTACGATCGCCGGGCTGTCCAGGACGCTGGGCGCGCCGCTGGTGAGCGTCCTGCCGTCCGAGAGCGAGGGAAGCATCGTCAGCGTCGTGATCGCCTGGGAGCTCTCCTGGTACCGCTACGAGATCGACCTCGCCAACGAGGAGGTTGGGCCGCGGCTGGTCGCCCAGGGCCCCGAGCTCGGCGACCTCAGCGAGCTGGAGCGCCAGCCCAACGCGATCTGCGACGAGAGCGGCCTCCTGCACACTGCCGTCCAGGCCCAGTGAGGGTCACCGTCCACGTCGACGGGGGTTCGCGGGGCAACCCGGGGCCGGCCGCCGCCGGCGCGATCGTCACCTCCGAGGACGGCGATGTCCTCGACCGGACCGGCGAGCTGCTGGGGGAGGCCACCAACAACGTCGCCGAATACCACGGCCTGCTGCTGGGGATCTCGCGCGCCCGCGAGCTCGGGGCCACCGAGGTGGAGATCTTCAACGACTCCGAGCTGGTCGCCCACCAGGTCAACGGCCGCTACAAGGTCAAGCACGCCGACATGAAGCCGCTCCACGCCGAGGCCCTGGCCGCGCTGGCCGGCTTCGACGCCTGGTCGCTCACCCCCGTCCGTCGCGAACAGAACGCCCACGCCGACGCGATCGTCAACGAGACGCTCGACGCCGCCTGACTCAGGCCACCGCGGCCAGCAGCAGCGCGAGCAGCGCCATAGCCACGAGCGCGGAGACGACTCCGCCGGTCGCCATGCGGCCCCGGCCCTCGCCGTAAGCCTCGGGCAGCAGGTCGGCGACCACCAGGGCGAACATCGCCCCGGCGGCAAAGCCGAGAGACCAGGGGAGGAGGGCGTTGATCTCCTCCACCAGCACGAAGGCGGCCACCGCACCTATCGGCTGGGGGACGCTCGTTCCCACGGCCGCCCAGAACTGCCGCGTCTTCGAGTAGCCGGCCTGGGCCATCGGGATCGCGGTGGCGGTGCCCTCCGGGACGTTCTGCAGCGAGATGGCGATGAAGACGAAGACGCCGATCCCCGCCACCGACGAGGCCCAGGCCGAGCCCAGGGCGAACCCCTCCGGGAGGCTGTGGACGAAGAGCACGGCGAAGACGAGGATCGAGCGGGTGACGTGGCGCCCGACCTCGGGGTCGTTGCTGGGTCTGCGCTCCTCCAGGCGGTTCTGGGCCAGGAAGAGGAAGGCGGCGCCCAAAGCCATCCCGACGAGCATCGGGACGAAGTTGCCCTCACGGACCGGGTCGATGAGCAGGCCGATAGAGGCGGCGGTCATCACTCCCGCGGTTATCCCGAGCAGGAAGGGCTCGTAGCGGCGAACGCGCTCGGGCCCGATCCAGCTGACCGGCAGGGCGCCGAAACCGGTAGCCAGCGCCGTAAAGGTCGCCAGCAGGAAGACGGTGAGGATGTCCACGCCCCGAGGCTAAGGGCCGGCGCGGTCAGGGAAGCGGCTGAAGGGACTCGAACCCTCGACCTTCTGCATGGCAAGCAGACGCTCTAGCCAACTGAGCTACAGCCGCACTGGAAAAGACTTTATCGCGCCGCCGCGCGGCGCCCGTGCGTCAGCCCCTCGGCTTGAGGCTGCCGATGACGCCGATGCGGAAACCGAGCCACGGGTAGACGTGGTCGTAGAAGGCGTTGTCCTGCGGCTGCAGCCCCACGGCTGAAGGCCAGAGCTGGTAGCTGGTGGAGTTCGAGACGCCGCCGTGCAGCCGCCTCCAGACGCGCCTGCCCTGGACGCCGGCCGGAGGTGCGGTGACGGTGTCGGTCCACTCGACGGCGTTGCCGCCCTGGTCCAGGGTTCCCCAGGGCGAGCGCACGAGCGCCTGGCCAACGGTGCTCAGGCCGGCCTTGTAGACGTCGAGGTAGGCCGTCGAGGAGAGCCCGAACGGGTTCTGGGTCGAGCAGGTGGTCGACGATGTCTGCGCGGCCTTCGGGCACCACTTGGGGTAGTTGCCGTTCTGGTCAACGAGCGATGCGATCGGCGAGCCGTTGGCGTTGGTTACGTCTCCGGTGGTGTAGTCGAGCTGGGTGGTCAGCGGCTCGACCGCCGTGGCGGCGTCGTAACCGGGTGCATTTCCGAAGGTCCCGGGGTTGGTCGGGTACTTCCAGTAGGACCCCGTGGACCTGTCGTAGTAGGCGGCCTTGACCCACTCATTCTGGCTCGGGACCACGAAGCCGGCCTTCCGGTCGCGCCCCGCGTTGGGGTTCTTGAGGTCGTACATGCCGGTGCTGGACTTCGGCGAGAGCCTGACCTTGTAGGTGGTCACCGAGTATGTGCTGGTCGTTCCCGACTGCTTGGAGATGAGGGTGCCGTTGTAGAGGGAGTTGGCGAACCTCGCGGCGGCCGGGAAATCCGCGAAGCCGTAGGGCTTGTCGATCCACTCGGGGGACCCCACCCGGTAATGCTTTCCGCTGGCGGCCTTCTTGACGAAGCCAACCTGCCCGTACTGCGGCCAGGCCTCGGGGTCCACGTAGCCGTCGTAGAGCCGGTACGGGTTGCGACCTTCCGGGTCGATCGTGTTCATGAAGGTGACCCACTGGCCGACGGTCACTTCGAGCTGGCCGATCTCGTAGTTGTACTTGACGGCTCCAATCGACTGGCAGGGGGGCTTGGTGCCCGACGGCACCTGGCTGCAAGAGGTGTAGGCGGCGTCGGTGAAGGGAACGATGGCGATCGGCGCGTTGCCCGGGGCCCCCACGGAGACCGTCGAGACCGAGACGGTGCCCCGGTAGGCGGCGTGGCCGGCTGCGGCCATCGGGCCCATCGCGGCGATGGCGCAGGCGGTGGATGCGAGGAGGAAGCGGCTCTTGAGCATTTGGAAACCGTAGTGGTTCTACGAACGCGCAGCGCCGCTTCGCTTCCGGCACCGAAGGCGACGACCGGAATCGAACCGGTGTAAACGGCTTTGCAGGCCGCTGCGTAACCACTCCGCCACGTCGCCGCGTGGTCGGGGGAGCGTAGCCGAGGGGCGCCCCGTCCAGCCCCCTTCGGCTTGGTAATCTGGCCTCTCCCAGGGCGATTAGCTCAGCTGGGAGAGCGCCGCCTCGACAAGGCGGAGGTCACTGGTTCGAGCCCAGTATCGCCCACTCAGAGCCCGGGAACATCGGGGTGGTTCTAGCCCAGTTTCGAGAATGGCGGGCTGTGGAGGCTAGGAGAGTGTGCATGCTGTCGGACCTGGCGACCGTTCCCGACTGACCCGCCGTGCCCAACTTTGATGCTTGCGAGCGGCTCTATCGAGGTGCTTTGGCTTCGGGCACGCCGGACGCAATTCTCGAAGCAGCGTCGTCAATCGCGGACCTGGATGAGGCCAATAAGCCGCGCGTGCTCAAAGGCTCTAACTCGCCCGTCATCCTCAGCCCGTCGGATGCCGGCGTTCCCGGAAGCGAGTCACCCATGCCCCGGATCCTATGGAGAGCGGGTTCAGCCTTCGAGACGGAAGATGCCCTGAAGGCTGGAGATGACCGGCCGGCCACCCTCGCCAACGACGATGTCGGAGAAGGGATGGGGGCCCTCCGGGTTGGGGGCCTCGACCCGCTCCCAGTTGCTTCCGTTGAGCCTCCACACCCGCGCGGCCGGCTGGTCGCGGCGCCCGCCGACCGCCCACAGGTCTCCGGTCGAACTGCCGGCTATCTCGCCGACGATGAAGCGGGCGGGCGAGGCGTCTTCCCCGGTGGGGTCGGTGATCGGCGTATTCGACCAGCTCGCGCCCCCGTTTCGGCTGACGAGCATCCGCACGTCGCGCCCGGCACTGATACTGGCGGCCAGCGCGATCGTCCGCCCGTCGCGCGAGACCCAGAGCGCCTCGCCTCCGGGGCCGATCCGGCGGGCCGAACCCCGGTCCCGCGACAGGACGAAGGTCCCGGCGTAGCCGGTTACCACCGGCCTGGGACCGTCGGTGGAGACGCGATAGATGACGCAGGAGGAAGGACCCCTCACTGCGCGGAATCCTCCCGAGTCGGCGGCGCGGAAAAGTCGGCCCTGGCCCGCCCCGGCGAGGAAGCCGGAGCGGCCGACGGGAGCGGTGCCGGCGGTGAAGCCGGTGACCGCCTGGGTCCTCGACGAGGAGCCGTCGAGGTTCATGGTCGTCAGGCGGGAGGTGTCGCTCGACCGTCCGCCGCTCACGGCCACCGCCGCCATGCGTGCTCCGTCGGCGGAGAGCCTGACGTCGTAAAAGCCGAAGCCGTCACCGGGCTCGGCGATGCGACGGACGGACCCGTCGGTACCGAGCCGGTACAGGTGGCAGCCAACCGCCTGGCAGTCCTGTGAGGCGGTCGCCGCCCTCAGGCAGCTCTCGAAGAGGGCGTCATCGAGAAAGTCGGCCTCCGGGTCATCGCAGGCCACCGGGCGCTCATGGCCCGCGAAGACCAGCTCCCCGCC
>JBJTBE010000107.1:0-2779 GCA_046091165.1 Solirubrobacterales bacterium | reverse complement strand
TCCGGCCGCTGGAAGATCGCCAGCTTCGGCTGAGCGGCAGCGGTTGACGTCGAAACCGGTCCGGGCCGCGCCGTAGCTTGCCCGCCATGGGGGGCTTCCTCGCAGGCCTGTCGGTGTGGGTCATCGCCGCCGTTCTCTTTCTCTTTTTCGCCGCGGTGATGCTCGTCGCCCGCGCGATCGCCACCCGGCGCTGCAGCGAGGAGAGCGCCGAGAAGCTCTCGGACGAGTCGGTCCGCCTCCTCACCGGCCTGGCGGCGACCTTCGCCTTCTTCGTCGGCTTTGCCATCACCGTTACCTGGGGCGCCGTCTCGGCCGGGCAGGCGGCGGTCGAGCGGGAGGCCGGTGCGGTTCGCAACATGAACTGGGCGATCAACAACATCCCCGACCGGGACGAGAGCGCGCAGCTGAGGGAGAAGCTGGCCACCTTCACCGAGGCGGCCGCCTACCGGGACAAGAATGACCTGGCCCGGGGCGATACCGCGAGCCTGCCCTCGGCGGTTCCCCTGGACAGGTTCCAGGATGCCCTGCACACCTACGCCTTCGGGCCAACGACGCCCAGCCCGCAGGTGACGAGCATGGTGAGCGCGGCGCGGGCGCTCGGTACCGAATCTGCGGCCGTCTCGGCCGTCGCGCAGCGATCCCTGCCCACGATGGTGGTGGTGCTGCTGATCGTCTCCGGGTTCCTCCTCGCCGTCGTGATGGGGGTCTCAACGGTCAACGCCCGGCACCCGGCCCTGATGCTGGTCTGGAGCGTTGTGCCGGCTCTCTCGATAACCGTCGTCTTCGCTTTATCCAGCCCGTTCGAGAGGGGCATCGGGGTTAGCCTCGCCCCGATGCAGACCGTCTCGCAGCAGCTGAACGCCCGCTAGGGGACGGCGCGGGTCTCCCGCGTCCCCGGTGCGCTGCCTCAGCCCAGCGAGCTGCCGTACTGGCGCTCGTAGTACTCGCGGTAGTCGCCGGAGCGGATCGGCTCCCACCAGCCCGGGTTGTCCCGGTACCAGGCGACGGTCTCCTCGAGCCCCTCCTCGAAACGCACCTGCGCCTGCCAGCCCAGCGCGCGGACCTTCTCGGAGCCCAGCGAGTAGCGCCGGTCGTGGCCGGGACGGTCCTCGACGTAGGTGATGAGCGCCGGGTCGGCGCCGGTGAGCGAGATGATCCGCTCGACGACCTCGAGGTTGGTGCACTCGTCCGGGCCGCCGACGTTGTAGACCTCGCCGGCCGCGCCGTGGGCCAGCACGTGGCCGATCCCCGAGCAGAAGTCGCGCACGTAGAGCCAGTTGCGCACCTGCCGGCCGTCGCCGTAGACGGGGAGCGGGTCGCCGTGCATGGCGTTGAGGATCATCAGCGGGATCAGCTTCTCGGGGTACTGGAACGGCCCGTAGTTGTTCGAGCCGCGGCAGATCACCGTCTCCATCCCGAAGGTCCGGGTATAGGACTGCACCAGGAGGTCGGCGCCGGTCTTGGTGGCGCTGTAGGGCGATGAGGGCTCAAGCGGGCTCTCCTCGGTGAAGGAGCCCTCCTCGATCGAGCCGTAGACCTCGTCGGTGGAGACCTGCAGGTAGCGCAGTCCGCGCTCGCGGGCGGCCTCGAGCAGGACGAAGGTGCCCAGGGCGTGGGTCTTCACGAAGGCGTCGGGCTCGGCGATCGAACGGTCGACGTGGGTCTCGGCGGCGAAGTTGACCACCGCTCCGGCGCCCTCGATCGCCGCGGCGACGGCTTCCGGGTCCTCGATCGCACCGTGGACGAACTCGTGCGGGACCCCCTCGAGGTTCTCGCGCCGCCCGGCGTAGGTGAGCTTGTCCAGCACGGTCACCTCGTCGCCGTGCTCCTCCACGCGCTGGCGCACGAAGTTTGAGCCGATGAAGCCGGCCCCGCCGCAGACCAGCAGCCTCACCGGGAGCCTCCGCCGGCCTCGGCAGGAAGGGCGGCGCCGATCTCGTTCAGGTAGGCCACCAGGCCATCCTGCCACGGTCCAAGCCGCACGGCATCACCGCCACGCTCGGTGTCCAGGACGCTGTTGGCGGGACGCGGCGCCGGGCGCTGGAACTCGTCGGTGGTGGCCGCCTGAACGACGCAGGGCGAGCCGGCGAGCTCCAGGACGGCGCGGGCCAGCCCGAACCAGGTGCAGCTTCCCTGCCCGGCGGCGTGGAAGAGCCCGGTGGCCGGCGCTGTCGCGAGGGCGACCAGCGCAGGGGCCAGGTCGCCGGTCCAGGTCGGGCGGCCGAGCTGGTCGTCCACCACGGAGACCGATTCACGCTCACCGCCGAGCCGGAGCATCGTGTCGACGAAGTTGCCGCCGCCGGCCCCGTAGAGCCAGCCGGCGCGGACGATCGCGTGGTCGGCGCCGGATACGGCGACCGCCTCCTCGCCCGCAAGCTTGCTCCGCCCGTAGGCCGAGCGCGGGCCGGGCCGGTCGGACTCCAGGTAGGGCCCCTCCTTGTCGCCGGCGAAGACGTAGTCGGTGGAGACGTGCAGGAGCCGGGCGCCGTGGGTGGCGCAGGCGCTGGCGAGATTGGCCGGCCCCTCGCCGTTTACCCGGGTCGCCTGCTCCTCGTGCTCCTCGGCGCCGTCGACGTCGGTCCACGCGGCGCAGTTGATGACGGCACCCCAGGGTTCGGAGGCCAGCGCCGCGTCGACGGCGCCGGCGTCGGTGATGTCCAGCTGCGAGCGCTCGCGGGCGCCGACGTCATGGCCGGCGGCCATCGCCGTTGCCGCCACCGCCGAGCCCAGCATTCCCCCGGCCCCGGTAACGAGGATCCGGGCCACTCAGACGACCCCG
>JBJTBE010000106.1:0-5512 GCA_046091165.1 Solirubrobacterales bacterium | reverse complement strand
ACACCGACCTTGGCCATCGCTGCGTAGGGGCCAAGGTAAACGGCCGCATCGTCCCGCTGGGTTACGAGCTGAGGTCGGGCGACCGGGTCGAGGTGCTCACCGGGCGCCGTGAGCGCGGACCATCACGCGACTGGCTGGCGATGGTCAAGACCACGCGCGCCCGAAACAAGATCAAGCAGTGGTTCAAGGCGGAGGGACGCGAGGACGCCGAGCGAACCGGGCGCGAACTGCTGCAGGGCGAGCTGCGCGAGGCCGGTCTACCGCCGCAGAAGATCACCGGGTCGCCGCTCCTCGCCGGCGTCGTGCGCGAGATGGGCTTCCGCCGGACCGAGGACTTCTACATCGCCCTGGGAGGAGCAAAGATCAGCCCGGGAGTCGTCGTCGCCAAGGTTCTGCAGAGCCTCAAGGAGGGGAAGGCCGCCGAGGTCGACCGCGACGAGCGCCCCGTCGATGCCTCGCGCCCGACCTCGCGCACCCCCCGCGCCACCTCCGAGGAGTTCGGGATTCACGTCGAGGGCGTCGACAGCGTGATGCTCCGTCTCGCCCGCTGCTGCCATCCGGTCCCGGGGGACCCGATCGTCGGCTACGTCTCGCTCGGCCGCGGCATCACCATCCACCGCGACGACTGCCGCAACGTCGCGGCCCTGCGCCGCGACCCCGACCGCTTTGTGGGGGTGCGCTGGGAGGGCGAGCACGAGACCGCCTTCCAGGCCGAGATCCACATCGACGCCTGGGACCGCCACCGGCTCCTCGAGGACATCACCCGGACGATCGCCGAGCAGGGCGTCAACATCGTCGAGGTCAGGTGTCTGGACCAGCGGCCGATGGTCAGCGACCGCTTCGTCGTCGAGGTGGGGGACACCCGGACGCTCAAGGCGACGATTGCCCGCCTGCGCCAGGTGGAGGGCGTCTTCGACGCCTACCGGGTAACCCCCTCGGCCTGACGGGCGTCGAGCACGCGCAGGGCGCCGGGAAGCACGCCGAAACTCGCTTCGGAGAAGCGTCCCATGAAGTCACCGTCGGCCTGGATGGCGAGCGTCTCTCCCGGGGTGGAGCGCACGGTCAGCGACTGCACGTGGTCGAAGCCCTCGATACCCCGGTGGCGCTCGGCGGCCAGCTTGCGGCTGTAGAGCCTCAGGGCCACGGTCGGGAGCCCGGCCAGGCCCTTGAGGAGAACCGCGGCGGAGAGGCTCCCGTCGTCGAGATGGACCCCGGGGCAGGCTTCTATCGGTCGCTCCCCGGCGTAGGTGTAGCTGGGACCGTTCTGGATCAGGACGGTGATTCCGCGAACGCTGCGCGATCCACTGGTCACGGTGATCTCCGGCGGCTTTCGCACGTACCGCCGGGCGGCGACCTGGCTAACGGTGGCCATGTAGTACCACTCCCGCCAGCGGGCCTTGCGCTCCGGCGTCGCGTCGACGATCTCGACCGTGTCCGCGTCGATCCCGGCGCCGGCACAGAAGGCAAAGACGCGGTCGTTGACCGTTCCGAGGTCGACCTGCCGGGTGGGAATCGGGTCCGCGAGCCGGAGCAGCATCGAGGTCGCCTCGACCACGTCGGGCGGTACCCCGAGCAGCTTGGCGTAGACGTTCTGCGAGCCGCCAGGGAGCGGGACCAGCGCCGTACCGGTGCCCGCCAGTGCCCCGGCAACCTCATTGACCGTCCCGTCCCCGCCCACGGTCACGACCAGCCCCGCGCCCCGCTGGACGGCCTCGAGGGCCAGTTCGGTCGCGCTGCCCGGCCGGGTGGTGTCGACCGCCGTGACCTCGAAGCGGCTGGCCAGGGCCGCGACGACCAGGCTGCGCAGCGAGGCGTCGACCGCGCTGGCGTGGGGATTCACCACCACGGTGACCTGCTGGCGGGGCTGGTCCGCGATGCCCCGTCGGGCCATCACGACCGCTAGAGGATGCCGCGCCGGCGGAAGGCCCAGAGCATTCCGCCCAGCAGGACCGCCATCACGCCGATGATGATCCAGAAGCCCCCGATCTGCCCCTGGCCGGGCACGTCGACGTTCATGCCGAAGATGCTGGCGATAAGGGTCAGCGGCAGCAGGATCACGCTGAAGGCGGTCAGGATCCGCAGGATGTTGTTGAGCTGGTGGGAGAGGACCGACTCGTTGGTCTCCTCCAGCGCCTCGACCACCTCCTTGAAGTTCTCCAGGATGTCCCAGACCCGCTCGGAGGCGTCGTTGATGTCGTCGAAGTACATCTCCAGGTCGTCGGCGATGTAGCGGCTGGTCGTCCGTTCGAGGTCGACCAGCGCGGGACGCATCGGGCGGACGATCGTCCGGAAGTTGATGACCTCCTGCTTGGCGGTGAAGAGCTCGCGAACCACCTCGTTCGAGCGCCCCTCGAAGACGCTGTCCTCGAGGCCTTCGAGCTTGGCTCCGATCTTGCGGAGCATCGGGAACGAAGCGTCCACGGAGTCGTCGACGATGCGGTAGAGGAGGTACCCGGTCCCCTTGCCGAACAGCTGGTCCCGGAACTCGTCGTCCCCGCGGCAGCGCTCGAAGAGGTAGTCCAGGGCGGCAATCTGACGGCCTGGCACGGTGATCACGTAGTCGGGACCGACGAAGACGTCGAGCTCGGCCGCGTTGAGGCGTCCGACCTCCTTGTCGAAGCGGGGGAACTGGAGTACCACGAACAGGTAGTCGTCGTAGTCATCGACCTTCGGCCGCTGGTTGCGGGAGCGCAGGTCCTCGTAGTCGAGGGGATGGAAGTCGAAGTGCTCCTCCAGCCACTCGCGCTCGGGCGCGCCGTAGTGGGGAATGTTGATCCAGCGCAGGCCCTGCGGGCCCGTGGTTTCGACGATCTCGACCTGGGGCTCTACGCGCTCAGGCGCAGGCGTAGTCCCCGGGGCGACGCGGCCCGACCGGCGCAGGCGTGGCTTGGGAATGCTCGGCATCGCTACTTCGGGGCTCGTCGGGGGAAGGCATCGAGATCGCTGCGCAGTGTAACCGGCCTCTGCTGCCGGGACGGGTGCGCCGTTGCCCCCCTGCCCGGGCGTGCTATCTTGCCGCGCACATAGCTGAACACATCCAGAGGGGTGGAGGGACTGGCCCGCTGAAACCCCGGCAACTCCCGTAAGGGCAAGGTGCCAATTCCTGAAAGATGTGGTTGGAGATTCCAGGACCTCCGCCACGTGTTACGGCGGAGGTTTTTTCATGTCAGCCACCAATCTGAAGTGTCGGGAGTGCGGTTCGCAGTACGAGCTGGACGCCCAGTACGTCTGTCCGAAGTGCTTCGGCCCCCTCGAGGCGGCCTACGACCACAGCGCCCTGCGCGGCGAGGCGCCTCAGCTCCGGCGCCGGATCCAGGCCGGTCCCCAGAACATCTGGCGCTACAGCGACTTCCTGCCGCTGGCCGGTGGCCCGCCCGCTCCCGCGGGTCGCCTCTCCTCCCGGACGGGCCTTCCCGCCGGCTGCACTCCCCTGGTGAGGGCCGACCGGCTCGCCGAGCGCCTGGGCCTGGGGGAGGTGTGGGTCAAGAATGACGCCGCCAATCCCACCCATTCGTTCAAGGACCGCGTGGTCAGCGTGGCGGCGGCGCGCGCCCGGGAGCTCGGCTTCGAGGTGCTGGCCTGCGCGAGCACCGGCAACCTGGCCAACTCGGTGGCCGCGCACGGGGCGGCGCTGGGACTGGAGAGCTACGTCTTCATCCCCTCCGACCTGGAGGAGCAGAAGGTGCTGGCGACCGGTGTCTACGGCACCAACCTGGTCAAGGTGAAGGGCAACTACGACGACGTCAACCGGCTCTGCACCGAGCTGAGCGGAGAGCGCGACTGGGCCTTCGTCAACGTCAACCTGCGCCCCTACTACGCCGAGGGCTCCAAGACGATCGCCTATGAGATCGCCGAGCAGCTCGGCTGGACCACGCCGGACCGCGTGGTCGCCCCGGTCGCCTCCGGTTCCCTGTACACCAAGATCGGCAAGGGGTTCGAGGAGTGGCTGGAGCTCGGGCTGATCGACGGCTCGCTGCCGGTCATGAATGGCGCCCAGGCGGCCGGATGCTCGCCCGTGGCTTCGGCCTGGGAGGCCGGAGAGGATGCCTGCCGGCCGGTAAAGCCCGACACGATCGCCAAGTCGCTGGCGATCGGGAACCCGGCCGACGGCCCCTTCGCCCTCGACCTCGCCTCCCGCAGCGCCGGCTCGATCGACGCGGTGACCGACGATGAGATCCGCGAGGGAATCCGGCTCCTGGCCGAAACGACGGGGATCTTCACCGAGACCGCCGGCGGCGTCACGACGGCGACGCTGGCCCGGCTGGCCCGTGAGGGGCGCATCGGGCCCAACGAGAGCGTGGTCCTGGTGATCACCGGAGACGGCCTGAAGACGCTGGACGCAGTGCGGGACACGTTCGACGCCTTCGAGATCGAGCCCTCGTTCGACGCTTTCGTCGAGGACGTGGAGAGGGCGGCGGTGCCGGCGTGAGCGTCACCGTCAAGCTGCCGACGCAGCTGCGGGCCTCGGCGGGCGGGAGCGCCGAGGTAGAGCTGGCCGTCGAGGGGGGGACCGTGGAGACGGTGGTGGAGGCGCTCTTCGACGCCCACGGCGAGCTCCGGGAGAGGCTGACCGACGAGGACGGCCAGCTGCGCCGTTTCGTCAACGTCTACGTCGACGGCGAGGACATCCGGTTCGGGGAGGGCCTCCAGACCGCGGTCGCCGACGGCGACGAGGTCCAGATCCTGCCGGCCGTCGCCGGCGGCTGACGCGCGGACCCGGCAACGGCCCAGCGGAGTAATGGCGCGGGGTTGGAAGCCCCAGGCTGAGAGGCGGGCCGGGAAACGAAGCGAAGCGGTACATCACCCGCCCCGGATAGCCGCAATTTGGTGGGTTTTTGCCGGCAGGGACTTGACGGGGCCGGCGGGCAGAATAATCTCGGAATGCTGGCGCGGGGCCGCACTCTCCTTCAACAATTTTCGACCAATGGAGATTCGGCCCGCGTCGGCTTCTCTCTGGGCTGGAGCACCTGAAGCCGGTAAGTCCGGCCCAGAAACCCCTACGCGCCCGGCAGGATTCGAACCTGCGGCCTCTCGCTCCGGAGGGCCTCCGAAGCGCCGCAAGCGCAAGCGTTAGCCCGCCGTTGCTGGGAAACGTGCGGCGCGATAAGGGGGGTTTAGGGGGAGTTTGTGGGGAGTTTCTGCGCGGGTAGTGTTCGCCCTGGTCGAGCTGCCCGTTACTTGACTTGCGCCCGCCCGGGATGAACCGGCTTTGACATCACCTCGGTGATTGCCTAGCTGCCCGCCGGGATAACCGAGGGCTCGCGCTCTCGTGGCAAGGCCTGGCGTGGGGGCAGCTCGGCCACCTTGCGGCGCTGGTAGCTTCACGATGTGCGCTCCTTCTCGAAGGTTTTCTGTTTGTCACTTCTATCGGTTGCGCTGCTAGTTGGTTTAGCGCAGGCCCGCACCGTCCTCGGCTGCGAGATACGTCCCAAGACGAACTGTGCCGGCGCGAACCTGCGCGGCGCGAACCTGGGACGCGCGAACCTGCGCGGCGCGGACCTGCGCGGCGCGA
>JBJTBE010000105.1:0-10833 GCA_046091165.1 Solirubrobacterales bacterium | reverse complement strand
GTCCAAATCGATTCATCTAGTTCTTGCGGGACCCTGGAGGTGACCGGGCGCTAGCCACGGTTGACTGGACCGCCTAGCGCAGTCCAACCCGGGACACCGCCGTTCGATCAGCCGGGAGTGGTCCCTCCGGCCTCCTGCAGTTGCAGGCGAGAGTGATCGTGCGGTCTACGTCCAGTTGACGTTTGGGCGTCGGAGCGCGAGCTCCGGCGCCCTTCGCGTTTCAGGACTTCTTCTTCGGGGCCGGCTTCTTGCGGGCCGCCGGCTTCTTCTTCGCCGCGGGCTTCTTCGCGGTGGCCTTGGCCTTCGCCGGCGCCTTCTCCCCGCCGGCAGCTTCCGCCCCGGCATCCGGCCCCGGCTCGGAAGTCAGCTCCGGCTGCTCGGGCCCCTCGTCCCCGGCTGCGGGCTCCTCGTCGGCGTCGACGACCAGGGCGATGGCGCTGACCACGTCCTCGTCCTTGACGTTCATCACCTTGACGCCCTGGGCGGCGCGGCCGTAGCGGTTGATTCCGCCGGCCGCCGTGCGCTGGACCATCCCCTCCCGCGACATGAAGACCAGCTCGTTGTGCTCGCGGACGACCAGCGCGCCGGCCAGGCCGCCCTTCTTCTCGGTCAGGGCGATGGTCTTGACGCCCTTGGCGCCGCGCCTGGTCTTGCGGTACTCGCGGATCAGGGTGCGCTTGCCAAAGCCGCCCTCGGTGACCACGAGGAGGTCCATGTCGTCACGGGCGACATCCATGGAGATGACCTCGCCCCTGGCGCCGACGTCCATGCCGCGCACCCCGGTGGTCGAACGGCCCATGGAGCGGGCGTCGGCCTCGCCGAAGCGCACGGCCAGGCCGGCGCGGGAGACCATGATCACCTCGTCCTCGGGGTCGACTCCGCGGACGGCGATCAGCTCGTCGTCGTCGCGGATCTTGATGGCGATGATCCCGTCGGCCTTGATCGGCGTGTTGTAGGCCCCCAGCTCGGTCTTCTTGACCACGCCGCCGCGGGTGGCAAAGACGAGGAACTCGGTCTCGGAGAAGTCGCGGGTGGAGAGGACCGACTGAATCCGCTCCCCCTCGCGGAGGGGCAGCACGTTGTTGAGCGAGCGGCCCTTGGCGGTGCGCGAGGCCTCGGGGAGCTCGTAGACCTTCGAGCGGTAGACCTTGCCGCGGTTGGAGAAGAAGAGCAGGAAGTCGTGGGAGGAGCAGACGAAGAGGTGCTCGATGTAGTCGCCGTCCTTCATGTCGCCACCCTTGATGCCCCGACCGCCGCGCTGCTGGGCGCGGTAGGTGGCCAGCGGCAGCGACTTGATGTAGCCGCTGTGGGTGATGGTGATGACCATCTGCTGGTCGGCGATGAGGTCCTCGATGTCGATCTCGTCCTCGCTGGCCGAGATGTCGGTGCGGCGCTCGTCGGCGAAGCGGTCGGAGATCTCCTGGAGCTCCTCCTTGATCAGGTCCAGGACGGCCTGCTCGCTGCCCAGCAGCTCGCGGAGCTCGCGGATCCGCTCGGTGACGTCGGCGTGCTCGCTCTTGATCGCGTCGGACTCCAGCGCGGTCAGCTGGGCCAGGCGCAGGTCGAGGATCGCCGTGGCCTGGACCGCGGAGAGGTCGAAGTCCTTGACGAGCTTCTCCCGGGCGATGTCGCGGTCCTTGGCGGCCCGGATCAGCTTGATCACCGCGTCGAGGTTGTCGAGCGCAATCAGCAACCCGAGGAGGATGTGGGCGCGGTCCTCCTTGATCCCGAGCTCGTGCTTGGCCCGGCGGACCACCACCTCGCGCTGGTGGCCGACGTAGGCGCCGAGCATCTCGCGGAGGGAAAGGGTCTTGGGCACGCCGTCGACCAGCGCAACGGCGTTGACGCCGAAGGTTGTCTGCATCGGCGTGTGCTTGTAGAGCTGGTTGAGGACGACCTTGGGGATGGCGTCGCGCTTGAGCTCGATTACCAGGCGCATGCCGTTGCGGTCGGACTCGTCGCGCAGGTCGGTGATATCGGGGATCTTCTTCTCGTGGACGAGCTCGGCGATCTTCTGGATCAGGCCGCCCTCGCCGCCCTTCTTGACCATGTAGGGCAGCTCGGTGACGACGATCGCCTCCTTGCCCTGGCTCAGCGGCTCGATGTGCGCCTTGGCCTGCAGGCGGACGCGGCCACGGCCGGTCTCGTAGGCGTCGCGGATGCCCTGGCGGCCGAGGATCGTGCCACCGGTCGGGAAGTCGGGGCCCTGGATGAACCCGAGCAGCTCTTCGATCCCGATCTCCGGGTTATCGATGAAGGCGACGGTCGCCGCAACGACCTCGCCGAGGTTGTGCGGCGGGATGTTGGTCGCCATCCCGACGGCGATACCCGCGGCCCCGTTGACCAGCAGGTTGGGGAACCGCGAGGGCAGCACGACCGGCTCCTGGGTGCGCCCGTCGTAGTTGGGCACGAAGTCGACCGTGTCCATGTCGAGGTCGCGCAGCATCTCCGTGGAGAGCCGGGTGAGCCGCGCCTCGGTGTAGCGCATGGCGGCGGCGGGGTCGTCGTCGACCGAGCCGAAGTTCCCCTGGCCGTCGACCAGCGGGTAGCGCATCGAGAAGTCCTGGGCCAGGCGGACCAGCGTGTCGTAGATCGCCGAGTCGCCGTGCGGGTGGTAGTTGCCCATCACCTCGCCGACGATGCGGGCGCACTTGGCGTAGCCACGGCTCGGCCCCAGGCCGAGCTCCGACATCCCGTACAGGACGCGGCGGTGGACCGGCTTGAGGCCGTCGCGCACGTCGGGGAGGGCGCGACCGACGATGACCGACATGGCGTAGTCCAGGTACGCCGTCTTCATCTCGTCTTCGAGCGCGCGAGGCTCGAAGCGGTCGGTCAGTACGTCAGCGGAGGCCATCTCTCTCCCGTCGGTTCATGCCTCAGACGTCCAGGTTGACGACGTCGCGGGCGTTGTCCTCGATGAAGTTGCGGCGCGGCTCTACGACGTCGCCCATGAGCATCGAGAAAAGGGTGTCGGCGGCCACGGCGTCCTCGATCGTGACCTTCTGCAGCGTCCTCGAGGACGGATCCATCGTCGTCTGGCGCAGCTGCTCGGCGTTCATCTCCCCGAGCCCCTTGAAGCGGCTGAGCTGGACGCCCTTCTGGGCGACCGACATGACCGAGCGGCCCAGGCCCTCGAAGGAGGGAGCGATCTCGGTGCGTTCCTTGAGCGTGACAGTGAACGGCGGGCGGCCGGCGAGCTTGACCAGCTCACCGTGGACCTTGAGGAAACTCTTGTATTCGGCGCTCTCGAATAGCTCGCGCGGGAGGCTGTGGGTCTGGGCCAGGCCGGTGTTGCGCTCGGTCCCGAGGATGGTGATCGCCTCGCCGTTCTCGGATTCCAGCGAGGTCTCCAGAAGCGACTCGCCGGGGTCCTTCTTCTTGATCAGGGCGACCATCGCCTTGTCGGTGTCGATCCCCTGGTCGAGCGCTCCGGACTGCTCGAGGAAGGCGACCAGCGCGGCGCCGTGCTGGGCGCGCAGCGCGGCCGAGAGCTGCTCGTAGCGGCGCATGCTGCGCCGGTAGCTCTGCCAGCGGGCCTCGGTGACCTTGAAGGGCTTGCCGTCGGCGTCGATGACCTCGAGCTCCCCGTACAGGTCAGCTAGGAGCACCTCTTCGAGCTCGGAGTCCTTCTCGATGTACTGCTCCTGGGAGCCCTGCTTGAGCTTGTAGAGCGGCGGCTTGGCGATATAGACGAAGCCCTCGTCGATCAGCGGCTGCATCTCGCGGAACAGGAGGGTCAGCACGAGGGTGCGGATGTGGGCGCCGTCCACGTCGGCGTCGGTCATGAGGATCACCTTGTGGTACCGGGCCTTCTCGATGTCGAACTCGTCGCGGACCCCGGTGCCGATGGCGGTGATCAGGGCCTGGATCTCGTTGTTCTGCAGGACCTTGTCGATCCGCGCCTTCTCGACGTTGAGGATCTTCCCGCGCAGGGGAAGAACGGCCTGGGTGTTGCGGTCACGGCCCTGCTTGGCCGAGCCGCCGGCGGAGTCGCCCTCGACGACGAAGATCTCCGCGAGGGATGGGTCCTTCACCGAGCAGTCGGCGAGCTTGCCCGGCAGGCGCGAGTTCTCCAGGGCGCTCTTGCGGCGGGTGAGGTCACGCGCCTTGCGGGCGGCACTGCGCGCCTGGGCGGCCTGCACCGCCTTGCGGATGATCGCCCGGGCCTCGGCGGGGTTCTCCTCGAGGAACTCGGCGAGCTTGGTGTTGACCACCGACTCGACGAAGCCCTGCATGCCCGGGTTGCCGAGCTTGGTCTTGGTCTGGCCCTCGAACTGGGGGTCGGTGAGCTTGGCCGAGAGGACCGCGGTCAGCCCCTCGCGCACGTCCTCGCCGCTGAGGTTCTCGTCCTTCTCCTTGAGCTCGCCCTTGTCGCGGGCATACTTGTTGAGGGTGCGCGTTAGCGCCGAGCGCAGGCCGGAGAGGTGGGTACCGCCCTCCTGGGTGTTGATGTTGTTGGCGAAGGAGAAGACCGACTCCTGGTAGGAGGAGTTCCACTGCAGGGCGATCTCCACCGCGCCCTCGTCGCTCTCGGACTCGAAGTAGACGACCTTCTTGTGGATCGGCTCCTTGGCCTCGTTGAGGAAGCGGACGAAGTCCTCGATGCCGCCCTCGTAGAGGAAGTCGGCGCTGCCGCCCCCGGCACGCTCGTCGGTGAGGGTGATCCGCAGGCCGCGGGTCAGGAAGGCGGTCTCGCGCAGGCGCTGCTCCAGTACCGAGAAGTCGTAATCGGTGGTCTCGAAGATCTCCGCGTCGGGCAGGAAGGTGATCGTGGTGCCGGTCTCCGTGGTCTTGGCGCCCTTCTTGAGCGCCGCCCTGGGGACCCCGCGCGAGTACTGCTGGACGTGCTCGCTGCCGTCGCGCTTTACGACGACCTGGAGCTCCTCGCTGAGCGCGTTGACCACCGAGACGCCGACGCCGTGAAGGCCGCCCGAGACCTTGTAGCCGCCACCGTCGCCGAACTTGCCGCCGGCGTGCAGGACGGTGAGGACGACCTCGACGGCCGGCTTCTTCTCCTTCTTGTGCATGGCCACCGGGATGCCGCGGCCGTCGTCGGTGACCGTGACCGAGTTGTCGGCGTGGATCACGACATCGACCCGGGAGCAGTGGCCGGCGAGGGCCTCGTCGACCGAGTTGTCGACGACCTCGTAGACGAGGTGGTGAAGGCCGCGCACGCCGGTCGAGCCGACGTACATTCCCGGGCGCTTGCGGACCGCTTCCAGCCCCTCGAGGACGGTGATGTCGCCAGCGTCGTAGCTGGCCTCCGTCTTGGTCTTCGAGGCGCTCCTCTTCTTCTCAGTCATGGGGCTCCGTCTACGTGAAAAACCCCGGTCCGTTGATCTCTCCTGAGCGGCCCGGGGTGGGTACTTCCGGTATCCAGAACAATAGCAGCGAAGGGGGCGGAAACGGCCCTCTCCGAGGCCGAAAAATCCCTTATTTCATCGGGATTTTTCGGGGCTGGTAACGATCGGCTCCAGAGCCGTTACAGATCGCCCTCCGACCACCTGCGCGCGGGCACGCTCTGGCACCTCAGCGAGGCGATCCGATCCTCCCCCAGGGCCGCGTTCAGGCGCTCGATCAGGGAGGTGGACATCAGCTCCAGCTCCTGCGCCCAGACGGCGCTCGAGCAGGTCACGGTCAGCACCCCGCCGGCCTCGCCGGTGGGCCGGGCCTGCTCCGCAATCGCGGCGCCGGCAGCCTGCTCCCAGACCGCCTGGACCGAGCCCAGGGTCCCGGCGGGGGCCAGGCCCTCGGCGATGGCGCGAATGCCCGGGCCGGCCGGCCGGAGCGGGCGCTGACGGGCGCTCACCGCGCCGGTTCCCCGTCGAGGACCCGCGCGCCTTCCACGGGAACGGCCTGCGCGTCGGCGACGCCCTCGAGAGGTACGTGGGCGAGGTCGGTGGTGGTGATCACGGTCTGCCCGGCACGGGTGACCCGCTCGACCAGCATCTGGCGGCGGGAGGCGTCGAGCTCGCTCATCACGTCGTCGAGGAGAAGGATCGGCGGTCGCCCCCGGGAGGCCGCCAGGGCCTCCCGCTCGGCCAGGAGCAGCGACAGGAGTGCCAGGCGCTGCTCTCCCTGGGAGCCGTATGAGCGCAGCTCGCGGCCTTCCCGCTCCAGGCGCAGCTCGTCGCGGTGGGGACCGTGGCCGGTGAAGCCGCGCTGGAGGTCACTCTCCAGCCTCTCCTGGAGCTCACGGGCGAACTCCTCGGGCTCCTGCGCCTCACTGCGGGCACGGTAGGAGAGCTCCAGGCCGCCGGGGAGTCCAAGCTCGACCGATATCTCGCCCGCCGATGCCCTGACGGCCTCCACGGCCTCCAGGCGGGTGTCGCGAAGGGCGATGGCGTGCCGTCCCAGCTCGAGGTCCCAGGCCGCGATCGCCTCGGGCCCGGCGGCACCACTGCGGATGCGCGCCAGGAGCGCGTTGCGCTGGGCCAGGGCCCGGGCGTACTCGGCCTTGACCGCGGCACGGGCAGGCCACAGGCCGGCGACGAGGCGGTCGAGATGGTCGCGGCGCACGCCGGGCGAGCCCTTGACCAGCTCGAGGTCGTCGGGAAGAAAGACGCAGGCCAGGGGGCGAAACGGGACGTCCCCCAGCCTCTCCACGATCCCTCCGTCGGCACTGACGCGTCGCGGCGAGCCCGGCTCGAAACCGATGGCCAGCTCGTGAAGGCCGTCCTCATCCTCCACGTCGAGCTCGACCCGGGCGGCGGGCTGGCCGAAACGGATGAACTCGCGCGCGTTCGAGGTTCGGCAGGAGCGGCCCGTGCAGGCGAAGTAGAGGGCCTCCAGGAGGTTGGTCTTGCCCGCGCCGTTGGGCCCGTGGATCACGGTCAGGACCGGCCCGAGCTGGAGCTCCTCTTCTTCGTAGGAGCGCACATCCCGGAGGCGAAGCGTGCGCGCCCGGGCCATCAGACGTTCAGGCGGATGGGCATGATCAGGTAGAGGAAGCCGCTGTCGTCGCCGGAGACGATGAGGCCGGGCCTCAGCGGGCTGATCAGCCGCAGGAGCACGTCCTCGGAGTCGGCGCTCTCGAGGCCGGAAAGCAGGAACTCGGGGTTGAAGCCAATCTCCATTGGTTCGCCCGCGAACGGAACCGGCATCTTCTCGCTCGCCTCGCCCACGTCCGGGGTCTGGGCCGAGATCGTCAGCTCGCCCTCCGAGAAGGCCAGCCGCAGCGGAGCGTTCTTCTGGGCCAGGAGCGAGATCCGGCGGGCAGTGGCCAGCAGCTCCTCGGTCGACACGCGGAGTTCATGCTCGAACTCGTCGGGCAGGAGCTGCTGGAAGTTCGGGAACTGCCCCTCGATCAGGCGGGTCGAGAGCGCAACGTCTCCGATCATGAAGACGGCCTGGTTGTCACGCACCGCGACCGAGATCGTCTCGGTTTCCTCGCCGGCCAGGCGGGCCAGCTCCTCGAGGGCCCGGGCGGGAATGTTGGCCTCGAAGGCTTCGCTGATCGCCGCCGGAAGCGCCGTCTCCTTGACGCTGAGGCGGTAGGAATCGGTGGCGACCATCCGAAGTTTCTCGCCCTCGGCGGAGACCAGGACTCCGGTGAGGATCGGGCGCGTCTCGTCGCGCGATGCGGCCCGGGCTACCCGGGCGATGGTCTCGACGAACTGGGCGGCAGGCAGGGATACCGCCTCTGAGCCTGCGGGCTCGGGGAGCGAAGGAAAGTCCTCGGCGCGCAACGTCCTGAGGTGGAACTGGGCGGTGCCGCAGACGATCTCGACATCCTGTTCCTTGCCGCGGTACTCGAGGCTCACGGTGTCACCGGGGAGTTGGCGGACGACGTCGAGGAGCAGCCTGGCCGGAAGGACGACCGTTCCGGGCTGGGCGACATTGCCCTGCAGCGGTACACGGAGGGAGAGCTCCTGGTCAGTGGCACGCAGCTCGATCGCCTTGTCGGTGGCGTCTATCTCGACGCCGGCGAGGGCCTGGATGGCCGATCGCGCCGAGGCGACTCTCGCGAGCGTCTGCAGGTGTTCGAGAAGCTCTTGAGTCTTGACTGAGATCTTCATCTTCTTCCTAAAGGTCTAGTGGAAAGTAGGGGTGTGAGTTTGTAAGGAACCTTTGGGGAGCCTTTGATTCCAGGCCGGGGAGAGGGTTGTGGCTCTTGTGATTCTGTCAGCAGCTCCGGTCGCCGGGAGAGTTTTCTTCAGTCGATGCCAGGCTTGCTGACAGGGTGCGCACCTCCTGGTCGGCCTGGGGTTCAGCCGCCATCTTTTCTTCGGTCCTTCGGGCGGCGTAGAGAACGGCGCTGTGTGTCCTTCCGCCGAAATAGGCGCCGATCGCCGAAGTGCTCGAGCGGGTGTGCTGGCGACACAGGAACATCGCCACCTGCCTGGCCCATGCCACCCCGGCCGACCGGTTAGGGCCCCGCAGGTCACTGGGCTGAAGGTCGAAGCGGGATGCCACGGCCTCGGTCACCTTCTCGATGGAGCAATGCCGCGCCTGGGTCTTCCTCTCCTGGTCGCCTGTGCTGTTGAGGCCGTTCATAACCTCGCTCGCCATCGCCGGAGTCATCGGCTTCCCCGATAGTGACGCGAAAGCCACCACGCGGATCAGCGCTGCCTCCAGGGAGCGAATGTTCCCGGATCCGTTGCCCTGGGCAATCGCCCCGAATACCTCTTCGTCCTCCAGCTCTATTCCGTCGAGAACCGCTCGCTTCCTGAGGGCGGTGATGCGGGTTGCCTCGTCAGGGGGTCCAACCGGGGCCACCAGGCCCGACCCAAGCCGGTCCCGCAGCCGCTCCTCGAGGCGCTCCAGCTGGGGTGGCGGCCGGTCGCAGGCCAGCACGATCTGGGATCCGCTCTCGCTCAGCGCATTGAAGGTATGGAAGAACTCTTCTTCGGTCCTGGCCTTGTCCATCAGGAACTGGACATCGTCGACCAGGATCATGTCGACCTGGCGGTGGTGGGCCTTGAACTCGTCCATCCTCCTGGCGCGGATCGCCGCAACGAACGAGCTGGCGAAGTCCTCGGCGTTGGTCAGCAGCACCCGGCCGCCGCCGTGCCTCTTCGCGTAGGTGGCGATGGCGTGGAGGAGGTGGGTCTTTCCCACGCCGGGTGGGCCGCAGATGAACAGCGGGTTGTAGGTGACCCCGGGGTTCTCGGCCACGCTCAGCGCCGCGCCTTGGGCGAAACGGTTTCCGGGGCCGATTACGAACTGTTCGAACGTGTACTTGGGGCTGGGTTCCCGGGCCGGCATCGCCGGTCTCCCGTGATCTTCGGAAGCGGCTGCGGCCTTCGCGCCGTTGGCCGTCTTCCTCCTCGCCGGGTCCCGCGCCGAGTCGACTATTCGAAGTTCGACCGGTCCCCCCAGCGCCCTGGCGGCGCTCCTGGCGATCACGGCGCCGAAGCGGTCGGCCACCCAGGCCCTCGTGGCCTGTGGGGCTCCAATGGTGACCAGGGAATCGTCGAGCGCTTCCAGCCGGAGGGGAGCGAGCCAGACTTCGTAGAGGTCGGCACCTACGGCAGCCCTTAGCTCGGTGGCGATCAGGTTCCAGACGGTGTCGGTCGAGGTTACGGTCACATTCGCGTCGCAGGAGACGGGACCGGCTCGGATGCCTTCCGCTGGCGCCCCTGGCTGGCGCGGCAAGCTAACAGAGCCCGGACGGCCTCTGGGGGGCCTGCCGATGATCAGTTCGCAAATGCGGACAAAGCGTTGCGGCACCCATCTCGGCCGCCGCCGGAAGGCCGTCGGCGGCTATCATGGCGCGGTCCCCTCCCGCCCATGAAGCGCACCTACCAGCCCAAGAAACGCAAGCGAGCCCGGTCCCACGGATTCCGCGGCCGGATGAGCACGCGTGCCGGCCGTGCCCTGCTCAAGCGTCGGCGGGACAAGGGTCGCAAGCGCCTGAGCACCTGAGCGTGGAGACTCCGCCCCGAGCCCCCCGGCGCCGCGCCAGGCGTCGGCTCTCCCGGAGCGCGGACTTCGAGCGGGTCTACCGCCAGGGCCGCTCCTTCGGCGGCCGGTTCTTCATCCTCCATCTCTTCCCCCGCTCCGACGATGCCGGCTCCCTGGCTGAGGGCCCCCGTCTCGGGCTCAGCGTCTCGCGCAAGTGCGGCGGCGCCGTCGAGCGCAACCGGATCAAGCGCCTCCTGCGCGAGGCCTTCGAGGGCCAGGCTGCGCGCCTGCACGTAGCCGACGACGTCGTGGTGGTGGCCCGGCCCGACGCCGGTGAGCTGGCCGAGCGCGAGGGGCTGGAGGGCGTGGAGCGTGAGCTCTCCGAACTCGTCACCCAGGCCGCCGCCGAGGAGGCCCAGTGACCGCCCTGCTCAGGAGCGTGGCCACGGCGCCGATCGTCTTCTACCAGCGCTTCATCTCCCCCGGCCTGCCCCGGCGCTGCAAGTACGAGCCGACCTGCTCGGCCTACGCAGTCCAGGCGGTGCGCGAGTACGGCATACTCCGCGGCCTTGCCCTGGGTGGCTGGCGCCTGCTCAGGTGCAACCCGTGGAGTCGTGGGGGCTTCGATCCCGTCCACGACCAGCGCCTATTTCGTCCATGCCATCACGAGACCGCGGGTAACACCAGCTCATGATCACGCCGCTCGCGCTCTCTGCCACCACCTTCGACAACGCGATCAAGACCGTTCTTGGTCCCCTGATCACGGTCCTCGACGCCGTGATCACCTTCTTCCACGGCCTGGGGCTCAGCTGGGGCCTCTCGATCATCGCCCTCACGTTCGTGGTGCGGATCATCCTGCTGCCGCTGACGATCAAGCAGTTCCGCTCGATGCAGGCCCTCGGCAACCTGGCGCCCCAGATCAAGGAGCTCCAGGCCAAGTACAAGGACGACAAGCAGCGCCTCAACCAGGAGATGATGAAGTTCTAC
>JBJTBE010000104.1:0-6103 GCA_046091165.1 Solirubrobacterales bacterium | reverse complement strand
GCGCCCGGCCCCCACGCCCGAACGCCCGAGCGCCCCGAGCAAGCCGGAGCGGCCTGAGAGGCCCGCGAACGCCGAAGACCGTCCGGCCGGCGGCGGCAACTCCGGCAAGGGCGACTCCGACGGCGGTCGCCCGACGGGCGGCAACGGCTTCCAGCCGGGCAGGGGCAACGGCAGGGGCGGCGGGCGCGAGGACTGAGCGCCCGCGAGCGCTCAGGCGGTGATCGAGACCATCCGCTCGATCGGCAGCCGCGCCCGCTCGGCCAGGTCGGCCGGGACCTTGACCTCGCCGGTCATGTCCCGGAGCGAGTCGCGCAGCTTCTCCAGCGTGATCATCTTCATGTAGCGGCAACTGGCCTCGGCGTTGGCCGGAATGAAGGTCACGTCCGGGGCCGCCTGGCTCAGCGGGTAGAGCATCCCGGTCTCGGTGGCGACGATAACCTCGCGCCCCCTCCGGTCCTCCTCGGCCATCTCGGCGTACTTCATCATCCCGCCGGTCGAGAGCATCTGGACGTTGTCGGCATCGACGTCCCCCGAGGCGACGTACTCCATGACCGAGGTGACGCAGCCGCACTCGGGGTGGATGAGGAAGTCCGCTCCCGGATGCTCGGCCCGGACCTCGGTGATGTCCGAGGGGCGGATACCGGCGTGGACGTGGCACTCGCCGTCCCAGATCCGCATGTTGGCGTGGCCGGTGGTCTTCTGTACGTAGGCGCCGAGGAACATGTCGGGTCCGAAGAGGATCTCCACGTCGGGACCGTGCTCGGCGATCACGTGCTCGACCACCGCCTTGGCGTTCGAGGAGGTGCAGCAGTAGTCGGTCAGGGCTTTGATCGCCGCCGTCGTGTTGACGTACATCACGGTGATCGCCCCCGGATGGCGCTCCTGCCACTCGCTGAGCTGCTCCGGGGTGATCGAATCGGCCAGCGAACAGCCGGCGTCGTGGTCGGGCAGCAGGACGGTCTTCTCCGGGGCGAGGATCGACGCGGTCTCGGCCATGAAGTGGACGCCGCAGAAGGCGATCACCGGCTGCTCGACCTTCGAGGCCTGCTGGGAGAGGGCGAGCGAGTCGCCCACGAAGTCGGCGACGTCCTGCACCTCGGGCACCTGGTAGTTGTGGGCGAGGATCACCGCGCCCCGGTCGGCCGCCAGTTCGCGCACCTCGGCCTTCATCGCCTCGACGGCCTCGGGGTCGGCGGCGGCCTGGCCGGCCATCGGCAGCGGCTGCGCGCTCACGGCACGAGCTCCATGACGAGCGAAAGGTCGAGTGCCGGGGCCGAGTGGGTCATCGCGCCTACCGAGACGAATTGTACGCCGGTCTGGGCGACGGCCCTGACCGTCTCGAGGTTCACACCCCCGCTGGCCTCCAGCTGCGCCCTGCCGTCGACCCGGGCGACGATGCCCTGGAGCTCGTCCACCCCCATGTTGTCGAGCATGATCCGCTCGGCTCCCGCGGCGAGGGCCTCGTCCACCTCCGCGGCCGAGCGGCACTCGATCTCGGTCGGCACCCCGGGGAAGAGCTCGCGCGCGGCCTCCAGCGCCGGCCCTATCCCGCCGGCCATCGCCACGTGGTTCTCCTTGATCAGGACCTCATCCCAGAGGCCGGTGCGGTGGTTCCCGGCGCCCCCGGCGCGCACCGCCGCCTTCTCGAGCAGGCGCAGGCCCGGCGTGGTCTTGCGCGTGTCGATGACCTGCGCACCGGTCCCCTCGACGGCCCGGGCGTAACGGGCAGCCAGCGTGGCCACGCCGCTCAGGCGCCCCAGGAGGTTCAGCGCCGTGCGCTCGGCACCCAGGAGCGCGCGCGCCGAGCCCTCGACCCGCATCGCCGGCCCCGGCTCGCGCCACTGCCCCTCCTCGGCCAGCGGCTCGACCTGCGCCCCGGGGTCGAGGCTCGTGAAGGCGATCCGGGCCGCCTCGAAACCGAACAGGACGCCGGGCTCCTTTTGGGTGATGGTCGCCACCGCCCGGGCGCCCTCGGGCACGGTGGCCAGGCTCGTGAGGTCTCCCTCACCCACGTCCTCGGCCAGGGCCCGGGCGACCACCTCCTCGGCCTCGGCCCGGGTGACGGCGTCCACCCTCAGTCCTCCCGCAGGACGTAGATGGTCGCGAAGCTCGGGTCGCTGGCCCCATGCAGCCGGCCTCCGGCCTCGAGCGTGGCCTTGAGGTACTCCACGATCTCCGCGGTCACGCGCTCGCCGGGAAGGAGCGCCGGGATGCCCGGCGGGTAGCCGGCGATCGACTCGCAGGAGACACGCCCGACGGCATCGTCGACGGCAACCCGCTCCGAGTCGCCCAGGAACGCCTCGCGCGGCGTTACCGCCCGCTCGGGCGTTCCCTCCGGCGCCCGGATCGGGGGCGTCTGCTCGCCGGGGCGCCGGATGGCGGCGACCGTGTCCTCGATGTCACCGGCCAGCCGGAGCATCGACTCCTCGCTCTGGACCAGGCCGATGACGAAGACGACGGTCGACTGGGTGGCCAGCTCGACCTGCACGTCGTAGGAGCGGCGCAGGGCGTCGGCCAGTTCGTAGCCGGTGCACCCGGAGCCGCGCACGTCGAGCACCAGCCGCAGGGGGTCGAAGGCCGCCGCGCCGGGAATTCCCTCGGTGGTTCCGTCGATGACCTCGATCCCGTCGATGGCGGCGATCTTCTCCCGAGCCGCGCGGCCGGCCTGGAGCGTCTCATGAAGGAGCTGCTCGCCGTGGACGGCGAGCTGGCGCCGCGCCGCGTCGAGCGACATCTGGAGGATCGCGCTGGGGCTGGTGGAGCGGGTGATCCGCACGCAGCGGGCGACCTGGTCTTCGGTGATGTACTCGCTCTCGCCCAGGTGGAGCATGGCGCTCTGGGTAAGTGAGCCGGCGAGCTTGTGGGTGCTGGTCAGGACCGCGTCGGCGCCGAGGTCGAGCGCGCACTCCGGGAGGTCCGGGTGGAAGCCGAAGTGAGCACCCCACGACTGGTCGACCACCAGCGGCACCCCGGCGGCGTGGGCTACCTCGGCACAGCCGGCCACGTCGGCGCTCACCCCGTAGTAGGTCGGCGAGACGATGAAGGCGGCACGGGCTCCCGGGGTGGCCTCAAGCGCCTCGGCCAGGCTCGCGGGCGTGACGCCGTGGGCCATTCCCCGCTCGGCGTCGTATTCGGGAGCCACGAAGGTCGGGACGCCGCCGCTGAGGACCAGGCCGTCGACCAGGGAGGCGTGGGAGTTGCGCTGGACCACGACCGGCGCCCCGAGGGGCGCCAGGGCCAGCGCGAGGACGTGGTTGCCCTGGCTGGCGCCGTTGGTCAGGAACCAGGTCCGGCGGGCCTCGTAGGCCTCCGCGGCCAGGCGCTCGGCCTCCTCGAACGGCGTCGGGCTCGGGCCACGGTCGACCCCGTACATGTCGGTGGGAACGTCGAGCAGCAGCGCGTCCTCGCCCAGCGCGTTGAGCAGGCCCGGGTCGGCCCCGGGGCCGCCCTTGTGGCCCGGGACCGAGAAGCGGGCCGGGCCGCGAAAGCCCATGCCCACCACGGCGTCCAGGTAGGGCGCGGTCGGCTGCTCGGCGTCGGGGCGCTCCCCGCTCAATTCGTGGCCCCCGCGGACCGCAGCAGCTCGGCCCGCACGAACTCGTCGAGGTCGCCGCCGAGCACCCGCTGCACGTCGCCGGCCTCCACGTCGGTGCGATGGTCCTTGACCATCGAGTACGGGTGCATCACGTACGAGCGGATCTGCGAGCCGAAGTTGACGTCCTGGGCCTCCCCCTTCTCCCTGGCGATCTCCTCGGCCCGCAGCCGCTCCTCGCGCTCGAGCAGCTTGGCGCTGAGCATCTTCATCGCCGTGTCCTTGTTGGCGCTCTGCGAGCGCTCGTTCTGGCACTGGACGACGATGCCCGTCGGCTTGTGGGTGATCCTCACCGCCGAGTCGGTCTTGTTTACGTGCTGGCCACCGGCCCCCGAGGCGCGGTAGGTGTCGACCTGCAGGTCGTCGTCCTCGATCGCCACGGCCTCGACGGCGTCGACCACCGGCGCGACCTCGACCCCCGCGAAGGAGGTCTGGCGGCGGTTGGCCGAGTCGAACGGCGAGAGGCGGACGAGGCGGTGGACGCCGCGCTCCGCGCAGAAGAGCCCGTAGGCGTGGTCGCCCGCCGCCTTGAACGTCGCCGACTTGATCCCGGCCTCCTCCCCCGCGCTGGCCTCCAGGAGCTCGACCTCGAAGCCGCGGGACTCGGCCCAGCGCATCATCATCCGCAGGACCATCTCGGCCCAGTCCTGGGCGTCGGTGCCGCCGGCACCGGCGTTGATGGTCACCAGGGCGTCGCCGGCGTCGTAGGGGCCGCTGAACAGCCGCTCCTCCTCGAAGGCGGCCAGGCGGGTCTCGACACCCTCGATCTGCCCGGAGATCTCGGCGGCGATCGACTCGTCCTCCTCGGCCAGCTCGAGCATCGCCTCGAGGTCGCCGGCGTCGCGGTCGAGCTCCTGCCAGCGCTCCAGGCGCCGGGAGAGGCGGGCGTGCTCGGCGCTGACCTGTGCCGCGGCGGCCTGGTCGTCCCAGAAGCCCTGGGCGCCCATCTGGCCTTCGAGCTCGGCGACCTGGCGGGCCAGGCCCTCCGGGTCCAGGAAGGCGGCAACCTCGTCCCGGCGTTCCTCGATCGACGCGACCCTCTGGGCGGCGCCCTCTGTACCTGTCTCGGAGGCCATCCCCGGCGACGCTAGCACCGCGCCGGGAGGGCTGCGGCGGGCCCGAAGATCAGGCGCTCAGGCCCCGTGGCACTTCTTGTACTTCTTGCCCGAGCCGCACCAGCACGGGTCGTTGCGGCCGATCTGCTCCTCGTCGTCCAGCCGCCGCTGCTCGACCGGGACCGGCTCCTCGAAGGCCACCTCTTCCTCGGCGTAGGCCACTCCCGCGGCCACGCCGCCGGACGCCGCCTCGGCCAGGGCGCCGGGGCCGCCACCCGAGGAGTAGCTCACCGGGCCGGGCACGAGCGGGACGGTCGGTGCCCCCAGCAGCGACGGGTCCTCCTCGACCTCCACCTCGACGTCCACGTGGTAGACCATCCGCGCGAAGTCCGACCAGATCGAGTTCATGAGGTCGGTGAACAGGGTGAAGGCCTCGTTCTTGTAGGCGACGATCGGCTCGATCTGCGCGAAGCCACGGAGGTGGATCCCCTCGCGCAGGTAGTCCATGTCGTAGAGGTGCTCCTTCCAGCGCTGGTCGATCGTCTGGAGCAGCAGGTACCGCTCCAGCGCCCGCATCAGCTCGTCGCCGAGCTCCTGCTCGCGGGCGTCGTACAGCGCCATCGCCTCGTCGACGAGGTCCTGGGTGAGGCTCTCCCGGTCGGGATTGCCGCCCTGGATGTCCCCGACGTTCAGCCTCTCGTTGATCGAGCCGACCGGCATGATGTCGGTCAGGCCGACGAACAGCCCCTCGAGGTCCCAGTCTTCGACGTAATCGCCCGGGGTGAACTCGTCGACCATCCGCTCGACCACGCCGGTGATCTCCTCGCGCGCCTGCTCGCCCAGGTCGCTCCCCTCGAGCACCTCGTCGCGGTAGGCGTAGACCACGCGGCGCTGCTCGTTCATGACGTCGTCGTACTCGAGCACGCGCTTGCGGATCAGGAAGTTCTGCTCCTCGACCTTGCGCTGGGCCTTCTCAATCTGCTTGCTGAGCATGCCGGCCTCGATCGGTTCCTCGTTGCCCTCCTCGTCGGTGGCGCCGAGCCGGTCGAGGATCTTGTAGATGCGGTCGCCGGCGAAGAGGCGGACGAGGTCGTCCTCGGCGCTCAGGAAGAAGCGCGACTCCCCGGGGTCGCCCTGGCGGCCCGAGCGGCCACGCAGCTGGTTGTCGATCCGGCGGGACTCGTGGCGCTCGGTGCCGACGATGAAGAGGCCCCCGGCCTCGACCACCTTCTCGCGGTCGGCCGAGACCTGCTCCTCCTTCTCGGCGAGGATCTCCTGGTACCTGGCGTCGAACTCGGGGTCGTCGCGCTTGATCCCGCGCGCCGCCATCTCGTCGCGGGCCAGGTGCTCGGGGCTGCCGCCGAGCTTGATGTCGACGCCGCGACCGGCCATGTTGGTGGCGATCGTCACCGAGCCCGGCCGCCCGGCCTCGGCGATCGTCTCACCCTCGCGCTCG
>JBJTBE010000103.1:0-10434 GCA_046091165.1 Solirubrobacterales bacterium | reverse complement strand
CCGACGGGGAGCCGGCGCGGTAGACCCGGTAGTCGCCCTCGGTGTTTTCGGCCTTGCGGCGCCGCCGGGGCTCGGGCGGTAGCGGTGAATCGTTGGCCATCGCTGGGTCTGGTGGCGACCATGGCGGCCAACTGCGTAATCGGAGTCGACCTGGGGGGAACCAAGATGCTCGCGGCGGCGGTAGACGAGTCGCTCGGCGTTCACCACCGGGCCCAGCGGCCGTCGGGAGACCTCACCACTACCGAGTTGCTGGACCGCCTGGCCGAGCTCGTCGAGGAGGCGGCCGAGGAGGCGCCCGGGGAGGTGATCGGCGTGGGCTTCGGGATCCCGGCGATCATCAACCGCCCGGAGGGGGTGGTCGCCGCTGCGCCGCACCTTCCCCTCGAGGGGGTCCGCTTCCAGGACCTGATGGCCGAGCGGCTCGACCGCCCGGTGGCGATCGACAACGACGGCAACTGCACGATGCTCGCCGAGTGGCGACACGGGGTCGCACAGGGGGCCTGCGACGCCCTGATGCTCACCGTCGGCACCGGGATCGGCGGCGGGATCGTCTCCAACGGGGCGATGGTCCGCGGTAGCACCGGCGGCGGGGCCGAGATCGGGCACATGGTCGTCGACATCGACGGGCCGCCGTGCCGCTGCCCCGGCCACGGCCACTACGAGTGGTACGCCTCGGGAAGGGCGATCGGGCGGGCCGGAGAGGACGCGGCCGAACGCCACCCCGACTCCGCGCTCGGGACGGCACACGCCGAGGGCAGGGACATCACCGGGGCCCTGGTCACCGAGCTGGCCCACGACGGCGACGAGCTCGCGGTTGCCGCGATCGCGCTCGTCGGCGAGCGGCTCGGCCTGGGGATGGTCTCGCTGGTCAACATCTTCAACCCGGAGGTGATCGCTATCGGCGGCGGCGCGGTCGCCGCCGGCGACCTGCTGCTCGGTCCGGCCCGCGAGGTGGTCGAGACGCAGGCGCTCCCGTCGATGCGCAGCGCGGTGCGGATCGTCCCGGCCCGCTTCGGCTCCGACGCCGGGCTGATCGGCGCCGCGACCCTTGCCTTCGAGGAGCTCTCGGCGAAGTGAACCCCGCGGGGGCGGGCCGGCTCGTCGTCTGCCCGACGCCGATCGGCAACCTGGAAGACATCACCGCCCGGGTCGTGGAGGCGCTGCGAGGAGCCGACGTGATCGCCTGCGAGGACACCCGGACCACCGGCGTCCTCTGTGACCGTTACGACATCGCCACCCCGCGGGTGCGCTGCGACGAGCATGGCGAGCGTCGAGCGACGCCGGGGCTGATAAAGCGGATCGTCGCCGGCGAGACGGTTGCGCTCGTCAGCGATGCCGGCACGCCGCTGGTCAGCGACCCGGGCTTCGTGCTGCTGCAGGCGGCGCTCGCGGCGGGGCTAACGGTTGATGTGCTGCCGGGGCCAAGTTCGGTGCTGACTGCGCTGGTTGCCTCCGGCCTGCCGGCCGAAGATTGGCGCTTCGTCGGGTTTCTGCCGCGCAAGCGCGGCGAGCTGCTCGAGCTGCTTGAGAATGCTGAGACGCTCGTTGCCTTCGAGTCGCCGCGCCGCGCGGCGACGACGCTGGCTCTGCTTGCCGCGCTCGACGCTGAGCGGCCGGTTGCGCTCTGCCGCGAGCTAACGAAGCGCTTTGAGGAGGTTGTCCGCGGCAGTGCCGCCGAGCTTGCCGAGCGCTACGCCACGACGCCGCCGAAGGGTGAGGTTGTGCTGGTCATCGGTGCCGCTGAGGCGGGCAGCAGCGACCGCGCCAGCGCCGAGCAGGCCGTTCGTGATCTCGTTGCCGCTGGCGCCAAACCGCGCCCGGCGGCAACGGTGATCGCTGGGCTCACGGGGCTAAGCGCCAACGAGCTCTACCGCGCCGTCGCTGCCTCCCGCGACTGAGCGTCGCTAGGCCGCGGGAAAGAGCTGGGCGAGCGCCGCGCTACGGAGCTGCGGCGCCATGAAGTGGAAGGTGACGCCGACGTTTACATCTTGCGGTGTGGCGGGCAGGGCGGCAAAGTCGCTTGCCGGCTCGAGAACTTGACCGACGACGAACTCGGCGCGGATCAATGGATCGATGAAGGAGAAGAGCGAGCGGTAGAGCGTGTCGTCATCGGGGCGCTCGCCAGCGGGAAGAGGGATTGCCAGCGGCGGTAGCTCGGTCGCGCCGAGCAGGTCGCCGTCGTCGAGCCGCGGCGTCATTAGGAAGGCTGAAACCCCAGGCCGCCCGCGCACGATCAAGGACCAAAGCAGCACATCGGCGCCGCGCACGTCGGGGAGGAAGCCGGTGTGAACGTGGATCACGCGCAGCCCCGGTAGCTCGAGAATCTCGGCCGGCATAATCCCTCCGCCGCTGAACAGCAGCAGCTGCGCGCCGCTGGCGGCGATCGCCTCACGCAGCGCCGGGTCGCGGTAGCCGCTGACAGCGACGCGCTCAACCGGCGCGCCGAAGTCGTCATAGGAGAAGGAGTCGAACATCTCGCTGATCAAACCGGCCGGGTCGTCGAGCTGGCCGGCGAGCCCGTTCGTGATCGCCGCGATCAGATCGGGGCTGCCGGCGCGGGTGCGGTGCGGGTGGAAGTTGTGCGCCCGCTCCTGAGCCTTCTCGGCCTTCGCGAGGCCGCGGCCGGTGACCTTCGCCAGCGGTCCGCTGCGCGGGTCTTTGATCATCAGAATAATTCGCTCCGGCGCGAGTCCAACTCGCTTCATCCGCGCCAGATATGCGCGCGCCTGCGGCCCTTCCCAGGCCAGCACGGTCAACGGAATCTGGCGGCTCACTCTCTGCCCGCGCTCTGTGCGACAGCGGCCGCGAAGAGCTTCTGCGCCCACTCGCTCAGTTCTGCCCGCAGCGGCAGCTGCTCGTTCTGCTCAATTGCTTTCAGCGCGCTGTTGAGGCACTTCAGCGACCAGCCGTCGGCGTCGCTTCCGGTGGCGGCAGGCTCAGCGTTGATCAGCAGCACGCAGGTTGCGCCAGCTACAACCTCCGGCGCTGCCAGCGGCGCCTCCTTCTCCGGCTTCCAGCCTGCGCTGTAATCGGCCTGAAGCCGCTTGAAGACGTCGATCTGGCGGCAGAGCTCGTTGATCTGATCGCGCTGCTCGCCGGGAGCGGCGATGCCGCCGCCGAGCTTCGCGCCAACAACCGCTGCGCTGCTTATCTGCCCTTCGGCCGTGGCTGCTGCGGCCGGCTGAAGCGCAGCGATCTTGGCGATTATCTCCGCGGGCTCTGTGCTCATCAGGAGGCTCCACGTTGAAGATAACGGTCGGCCTTCTCGGCGATCACGTCGGCGGCGACGGCGCCGCTGCGGCCGACGTTGTAGATGTTCGCTTCGCGCGCAGCGCGGATCGATTCGGTCCAGCTGCCGCGCTCGGCGACCAGCTCTGCGACGGCGGCGCCGATCTGCTCCGAGTCACCCGGCGCGACGACCTTGCCGATCTGTTCGCGCACTGTCGCTTCGAACGGCTCAATGCCCAGTTCCTCGTAGCCCGGGTTGTTGACCTTGCGCGGCACGTCGATGAAGAGAACAGGCCGCTCGGTTCCGAAGGCGAACTCCAGCGCCGCGCCAGACCAGTCGCTGACCATCAGGTCGGCTCGCTGGAGCGAATCCTGCGAGGCGACGTTCTCTTCGAGCGAGAAGTTTGGATCACCAGCAAACCGCGCGGCAAGCTGATCGATCGCTGGCGGCTTGTGCTTGCGCGTCATCGGGTGTGGCCGCGCGATCACCGAGGCGCCGGTAGCCAGCAGCGCCTCAACCACGGCCTCGCCGCAGCTCTCAAAGATGCAGTTGGGCCCCCACGAGGGCGCCACGACGATCAGCGGAGGGTCGTTCACAGCGCGCTGCTCGTCGGTCAGCTCGGCGCGGCGCTCGATGATCGTGTCGAGCCGCCCGTAGCCGTGCTCGATCAGCTCTTTGGCCGGCAGATCGTGGAGCTCTTCGCGGCGGCGCGTCTCGAGCGCCATGTACGGCCCGACGCAGAGAATCGCTTCGTAGAAATCGAAGCCATCGGGCTCGTAGATCATGTGCGTGCTGGCGATCGAGTGGTGCACGTAGAGGTGCTGGGTGCCGAGCGAATCGGTCAGCCGACTTTTTGGCAGCAGCTTCGTACCGAGCTGCGGCACCGTCGCGACTACAACACCGGCCTCCATCGTTTGGAAGGTGAAGCCGCGCTTGGCTCCCTCGCCGATGTTGAAGACGTGCATCCCTTCAGGGGTGTCGCTGAGCAGCGGGTCGGAGTCGCTCGAAGTGAGGTAGGCCAGCTCGCGCCCGTGGCGGCCAAGCAGTTCGCTGACGATCGGCTCGAAGTGGGGCCAGGAGCCGCCGTCCTCTGCGTAGAAGGTGATCGCCCGCTGAGTCTTCGTCAGCTTGCCGTACTTTGGCTTGCCGCCGTCTTTCTTAAACAGGCCCATCCTTCGCTCAGTCGCGCAGCGGGTCGAAGCGGGTGTCGAGCAGGCCGCGCCTGTGGAGCTCTTCAAAGCGGTCGAGGTCGTCAACCGTGTCAACTTCGAGCCAGCCGCCTTCGACCGGCACGGCGTGGACGGCGATCCCAGAGTCGATCAGGTGCTGGAGCAGGTCGGTCATGTACATCGCGTCCGGGGTGCGGCCGCCGAAGCGCGTTTCAGGGTCGATCGCGTCGATCGCGGCGACCATCCTCTCGGCGCCGCTTGCCGAGACGCGGATCAGACCCATGTACTGCCCTTCGATCTCATCGAGGCTCGTCGGCGGGTTGCCAAGTTCGATCACGTTGCCGTCCTCGTCGAGCCGCAGCGTCTCGGCGTCGTCGAGCGGGTCTTCCATCCGCATCGCCCAGAGGCTCTGCCAGCCAAGATCGATCGTGATTGAAACGTCGGCCTCGTCGGCCAGCAGCGCCTTAACGATGTTCGGCTGGTAGATGATGTCGCCGTAGGCGATCAGCAGGTCATCGCCGCTGAGCAGCTGCTCGCGCGCGGCGATCAGGCTGACGACCATGTTGGTCGAATCAAAACGCGGGTTGTGGACGCGGCGCGTGCCGTAGCTCTCAAGCTGGTCGGCGCGGTAGCCGCTGGCGATCGTGATGTCGTCGATGCCGACCCGGCTCAGCACCTCAAGCTGCCATTCGAGGAGCGGCTTGCCGGCCAGCGGCACAAGCGCCTTGGGGCGGTCTTCGGTGTAGGGCCGCAGGCGGTTGCCTTCTCCGGCGGCGAGGATGATTGCGCGGGTCACTTAGCTCTTTCCAATCAGTTGCTCGATTAGTGCGACGTCGTCTGAATCGGTCTCGCCGCGCTCCGGGTGCCACATCAGTGCGACCTGGGGGAGCGCGGAGTGGACGATCGCTTCAACGCTGCCGTCGGGGGCGCTCGCCGCCAGCTCCCATCCCTTTGGAACGGCGCTTGGCTCAGCGCCCCAGTTGTGGAACGAGTTGACGCTGCGGCCGTCACGGATCGGCCAATTCTCAGCCGTCGGGTGCGCGATGATCGGGTGGTCCTGCGCCACGTGGCCTTCGACCGGGATCAGCGCGCCGCCGCCGCTGTCGATGATCAGCTGAAGGCCGCGGCAGACGGCCAGCAGTGGAATCGCGTGCTCTCCTGCCTGTTGCAGCAGCAGCGCTTCGGTGCGATCGCGCTCGGGCGCGGCGTCCGGCCCAGCGACAAGGTGGGCGAGGTCGTTTCCGCCGGTCAGAACGATTAGCGCCGGGTCGGCCGCGGAGAGCCAGGCGGCCGGGTCGGCAAGATCGTTTGGCATCGGCAGCGCAATCAGGCCGAGCGATTCGAGCAGCGCCGCCCAGCGCTGGTCGAGCGCGTCGCGGCGCTCGTCGCGATCGGCGAAGAGCTCGACGCGCTGGCTGATTACGGCCCGTTTTCGGGCGCCGCTCACCCGAGGACCTCGATCGTTCGGCTCGAACAGTCGAGGCTGACGACGCTCGCCAAGGCAAGCGCATTGAAGCGCGCTTCACCGACGCCGATCGCGGCCGGCAGGCCAAGCTCCGCGGCGCGTACCGCCATGTGCGAGTTGGCGCCGCCGTACATCGTGATCAGGCCAGCGATGTTGCGCGCCAGCATCCAGTCGTAGCCGGGGTCTGCAGTTGGGATCAGCACGAGCTTCCCTGCGACGTCAACCGACGGGCTCGCCGGTGCGACGACAACCTCCGCCTGGACGGCGCCGTTGGTTACGAAGTTTGGCTCTGCGTCATCCTGCTCGAAGCAGCTGACGTCGCTGCCGCCGCTGAGCTGCCCCGGCAGGCAGACGGCCTGGCTGAGCAGGTGAAGCTCAACCCCCTCATCGGAGCGGCTGAGCAGGAAGTCGCGAGGGTCGGCCAGCACTTCGCGGCATCGCAGGAGATCCTCGAGCGCAATGTGGGCGAGTTCGCCGCGGCCGATCTCAAGCGAAGCGCCGTACTCAGCGATCGCTTCGAGCGCCAGGCTCAGCGCGCGGGTGAAGACGAACTTGCCCTCCTCGCGCCCGGAGATCGCGGCCCGCGCGAAGTGATCGAAGCCCTCCGCGTCGAGATCGAGGCCAAGCTCGGTGAGCGCTGCCGTAATAGCTGCCGCGCTCTGCGGCTGCCATTCGAACTTCGCTGGCGGCGACGGCTCACTGGCTCGCTCAACGATCGGGCCGAGGTACTCGTCGGCGGCAGCGGCGTACCAAGGCGAAGTGATGTCGTAGGTGCCTGGGCGCAGGTGGCCGTAGCGGGCGACCAGCTCCGCCCAGCCGAGGCTTCCCTGCTTAACCGCCCAGGCGTCATTGCGCAAGCTTCCGAGCACAGTTTCAACCGAGGCTAGGAACTGGTCGGCCTCTTCGGCCGGCAGCGCGCCGGTCGTGACCAGTGAGCGCAGCAGGCTGGCGGCAACGAATCCGGCTCGCGCGAGGTGGGCGAAGACCGGCGTGCCGGTGCGCCGCGCGGCATTGAGCTGCGCTGCTGCACGCTCCAGCGGGGCAAGCCCTGAAGCTTCGATCTCGCTGATCGTTGCTGCCAGCCCAGGCAGCACGGCGAGGTCATCGTCAACGCGGGCAATTCCCGCGGCCGTGATTTCACGCAGCGCCGTTTCGAGCTGCGCAACGTCGTCGGCGCTGAGGCCGCTGTCGATAAGTCGCTGCGAGCTAAGCGCAAAGTCGGGCGTCAGGCAGGTGAAGAGGATGTCGAACTCAACCTTGTCGTGGAGCTCGGGTTCTGCGGCCAGCTGCGCGAGATAAGCGTCAACCAACCGCTCAGCGAGCTCGTCGGGCAGCGAGGCCGGAATGAACGAGTTGAAGCTGGCGCGAACATCTACATAGGGGTGGCCGGCAACGTCGAAGAGCAGCGCGCAGGGTCGTACATCGCGGTAGCCGTACTCGGCCCGCTGCTGCGCCCAAACTTCGTCTGTCACTAGGTAGCGGTAGAGGCTGGCGGCGAGCTGCTTGGGCGTCGTGCCGATTATCTCGGCCGGGTTCCAGTCGCTCATCACGCTGAAGTGGGCGCTGGCGCCAAGGATCGTCGGGCCCGGCGCGCTGCGGGCGCTGAGCGCTTCGCGCGTCTGCTCAATCACCTCGTCAACGTCAGCGTCGGCGACCGCCGCCGGGCTGTGAGCCATCACGATCGGCCGCGCCTGAAGGATGTGCGTCTGCTCGCCGCAGACGGCAAACTCAATGTCGAGCGCGTCGTGGCCGATCAACGCTTCGATTCTGCGCACGGTGTCCAGCACGCCGGTCAAGCTTGCCGGGACGCTGGCCGCTGTTCGGCTACCGCGATGGACTACCAGCGTGCGCACGTCGCGCCCCGCCGTAACGGCGTCGGTCTCCTGCGAGGCGTCGTCGTAATTGATCACGTAGTAGGGGGCGCCGGTGGCGTGCGTGCGCGTCATCACGACGCCGCTCATCACAACGTCGGTCAGCATCTCCTGAACCAAAACCTGGTCATCGTCGTCGGCGTCGCCGTAGGAAGCGAGCACGTCGCTGATCGCCTCGTTCAAAGCCTCGTTGCTGCGCGCCACGTCGAGGATGCTGGTGTAGCGGCCGGCGCCGGATTCAAGCCAGCCGTCTTCGGAGCGGGCGCTGCTGCGGACGATCAGCTTCTCGCCGCTGAGCTCGCCGAGGATCTGCTCGGTTATCGCCTCCGGCTCGCTCGCCCAGCGCTCGGCCGTGAACGAAACCTGCGCGCCGATCACGCCGCCGTGGTCCATCGGCCGCAGCCGTTCGAGCGATTCGGCCTTGGTGCCAAGAATGAAGCGGGCGAGGTCCTGCTTGGCGTCGAGCTCGGCCCAGTCGCCTTCAAGATCAACCGCGCCAACCTCGAGCCCGGCTGCGAGGCATAGCGCGACGATGTCGGGGAGCGTCGCCTTCTCGGTCAGGCGATGATCGGTGAGCGCTGCGATTACAAGCTCTATCGCCTCGGGGTCGAAGCGGACGATTCCGGCGAGCTCGGCGTTGGCCTCGTCGGTAGTCAGCTCGCGGCCGATTGCCTTTACCTGCTCCCCGCTGAAGAGAACCTTCTCGGCGCGGTCCAAGTCGGCCGCTGAACGGTCGCTGTAGCGGTTGCGCCAGTGCGAATCGACGGCGACGGCAAGCTGGCCGGGCGCGCCGCGCAGCGCGGCGACCGACTGCGGGCGCAGGATCACGTCGGAGTAGGCGACGTAGGTCTGCCGCTGCGGTTCGAGCCCGGCGAGGCTGAGCGAACCGGCCGGGCCGCTGTGCTGCCAGCCTGGGTTGAGCACGATCTGCACTTCCGGGTAGCGCTGGAGCACCTCCTCGGCGCGGTAACCGCCGACGAAACGGACCTCAGCCTCGTCGAGCGCTGCCAGCGCCGCCAGCGTCCAGTCAAGAACGCGCCCGTGTTCGGGAATGTCGACTACCGCCGAGGGGAGGCCGCCCCAGACTGCCCGGCCAGCGCCAAGGATTACCGCGAGCGGCGGTTGATTCGCGGCAGACACGCGGGAACCGTAGCGTTCACAGGCTGCGGCGCTGGGCATCGGCTGCCCGCTTTGTGGCGGCGCTGGCGTGATCTGTTGCGGTTCTCGAACGAGATCGAACCGGCGGCGGCGTGATCGCTAGAAATCCGGCGGTTCGAACCTAACCTCGGCGCCGATGACCGGCCTGATTCTTAGATCGCTTGCACTTGCGCTCGTTGCCCTCTTGGCTAGCCCGGTCGCTGCTGGGGCGGCGCGCTGGCAGTGGCCGCTGGCGCAACACCGCCTCGAGAGTCGCTTCGATTACAAGCGCAGCGATCGCTACCGAGGCGGCGCGCACCGCACTCTCACCTTGCGCGGCGCGCCGGGAGCCCCCGTGCGTGCCGTATGTAGTGGCGTCGTCAGCTTCGCTGGGCTGCTCCCTGACGGGCGCCGTGGCGTCACGATCCGTTGCGGCCAGATGGCCGCAACCGAGCTCGGGCTGCTGCGCTCCGAGGTCGCGCGCGGCGATTCGGTGCTCGCCGGGCAGCGGCTCGGTGCACTCGGTCCTACGCGACTACTCAGCGTTGGCGCCCGCCGCTCGGAGGACCGCGACGGCTACACCGACCCGCTGGCGCTGCTGGCCGAGCCGCCACGAAGCTTGCCGATCTTGCCGCTGGCGCCGCGCGGGCGCCAAACCCCGCCGCCACCGGCCCCGGCAAGGCGTGCTCCGTCTCGTGCAGGCAGCCCAGGCCGGTCGGCGTCCCCATGGTTGCTTGGCGCGGCCTGGCTCGGGCTCGGCGTCAGCGGCGCAGCAATCGGCGCGGGGATTGCGCTACGCGAGCGCCGCGGGCGCCGCGAGCTGCCACCGGCTGCGGTGGTCCGGGCCCAGCGCCAGCAGTGATCTAGCGGCGACCTCGCCGCGTGCCTGCGCGCCCGCTAGCGTTCAGCGCCGATGGGCGCCGGCAGCTTCTACGTCACCACACCGATCTACTACGTCAACGCGGCCCCGCACCTCGGGCACGCCTACACGACGATCGCCGCCGACGTGATGGCGCGCCACCACCGCCAGCGCGGGGAGAAGGTCTTCTTCCTGACCGGGACCGACGAGCACGGCGAGCCGGTGGCCCACGCCGCCGCCGCCGAGGGCGTCGAGCCCCAGGAGCTGGCCGACCGTAACGCCGCCCGCTTCCTCGAGCTGACGCCGCAGCTCCAGGCCAGCAACGACTTCTTCATCCGTACCAGCGATCCCGACCACGTCAGGCGGGTACAGCAGGTGCTGGAGCAGGTCCGGGAGAACGGCTACGTCTACGAGGGGACCTACGAGGGCTGGTACTGCCCGCGCTGTGCCGACTTCAAGACCGAGCAGGAGGTGGCCGAGGGCAACACCTGCCCGATCCACCACATCGAGCTGACCCGCGAGAACGAGCAGAACTGGTTCTTCCGGCTCTCCGATTTCCAGGAGCCGCTCGAGAGGCTGTTCGACGAGACCCCCGATTTTGTCAGCCCGAAGTCGCGCTTCAACGAGGCGCGCTCGTTCATCGCCGGCGGCCTGCAGGACGTCTCGCTCTCCCGCCGCGGGCTCGACTGGGGAGTGCCACTCCC
>JBJTBE010000102.1:0-2606 GCA_046091165.1 Solirubrobacterales bacterium | reverse complement strand
CGGATGACGGCCATGCAGAGCGCTTCGGACAACGCCGGCGAGGTGATCGAGGACCTGACCCTCGAGATGAACCGCGCCCGCCAGGCCGAGATAACCCAGGAGATCATGGAAGTCGTCGCGGGCGCCGAGTCGCTCAGCTGATAACCGAGGAAAAGGAAGACATGGAAAACGGCAAAGGCAACACCGGAACGATCGAGGAGATCAAGGGCGTCGTCATCGAGGCGGCATTCCCCGAGGAGCTTCCCGAGATCAACAACGCCCTCGAGGTCCCGCTCGGCGACGGCACGCTCGTCTGCGAGGTCCAGCAGCAGCTCGGCGACGACCGCGTACGTGCGGTGGCGATGGACTCGACCGACGGCTTGGCCCGCGGCGTGGCCGCCGTGGACACCGGTGGGCCGATCGCCGTTCCCGTCGGCGAGCAGACCCTCGGCCGGATCTTCGACCTGCTCGGCGACACCATCGACGGCGGCCCGCCGATCCCCGCCGACGTCCCCCGCTGGGCGATCCACCGCGGCGCCCCCACGGTCGAGGACCTCACCCCGACCACGGAGATGTTCGAGACCGGGATCAAGGTCATCGACCTCCTCGCCCCCTACGCCAAGGGCGGCAAGGTCGGCCTCTTCGGCGGCGCCGGCGTGGGCAAGACCGTCCTCATCCAGGAACTGATCCACAACCTGGCCAAGGAGCACGGCGGCCTCTCGGCCTTCTGCGGGGTCGGCGAGCGCTCCCGCGAGGGCAACGACCTCTGGCTCGAGATGAAGGAGTCGGGCGTCATCGACAAGACGATGCTCGTCTTCGGCCAGATGAACGAGCCCCCCGGCTCGCGCATGCGCGTGGCCCTTACCGGCCTCACCATGGCCGAGTACTTCCGCGAGCAGGGCCAGGACGTGCTCCTGTTCATCGACAACATCTTCCGCTTCGTCCAGGCCGGCTCCGAGGTGTCGGCGCTCCTGGGCCGGATGCCCTCGCAGGTGGGCTACCAGCCGACGCTCGAGTCGGAGATGGGCCAGCTGCAGGAGCGGATCACCTCGACCCGCGAGGGCTCGGTCACCTCGGTCCAGGCGATCTACGTCCCCGCCGACGACCTCACCGACCCGGCCCCGGCCTCGGTCTTCGCCCACCTCAACGCGACCACCGTGCTCTCGCGCGGCATCGCCGAGAAGGGCATCTACCCGGCCGTCGACCCGCTCGACTCGACCTCGACCATCCTCAAGGCCGACGTCGTCGGCGAAGAGCACTACGAGGTCGCCACGCGCGTCAAGGAGATCCTGCAGCGCTACAAGGAGCTCCAGGACATCATCGCCATCCTCGGAATCGACGAGCTCTCCGAGGACGACAAGATCATCGTCCAGCGCGCCCGCAAGGTGGAGCGCTTCCTCTCACAGCCCTTCCACGTCGCCGAGCAGTTCACCGGCACGCCAGGCGAGTACGTCCCGATCTCCGAGACGGTCCGCTCCTTCAAGGAGCTGATCGACGGCGACCACGACGACGTCCCCGAGTCGGCCTTCCTGCTCAAGGGCTCGATCGACCAGGTCGTCGCCGACGCAGGCAAGGGCGAGTAGGCACCGGTGGCCAGGACACCCTTCAAGGTGGAGGTTCTCACCCCGGAGGGGCCCGTCTTCGACGGCGAGGTCGAGATGCTCTCGACCCGCACCGAGGTCGGCTCGATCGGCATCCTGGCCCATCACACCCCGCTCCTGGGCATGCTCGCCCCGACCGAGCTCAAGCTCCACGTGAGCGAGAACGAGACCGTCCGCTACGCCCAGGGCGAGGGGTACATCCAGGTCGCCGACAACCACGCGCTCGTACTCGTCGAGGAGGCGATCACCCCCAAGGAGCTCGACGTGGCGAAGCTGAACGCCGAGCTCGAGGAAGCCGACGCCGCCGTCGAGGCCGCCGAGCCCCACAGCGAGGCTCTTCGCCGCAGCCTCCGCGACAGGCGTCGCGCGCAGGCCTTCCTGGAAGTCGCCGGCGCCGAGTCGGCCTAGACCCGCTCCCCGCCTTTCCCGGTCGGCGCCGCGGGCGACGTTCCTGCCGGTCGGCGCCGTGGGCGACGTTCCGGCTGGTGGTCGCTGCGGAGGGTGGCCTCCCTCGCTCGGCGCCGACCTCGCCCTCCGGGCTCGGTGGCGGAGTTCCTCGCAAGGGAACCACCCTTCGCGTCCGCTCACAAGCCCTGCCGCACGCTCCCGGCGGGCACACTGGGTGCCCCGAGCGGACCGACCCCGCCGGCGCGCAGGCGCAACTGCTGAGCGAGCGGCGTGGGGGACAATCCCGAGAGGAACTCCGTCATTTCGCCTGGAAGGCGGGGCCTGGGGCCGTGGGACCACCGGCAGGCGGCTCGCCGCGTTAGCGCTTGCGCTTGAGGGTGAGCTTGCGCTCGGCGCTGACCGCCGCTCCGGCCGTGGGGGTGAGGGTGGTCTTTACGGTCAGCCTGAGCGCTTCCTTCCTGAGCGCCTTGCGTCCCTTGCGGCCCAGGTTGCATTTCAGGGTGTAGGTGCCGGCGGCCGAGACGGTCTTGCTGACGCGGCAGCGGGTGGTCGTTGTGGTGCGGCGCTTGCTGCCCTTACCGACGCGGCGGCTGGTGGTCGCCGCCTGGGCAATCCGGC
>JBJTBE010000101.1:0-26264 GCA_046091165.1 Solirubrobacterales bacterium | reverse complement strand
GCCGGCTCCTCGACCGTCTCGAGGCTGGCCATCCGGTTGCGCAGCTCCTCGATCTGCTCGTCGACCGCCTCCGGGGCGGCCTGCGGCTCACGGCGCCCGACCTTGAGCCCCTTGTAACTGCCGAGGCTCGCCACCGGGCGCACCCCGATCTCGAAGCTGAAGTCGAGCGGCTCGCCGGAGTCCGGGAGCTTGCCGACCTCGAGCTCGGGCTGCCCGATCGTGTGCAGCCGCAGCCCGTCGACCGCCTCCCCGTACCAGGAGCCGATCGACCCGCGGACGGCCTCGTCGAGGACGGTCTCGCGCCCGAGCCGCTGGATGATGAGGTCGGGCGGCACCTTGCCCTTGCGGAAGCCGGCCATCTTCATGTCCCGGCCCAGCGCCCTGGCCGCCTGGTTCACCCGTCGGGCGACTTCGTCGGGCGCGACCTGGGCTTCGACCCGCACGCGCGATTCGGGCAGCTCGGTCAGCGTGGCAGTGACTTCCGGCACCGGCGGCACGATAGCGTCAGCCCATGGCCTCCAAGAGCCCGGCTTTCCGCCGCCGGCTGACCGCCTGGCTGGTCACCGGGCCGGTCGGGCACGGTGCTGCGGCGGCGGCCGACATCGCCACCTTCGCCGCCTCTCAGGCCTGGGGCCGGCTCAGGCGCGCCCGTGAGGGTGAGTGACGGGACTCGAACCCGCGACCGCCTGGACCACAACCAGGAGCTCTACCAACTGAGCTACACCCACCGCGCTGGGGCAAGTGTAAGGGCTCCGACGGGGGCCGACGGGGCGGCCGATGCCCCCGCCAGGATTCGAACCTGGGACCTGCGGCTTAGAAGGCCGCCGCTCTATCCAGCTGAGCTACAGGGGCTGGGCCGGGAGCGATCTCCCGGCATGGCCACGGTACCGGCACCGCAGGCAAGCGTCACCCGCCGGTCCCGGACGGCCAGATAGGCTCGCGCCGTGGAGGAAGGGAATCCCATAACCCTGATCGCCCTGCCACTGGGGCTGGTCTTCATCATGTTCTCCCTTGGCCTCGGGCTCGTGGCCGAAGACTTCCGCCGCGTATTTCGCTCACCCCGTGGCGTGATCGTCGGAATGGCCAACCTTCTGGTCCTCGCGCCCTTCCTGGGGATCGCCGTAGCCCAGGTGTTCGGGCTCCCGCCCATCCTGGCGGTCGGGCTGGTGCTCCTGGCGGCGGCACCTGGGGGCACGATGGCCAACCTCCTCACCCACCTGGCCCGCGGCGAGACCGCTCTGTCGGTGACGCTGACCGGTTTCTCCAGCGCCATGGCGGTGATCACCGTTCCGCTTTACCTGGCGGTGTCGTCGTCGTGGTTCAACCTCGTCGGCGTCGACAACGACGTGGAGGTACTCCCCATCGCCGCGCGCGTCCTGGCGATCACGCTGGTTCCGCTGATCGCGGGAATGATCGTGCGCAGCCGCTACCCGGGGTGGACGGCTCGCAGCGAGAGGACCTTCAAGAAGATCTCGCTGGTCCTCTTTGCCCTGATCGTCGGTGCGGCCATCATCAGCGAGTGGGGCCGGGTGACCGGCTACCTCGGGGACGTCATCGTGGCCGTGATCACGCTGAACGTCCTTGCCATGAGCCTCAGCTACCTGATCTCCCGCGCCGCCCGGCTGAACGAGAAGAGCTCCACGGCCATCGCGCTCGAGCTCGGCCTCCACAACGCAACCCTCGCGATCGCGGTGGGCGCCTCCCTGGACAACGAGATGACGATCCCGGCCGCGGTCTACGGACTCTTCATGTGGGTCACCGGCGGCTCTTTCGCCTGGCTGATGGCCCGCCGCAACCGGGTGCCCGCGGACACCACCGCCGAAGCCTCCGCCTGACCCGCTGCGGGATCGCGGCCGGTCCCGATCGGGGCGGCCGGATTTGAACCGGCGACCCCCTGCTCCCAAAGCAGGTGCGCTACCAGGCTGCGCCACGCCCCGATGGGGACCAATGGTACGGCCGGCGCGGCCGGCGATCCTCTAGCGTGGCCGCGTGGCCGACGCCCAGCCCCTCAGGGCCCTCCATTACGACCTCGAAGTGACCGGCGGCCTGGACCCGGTCACCTCGCCCCCTTATGACGTGATCGACCCCGAACAGCGCGCGCTGCTGGCAGAGCGCTCGCCATGGAACGTGGTTCGCGTCGACCTGCCCGAGGCCGCCCGGCCGGGGGCGGACCCTTACGAGGAGGCGGCCGCGACCTTCTCCCGCTGGCAGGAGGAAGGCGCCGTCGTCCAGGACGACGAGCCCGCCTTCTGGGTCCTGACCCAGGAGTACGTCGGCCCCGACGGCGCGCGGCGCACCCGCACGGGATTCTTTGCCGCGGTCAGGGTCGAGGACTACGGGCCCGGGAGGATCCGCCCCCACGAGCGAACGCACCCCGGCCCGAAGGAGGACCGCCTGCGCCTGACGCGCGCGACCAGGGCCAACCTCTCTCCGATCTTCTCCCTCTACTCCGACCCCCAGGGCGCCGCGGCCGCGGCCCTGGCCCAGGTGACCGCCGGTGAGCCGTGGGCCACCCAGACCGACGCCGACGGCACCGTCAACCGGCTGTGGCGAGCGGCCGGAGCGGAGGTTGTCGAGCGGCTGCAGGAGACGCTCGCGGCATCCGAGCTGCTGATCGCCGACGGCCATCACCGCTACGAGACCGCCCGGGTCTACGCCGAAGAGGTGGGCGGGGAAGGCCCCTGGCGCTACGTGCTGATGAACCTGGTCGCCCTCGAGGACCCGGGGCTGACCGTCTTCCCGACCCACCGCCTGGTGACCGGCCTGGCCGACGACCCCCGGCGGTCAGAGGCCCTCCAGGCCGAGATCGAGCGCTGCTTCGAGGTCACCGAGCTGGGCTCGGAGGCCGAGCTGCCTCCCGGCGGCACCGCGCCCGACGGACGGCTGCAGTTCGGCTACCTCGACGCCGCCGGGCGCCGGCCGCTGCGCCTCGTACTGCGCGACCAGGCCATAGCCGACGAGGCACTCGAGGGATTCCCGGAGCCCTACCGCCACCTGGATACCGCCGTCCTGGAGGCGCTGATCCTCTGCGGGCCGCTGGGCCTGACCGAGGGAGACATCTCCCACCTGAACGGCCTGGGCTACTCGCGAAGCGACGAGGAGGCGCTCTCCATGGCCGGCGACGGCTTCGACGCCGCCTTCTTCCTCTCCGGCGTTCCCGTCGAGCAGATCCGGGAGATCGCGGCGGCCGGGGTCAACATGCCCCCCAAGTCGACCTTCTTCACGCCGAAGGTGCCGACCGGCCTGCTCTTTCACTCGCTGGCATAATCGGGATATGCGCGCTTCCACAACCCGCATCGAGGGCTTCCGGAACACGGTGACCATCCGCACCCACGAGCTCACGCTCGACGAGGAGACGGAGAACGGCGGCACCGATACCGGCCCCAACCCGCTCGAGCTCATGGCGGGATCGCTCGCCGGCTGCGTGGCGATCACGATGGAGATGTACGCACAGCGCAAGGGCTGGGAGATCGGCGGCGTCGGAGTCGACGTGGAGTTCACCCCGGCCGAGCGGGGAACCCCGACGAAGTTCGAGATCGTCCTCCGGCTTCCCGAGAGCCTCACCGACGAGCAGGCCGACCGGCTCACGGTCATCGCCGCCAAGTGCCCCGTCCACCGGGTGCTCGACGGCGAGGTGATGTTCGACGAGCGTGTCGAGCGGACAGCCCTCGCCGGCTGAGCTGGCCTCCCGCCTGGCCCCGGCCCTGCTCGCGCCCGCCGAGGCCCGGCAGCTGCCGGTACACGGCAGTAAGGAGGCCGCCGTGCTCGTTGCGATCTACGAGCAGGCCGGCGAACTGGGAACGGTCCTGACCCGGCGCCGTTCCGACCTGCGCCGCCACGCCGGGGAGATCTCGTTTCCCGGAGGACGGCGCGACCCGGGCGAGCCGGAACTGGTGGAGACCGCCCTGCGGGAGGCCCATGAGGAGATCGGCCTCCTCCCGGCCACGGTGCACGTGGCCGGCGCCCTTCCCCCGACCCCGACGATCGCCACCGGCTACGCCATTCACCCGTTCGTCGGGGCGATCTCGACCCCGCAGGACTGGATGCCGTCCGAGCGCGAGGTGGAGGAGATCATCGAGGTGCCCCTGTCCGTGCTGGCCGGGGGTTACGGGCGCCGGCGGCTGATCCGGCGGGGAATCCCGTTCGTGACCGACACCTACGAGCTCGGCGACTCCATGGTCTGGGGCGCCACCGCCCGCATCCTGGCCGGCCTCTTCGGGCGCCTCTCGGCGGCGGGCCTGGCCTAGCGGTCAGCCCTGCGAGCCACCCACCCGGCGCGGCCCGGCGAGCAGGCCCGCGGTCGCAGTGCGCACGTCGGCCAGCCAGGCCTCCCGGTCGCCGCGCGGGTCGGCGGTTAGGAGCGCGAACGGGATCTCGTTGGACCCGCGGGCGAGCTCCATCTCGGCCACCCCGGCCTCGAGGATCTCCGGCGCCACCGTCCCCGCCGCCTCGTAGATGACACCGCGCACGGTCGTGTCGGTGGTCTTCTCGAGCATCATCCTCAGCCGCGAGCCGTGGAGGGGGGCCACCTCGGCGTCCGGCCCGGAGGCCGTCCCCAGGAGCCAGAACAGCAGCGTGACGTTGTCGAGGGCGTACCTGAGGGTGCCGATCACGTCCGGGGTCCCGATCCAGCACTCGGCACCGGCCTCCTCTATGGCCGCCCTCCCCTGCTCCGAACGGGTCACGTAACGGACGGCATGCCCTTCCGCGCCGAGCTCGCGGGCGAGGTCCAGGCCACGGCAGCCGCCCCCGACGACGAGGGCCCTCACGCGCCGCTGCCCGGTCCGGAAAGGGAACGCTCGTACTCCTCGCGGGTGATCTCCGGCTCCCCACGGGCCCGGCGGCGACTGTTCTTCAGCTCCAGGAGCTCATCGATCTCGGCGTCGGCCGTCTCGCGGTCCAGGAGCTCGGCACGCTCGCGCCGGTCCTGGTCGAGCTGCTCCCTCACGTCACGCTCGCTTATCTCGTCGGCTCCCCGCGCGCGGCGCTTGGCGTTGATCGCCGCCTGCATCTGGTCGAGGTCGTCGATGTCGTTCTGGGCCTCCAGCTCCGGCGAGCGCGTCGGTTTCCAGTCGAGCTGGTCGGCCCCGGAGCCGGGGTAGAAGACACCGAGCAGGACGACGCCCAGCAGGAAGAGCAGGACGATGCCGATGATGATGACCGCGAAGGAGTCCACCGGCGGCAGTCTATGCGGGGGGCAGGCCACCGGCACATTCGCGAACACCGGCGTTTATGCTTGGTCCATACCCGTTTCCGTGCCGCGCATCAGCACCCGGTTCCAGGCCGCGCCGGTCGCGGCGCTGGTCGCCGTCGCCGCCCTCATGGTCCTGGCCGCGCCCGCCACGGCCAAGCCAATGGTCAACAAGGGCATGTACGACAAGCGCTACTGCGAGTACCTCTTCATCTACACGGGCCCCAGCGGCTTCTACGCCGACGTCTGGAACACCTTCGGCCTCAACGCCTGCCCGCAGAAGCTCTGGAAGGCCTCCGACCCGGTGGCGCTCGCCAAGGGCATGGAGGCGATCACCGTGAAGCTCAACGGGCCCCGCCACTGGCTCATCGACCGGGCGCAGATCGCCTTCGACCCGAAGGCCGAGCTCAAGCAGGGCGTCGTGCGCTCGTTTGGCGGCCTGAAGATGCGGCGCCTGACCACCGGGCTCGTGCCGACGGTCAACGGCAGGCCCGGCCTGCCCTCCTACACCGAGACGACGGTCAACCGCACCACCCACTTCACCTTCTCGAGGCGGAACCCGCTGCGCGTGCTGATCTCCCCGGACGGGCGCCGCTACGCAATGCAGGCCTACTCCCAGATCAAGGACCGCACCCTCACCGAGGGCCGTCTCAACGCCCTCGGGCCGAAGCTTTCCCTTCCGGAGGGATGGCGTTACGAGGTGGTCCGCCTGCGCCGGGACCTCACGCTCCGGACGGTCGCCAGGACGACCGTCCTCCAGGACGAGCTCGAGAACACCTACCAGCTGATCGACTGAGCGCGCTCCCGGCAGCGGACCGGTGGCCTGCCCTCTAGGCTGGCGCCATGGACTTCGACCTGACCGACGAGCAGCAGCTGATCCGCAAGACCGCCAGGGAGTTCACCGACCGGGAGATCGTTCCCGTCGCCGGCGAGAACTCGGCCAACCACCACTTCGACCTCGACCTGGTCGCCAAGATCGCCGACCAGGGCTACCTCGGCGCGATCGTGCCCCGGGAGTACGGCGGCGCCGGCCTGGACTACGTCACCTACGCGATCATCTGCGAGGAGATCGGCCGTGGCTGCTCGGCCATGAGGACGGTGATCTCCGTCCAGACCTCCCTGGTCTGTTCGACGATCCTCAAGTGGGGCACCGAGGAGCAGAAGAGCCGCTACCTGCCGCTGCTCTGCTCGGGTGAATGGCTCGGCTGCTTCGGGCTGACCGAGCCCGGCACCGGCTCCGGGGCGGCCAACCAGCAGACCCGCGCCGTCCAGCAGGAGGACGGCAGCTGGAGGATCAACGGCTCCAAGATGTGGATTTCGCTGGGCAACAACGCCAAGCTCGCGCTGATCTTCGCCCAGACCGATCCCGATCTCGGCCACCGTGGGCTGGCCTGCTTCCTCGTGGAGACCGACCAGCCAGGCTTCCAGCCGGCCGAGATCAAGGGAAAGATGGGCCTCTGGGCCTCGGACACCGCGGAGATCGCCCTCGACGACGTCATCGCCGGGCCGGACTCCATGCTCGGCGAGGTCGGCGACGGCTTCAAGGTGGCGATGAGCGCGCTGGACTCCGGCCGCTACTCGGTCGCCGCCGGCTGCGTGGGGCTCTGCCAGGCGGCGCTGGAGGAGTCGATCGCCTACGCCCAGGAGCGCACCCAGTTCGACCGCCCGATCGCCGGCTTCCAGCTCGTGCAGGCGATGATCGCCGACATGGTCGTGCGCACCGAGGCGGCGCGCCTCCTCGTCTACCGGGCCGGCGCGGTCAAGGACGCGGGCCGGCCCAGCACCCTCGAGACCTCGATCGCCAAGTACAACGCGACCGAGGCCGCGGTCTGGTGCTGCGACAAGGCGATCCAGGTCCACGGCGGAGCCGGGTACAGCACCGACCATCCGGTCGAGCGCTTCTACCGGGACGCCCGCGTGACCACCATCTACGAGGGAACCTCGCAGATCCAGCAGCTGATCATCGGCCGGGCGGTGACCGGGGTGGACGCCCTCAAGCCGATGGAGGCCGAGCGCGAGCCGGCCTGAGGCCTCAGGCCGCCGCGGCGGTGTCGGCCTCGACCATCGGCGTATCCCGCAGGTACCACTCGGCGTCCAGGGCCGCCTGGCAGCCCGAGCCGGCCGCCGTGACCGCCTGGCGGTAGGTGTGGTCCACGAGGTCGCCGGCGGCAAACACACCGGGCAGCGCCGTCCGGGCCGAGCGCCCTTCCGTCACCACGTAGCCCTCGTCGTCGAGCTCCAGCTGCCCTTCCACCAGGGCGGACTGGGGCTCGTGCCCGATCGCCACGAAAGCGCCTCGGGCCTCGATCGTCTCCTCTTCGCCGGTCTCGACGTTGCGCAGGCGAAGTGACGCAAGAGCGCCGCCGTCCCCGGCGACGAACTCCTCGACCACGTACGGGGTCTTCCAGTCGACGTTCTCCACCTCGCGGGCGCGCTCGAGCATGATCTTCGAGGCGCGGAACTCGTCGCGGCGGTTGACGATCGTGACCCGGGAGGCGAACTTGGCCAGGAAGATGGCCTCCTCCATCGCCGAGTCCCCTCCCCCGACGATCACGGTGTCCATGTCCTTGAAGAAGGCCGCGTCGCAGGTGGCGCAGTAGGAAACTCCCCGCCCGGCGAGCTCCTCCTCCCCGGGCGCGCCGATCTTCTTGTGCTCGGCCCCCATGGCCAGGATCACGGTGCGCGCGAGGTGCTCCTCGCTTCCGACCCAGACCCGGTGAACGCCGCCGGGCTCCCGGCTGAGTTCGACGCGGGTCGCCATGTCGGTGACGAGCCGGCTGCCGAAGCGCTCGGCCTGCTCACGCATGGCCATCATCAGCTCGGGACCGTCGATGCCCTTCGGGAAGCCGGGAAAGTTTTCGACATCGGTGGTCTGCTGGAGCAGGCCGCCCCAGGCGAAGCCCTCGGCCACGAGCGGCGCGAGCTCGGCGCGCGAGGTGTAGAGGGCGGCGGTGTACCCGGCCGGGCCGCTTCCGACGATGATGACCTTCTCGACTTCCGGCATCTCCAAACCTTCCCTATCGCTTTACTTTGTATAGTGTAACGTAGCCTTGGCGGCGACGGGGGCCTCACCTACTGCCCTGGCGTCCCTGCCCTCCTCCTTCCAGCGCCCGACCGTACGGCGCAGCTGGAAGTAGGCGATCACTCCCGGGATCGTAGGGAGCCAGAAGGCAAAAGCGCGATAGGTGAGCACGGCGACGATCGCGAGGCTTCCCTCCACCCCGAAGGCGATGAACGCCCCGATCAAGCCGCCGTCGACGCCGCCGATCCCCCCGGGCAGCGGCAGGAGGTTGGCGACCATCCCCACGAAGTAGGCCATTACGATCACCGAGAAGGGCGGCGCGTCGCCGAACGCCTTGAACGCGGCCCACAGGGTGAGGATGTCGAAGTACCACCAGATGACGGCCCCCAGTACCGCCCCGTCGCGCTCCCGCAGGATCGTGAGCGCCTCGCGCACGCCGGCGGCGACCGCGTCGGGAAGGGCGGCCAGCCGCGTGGCGATCCGGGCGACCCGGCCCGAACCCTTCATCCACTCGGCCACGCGGCGGTCGATCTGGTCGGGGATCAGGGTCATCGCCAGGGCCCCACCGATCAGCACCGCGCCGATCCCCGCCGGGATCAGGGTGATCGCGAAGTCCCCGCCGCCTGGAAAAAGGCCGAAGTACAGCCCCAGGCCAAAGACGATGACCGAGACCATGTAGATCCCGTAGAGGATCACGTACTGGGCGACCATCCGGGTGGCCACGAGGCGGGTGCGCATTCCCGAGCGCCTCAGGGCCCAGACGGTCAGGGCGGCCCCGCCGGCCCCGCCGGCCGAGAAGAGCCGCGTGGCCAGCAGCCCGGCCATCGTGATCTGGTAACTCGCCGCCCAGCCGATCCGGTCGCTGCCCCGGACGAAGACGCCGCGAAACAGCCAGACGTAACCCCCGAAGGAGACGACCTCGAAGACCAGGCAGGCCAGCAGCCACGTCGGCGAGCCCTGCTGGATGCGGTCCCAGGTGTCGTTCAGGCCGGCCAGCCGGGGCAGCCCGATGTACAGGAAGGCCACGACCACGACCACGAACAGCGCACCCCAGAAGAGGTGCTTGCGGTCGATCCGCCCTCCCAGAAGCTCGCCGCCCTCCTCGTCGAGCTCGTCCTCGATCTCGTCGACCGACGGGCTGACGGGAGGCTCGGCCACCGCTCAGGCCTGGGCCCTGCGCTCGAGTCCCTGGAGGGCGCGGGAGAAGGCCGAGGCCAGCGGGGCCACCCGTGGGGCCCCCCGCCTTACGCCCTCGGCCAGCCCGTAGCCGGCGATCAGGTCGATGACGTAGTGCTCGCCGAGGTATACGAGGGCAAAGCCGAGCGTCCCGGCATAGGCCCATCCCACGGCACCCTCGACAGGGCCCAGTTCCGACAGGAGCCGGGCTGACGTCACGGATGTGGCGAAGTGCAGGGACGGCATGGCGGCCAGCGGATTCCCGGCGAGTCCATCGTAAAGCGTGCCCCAGCGGTTGCCCCAGAACTGCTCTCCGTAATCGAGCATCATCCGCCGCAGGGCGCTGGTCTCCTCGTTGCCCTCACCGCCGATCCGCCCCTTCTCCGCCGCGTACCACGGCGGGGCGGTGGGCAGCAGCCAGTAACAGAGCGCGCCGAGGTCGAAGGTCGCGTAGGTGAGCGCGGCGGCCCGCGGGAACCGCTCAGGGCGGCGCAGCGCCGTCCAGGCCACGGTCGCGTGCGGAACGAAGAACCAGACCCAGTGGGCCATCACCAGCACCTTCTCGGGGAAGCGGAACTCGCGCCCCGGGTCGGCCAGCGCCCGCTGCAGGCGCACGCCCGGAAGCTCGCCCAGGCCGATGGCCCGGTCGATGGTCACCGGATAGTCCACGTGGGCCCTGCGCTCGAGCTCCTCGGGATCGTCGTTGGGCATCTCGTAGCTGGCGAGGTAGGCCATCATCTGCAGCATCACCACGGCCAGGTCGCGCCGGGGCGAACGTGGAGCAACCACGCAGGCAGCGGCGGGAGCACTCCACGCCAGGCCCAGCACCACGGGCTTGGGGATCGGGAACTTCCTGCGCAGGAGGGGCGCGGCTACGCCGGCACCGACGAGCGCCAGGGCCGACGCCCGCAGGAGTTTCGACAGCCGCACGGCTACGGACTATAGGTTCGGGGCTGCATGAACGGGGAACGCTTGATTGCCGTGACCGGCGCCGGGGGATTCATCGGCGGCGCCGTGTGCCGCCGGCTGGCCGGGGACGGGGACGGGGTGGTCGGCGTCGACCTGCGCGAAGAGGCCCGTCCGCTAGTCGAGGCCCACGGAGCCCGCTTCGTCGCCGCCGACATCCGGTCGACGGCCGGGCTCGAGGAGGCCTTCGCCGGCTGCGACGCGGTAATCAACACGGCGGCGCTGGTCGGCGACTGGGGCCCGATGGAGGACTTCATCGAGGCCAACGTGCGCGGAACCCTTTCCGTGCTGGACGCCGCCGAGGCGGCCGGGGTTGGCCGGGTGGTCCACCTGGCCTCGGTCGCCGGCTGGGGTTACGACTTCGGGAGCGACATAGGCGAAGACGCCCCGCTGCGCAGCTGCGGCGGCCCATACGCCGACACCAAGGGCGCCTCCGACTACCTGGCCAGGCGCCGGGGCGCGGTGGTCATCCGCCCTGGCGACGTCTACGGGCCGGGGTCGGTCCCCTGGACGATCAGGCCGGTCGAGGCCATCCGCAGCGGCACCTTCGCCCTGCCGGGTGGCGGGGAAGGGATCATGACGCCGATCTACGTCGACGACCTCGTGGAGGCGATCGTCGCGGCGACCTCCACCCCCGGGATCGAGGGGGTCGCGATTGCGGTCTGGGACGGGGAGCCGGTGAGCGCTTCCGAGTTCTTCAACCGCTACGCGGCGATACTCGGCCGGGGCCCGGTCCGTTCCGCGCCGCTGCCGCTCGTGAAGCTGGCGGCCGGGGGATCCGAGCTGGTGGCCCGGGTGACCGGGCGCCCGCCGACGATCAGCCGCGAGGCGATCCGCTACATCTCGCGCCAGGCCACTTACCCGAACCGGCGCGCCCGCGAGCTCCTCGGCTGGGAGCCGCGGGTGGGACTGGACGAAGGCATGCGCAGGAGCGAGGCGTGGCTGGCCGAGGAGGGCCTGCTCGCCTAGGCGCAGGCGCGAACCAGGGCGCCGATAAGCGGGCTCCCGGGATCGGCTTCCGGGTGCCACTGGACGCCGAGCACGAACCGGCGGTCCGGCATCTCCAGGGCCTCGGTCAGCCCGTCCTCGACCGCCCAGCCGGTGGCCACGAGCCCCTCGCCGACCTCGTCAACGCCCTGGTGGTGGTGCTGGAGGGTCGAGGGCTCGGCCTCGCCGGCAACGTTCGCCGCCAGCGACCCCTCCTCCAGCCGGACGCCGTGTTCGCTGCCGGCGAATGAGCCCGGGTTGGGCCGGTGACCCTCGTGTCCGTAGCGGTCCGGCAGGTGCTGGACGAGCGTCCCCCCGAAGGCGATGTTGAGGACCTGCATCCCCCGGCAGACGCCGAGCACCGGCATGTCGCGCTCGACCGCCCGGCGGGCCAGCGAGATCTCGAAGAGGTCGCGCTCGAGATTGGTCTCGCCGGTCTGGCCGTCCCTCTGCGATCCGTAGGCGGAGGGATCGATGTCGCTCCCGCCCGCCACCAGCAGGCCGTCGATCCGGTCCAGGAGCAGGTCGGGCTCGCCGGTGACCCGCGGATCAGGCGTAAGGAGGACGGCGATCCCGCCGGCACGCTTGACCGAGTCGACGTAGTCCAGGGGGGCGAGAGCCGCCATCTGCTCCCAGACGGTCCAGCGCGCCAGCTCCACCGCGGCGCAGATCCCGATGACCGGAGAGCCATTGTCCACGGAGCGAGTCTATGGCGGGCGTCACCGGTTCCCGGCGGGACGTAGGATCCGCCCACATGACCGACTTCGAACCGCTCCTCGACCTCGAAACGGTGAACCTCGGCCGGTCAGGCGGCATCGCCCGGATCGAGCTGGACCGCCCGGAGAAGCTCAACGCCTGGAACGCCAGGCTCACCGAGGACCTCCTGGCCTCCCTCGAGGCGATCGCGGCCGACGAAAGCCTGCGCTCGGTCCTGCTGACCGGGGCCGGGCGCTCGTTCTGCTCCGGAGCCGACCTGACCGAGGTCGGCGACGCCTTCGTCACCGACGACGGCAAGCCCGACCTCCAGCGATCGCTGCGTGAGCGATATCACCCAGTGATCATGGGCTTCCGCGAGCTGCCGCGCCCGGTGGTCGCCGCCGTTCGCGGCGGCGCGGTAGGCGTCGGCCTCTCCCTCGCCCTCAGCGCCGACCTCGTCTACGCCTCCGACGACGCCTATTTCCTGCTCGCCTTCGTGAACATCGGCCTCGTTCCCGACGGCGGCTCGTCGGCCTTCGTCCCGGCGCGCATCGGGCAGGCCCGGGCCACCGAAATGGCGATGCTCGGGGAGCGCGTGGGGGCCGGAAAGGCCGAGAACTGGGGCCTTATCAACGGCGTCTTCCCCGACGAGAGCCTCGACGCGGAGGCCGGGGCGATCGCCGCGCGCCTCGCCGAGGGGCCGACCCGCTCCTACGCCGGCTCCAAGCGCCAGACCAACCGCTGGCTCTTCGGGGCGGTCGAGGACCAGCTCGAGTTCGAGGCCGCGATCCAGCAGGAGATGGCCGGCAGCGAGGACTTCGTGGAGGGCGTGAGCGCCTTCACGCAGAAGCGGCCGACCTCCTTTACCGGGCGCTGAGCCGCGCCTCCCGGCGTCCGGATCCCCGGTAGGATTCTTCGTCCCGTGCCAGTCCGCTTTCGTCGCCTGCGCCGCCGCGCTCCGATCGTCGCCTCGCTCGCCGTCGCGGCCTTCCTGGCCATCCCGGTCGCCGGGGCCGGCGCGGGAATCGTCGCGCCGGAGTCGGGCGGCGGCACCCCCAACGCCGAAGGCATCCGCTCCCTCTACCTGCTGATCGGGGTCCTCGCCCTGATCGTCTTCTTCGGGGTCTGCGGGCTCCTGATCTACACGCTCACCAAGTACCGGGCGAGCAAGGGCGGGGTCGCCTCCCAGATCCACGGAAACAACCGCCTCGAGGTGGGCTGGACGGTCGGCGCCGCGCTGATCCTCGTCCTGATCTCGGTCGTCACGTTCATCAAGCTCGGAGGCATCTACGAGCCGCCGAGCTCCGACGCGCGCTCGCTGCCCCTGACCAGCAAGGTCGTGCCGGCCGCCAACGGCCGCCAGAAGCTTCCTGCCAACGGCCGCGTCTACCAGATCGACGTCAACGGGCTCCAGTACGTCTGGCGCTTCACCTACCCCGACGGCGACACCAACAACCTGAACAACGTCTTCTCCTACGAGCAGATGGTCGTTCCGACCGGGGCCACCGTCGCCCTGCGGATCTACGCCCAGGACGTCCAGCACTCCTGGTGGATCCCCAAGCTCGGCGGCAAGTTCGACGCGGTCCCCGGCTACGTCAACTACACCTGGTTCAACATCAGGGAGCCCGGCGTCTACAAGGGCCAGTGCGCCGAGCTCTGCGGGCGCAACCACGCCAACATGCTCGCCCAGGTCCGCGCGGTGCCGCCGGCCCAGTTCAGGGCCTGGTACGCCGCCCAGAGGGCCGAGATCCGCAATGCCGACGAGCAGGCGGCAAGAGCGCGTAACGCTGCAATCAAGGCTTCGGCCGGGAAGTAGGAGGAAAGGGAAACGATGGCCACCGCACCGACCACCGCTCCGCCCCGCACGGCACAGGCTCCCGTCCCGGAGATCGTCGCCCACAACGCCGACCCGCAGCCCAGCGGCTGGCTCTCCTGGCTGACGACCACCGACCACAAGCGGATCGGGATCATGTACATGGCCGCCGGCTGGCTCTTCTTCGTCGTCGGCGGCGTAGAGGCGCTGGTGATCCGGCTGCAGCTGGCCCAGGCCGACAGCACGCTCATCACCCCCCAGACCTACAACGCCCTGTTCACGATGCACGGGACGACGATGGTCTTCCTCTTCCTGGTGCCGATGATCGCCGGCTTTGCCAACTACCTGGTCCCGCTGATGATCGGCGCCCGGGACATGGCGTTCCCGAAGCTCAACGCACTCTCCTTCTGGCTCTTCATCGCCGGCGGGGTCGTCTTCTACGGCTCGCTCCTCTACAGCCCGGCCGAGTGCGGATGGACCTGCTACGCCCCCCTCTCGGAGACCGCCTACTCGCCGACCAATGGCGTCGACGCCTGGATCTTCCTGATCCACCTCACAGGGATCTCCTCGTTCATCGGCGCCCTGAACATCTTCGTGACCATCGCCAACATGCGGGCCCCCGGAATGACCTGGAGCCGCGTGCCGCTCTTCGTCTGGACGATGCTGACGCAGTCGATCCTGCTGATCATCGCCCTGCCGGTGATCGCCGGCGCGGTGACCATGCTGCTGACCGACCGCCAGTTCGGGACCCACTTCTTCGACCCCAGCAACGGCGGCTCGCCGATGCTCTGGCAGCACCTCTTCTGGTTCTTCGGCCACCCTGAGGTCTACATCCTGGTCCTGCCCGCTTTCGGAATCATCTCCGAGGTACTCCCCGTCTTCGCCCGCAAGCCGATCTTCGGCTATCGGGCCATCGTCGCCGCCACGCTGGGCATCGCCGTGATCGGCACCCTGGTCTGGGCCCACCACATGTTCACCACCCCCCTCCCCTACGCGGTGCTGATCCTCTTCATGATGGGGACCTTCCTGATCGCCATTCCCACCGGCGTCAAGATCTTCAACTGGGCCTTCACCCTGTGGCGCGGGACCATCGAGTTCACCGTGCCGACGCTCTTCTCCATCGGCTTCCTGTTCACGTTCCTGCTCGGCGGCATCACCGGGATCTTCCTCGCCGTCTTCCCGGTCGACTGGCAGCTCCACGACACCTACTTCGTAGTCGCCCACTTCCACTACACGATCGTCGGCGGGGCGGTCTTCGGGATCCTGGCCGGCCTCTACTTCTGGTTCCCGAAGTTCAGCGGCCGGATGCTGGGCGAGCGCCTGGGCAAGTGGAGCTTCTGGACCATCATGATCGGCTTCTGGGTCACCTTCCTCATCCAGCACTCTGCCGGCCTGAGCGGGATGCCGCGAAGGGTCTACGAGTACGCCGACGTGAACAACCTCGAGATCTACAACCTGATCTCGACGGTCGGCTCGTTCATCCTCGCCATCGGGATCCTGCTCACGATCATCAACATCGTCACCAGCGTCCGCTCCGGCGCCAAGGCCGGGCCCGACCCGTGGAAGGCCAACACCCTCGAGTGGTTCACGCCCTCACCGCCGCCCCGCAACAACTTCGACACGGTGCCGCGCGTGCGCTCGGTCGAGCCGATGAAGGACATCCGCCGCCAGATCGAGCGCCAGGACCGGCGCACCGAGGAGGCGGCAACGCCGGCCTGACTCCCTGATGGAGGCTTCGCGCGCCACAGCAGTAGCCAGTCCCGGCTCCCTGGCCCTCCGGCAGGCGGTCCGTGACTACGTAACCCTCACCAAGCCGCGGGTCCAGAGCCTGCTGCTGTTCACCACGGCCTGCGCGATGTTCATCGCCGGGTCGCCCACGGTGGAGCTGGTTCTCGCCACGCTCTTCGGCGGCGCCCTCTCGGCCGGGGGCTCCGGGGCGATCAACCACTGGTACGACCGCGACATCGATGCCGCCATGGAGCGCACCGCCGACCGTCCCGTGGCCGCCGGCCGCATCTCCCCGCGGGCGGCCCTCACCTTCGGAATCGTCCTCGGCGTGGTGTCGGTCGCGTGGCTGACACTCCTCGTCAACCCCCTCGCCGCAGCACTCTCGCTGGCCGGCTTCCTGGGGTACAGCATCGGATACACGATGCTGCTCAAGCGAAGCACCTGGCAGAACATCGTCTGGGGCGGAGCCGCCGGGGCCATCCCGCCACTGGTCGGCTGGGCCGCGGTGACCGATTCGATCAGCGGGCTGGCGGTGATCCTCTTCTTCATCGTCTTCTTCTGGACGCCCCCGCACTTCTGGGCCCTGAGCCTCCTCATGAAGGACGAGTACGCGAAGGTCGGGGTACCGATGCTGCCCGTCGTGCGCGGCGAGACGGAGACCCGCCGCCAGATCCTCCTCTACTCGGTCCTCCTCTACGCGGTCACCCAGCTCCCGTTCTGCGTGGGCGCCGTGGGGATCGTCTACCTGGTTCCGTCGATGATCCTCGGCCTGGGGCTAATCGGCCTGGCGTGGCACCTCAAGCGCCGCGCGGACCGCAGCGCGGCCCTGCGCCTCTACCTCTTCTCCCTCGTGTACCTGGCCGCCCTCTTCGCCGCTATGGTGGCGGACGTCCAGCTGTGAACTGAACCATGGACAAGAACCTCGCCAAGAAGAACATCCGCTCCGGCCTGATCATCACCGCGCTCGGGTTCGTGCTGTTCGGCCTCTCCTTCGTAGCCGCCGCCCTGTACATCGCATGAGCCGCCCGGAGAAGACACCGCCCCCGGTCGGCGACCGCATCCACCTCCCCGGGCCGAGCGTCCAGCCGGCCCTGATCGCCCTCGGCCTGGCCCTCGCCCTGATGGGCCTCATCGGCCTCTGGTTCCTCTCGGTGATCGGCGTGGTGCTGCTGGTTGTCGTCGTGATCAGCTGGATCGCGGGAGCCGCCCGGGAATACCGGGACCTGCCGGCCCGCCACGACTGAACGCAGCCGGGACGCAGCTCAGCCTTCGCCACCTCCGACGGCGGGCAGGTCGCAGGTTGCCCCCTCGCTGACCCAGGCCCGGACGATGTCACGCATCGAGATGACTCCGGCGGTATTCGGACCGTCGAGCACCACCAGGTGGCGGAACCCACGGCTGACCATCATCTCGGCCGCCCTTTCGAGCGACCAGCCCGAATCGGCATAAACGACGTTCGAGGCCATGTGGGCGGCTACACGCTCCTCGGCGGGAATCTCGCCGGCCCCCACCGAGTTGCTGATGTCGCGCTCGGTGATGATGCCGGCCCCAGGCTGATCGGGATCGATTACGACGGCCGCCCCGACGTTGCTCCCGGCCATCAGCCGGGCCGCATCTTCCAGGGTGTGCTGGGGTCCGACCGTTACGACAACGTCGCTCATCGCCTGAGAGACCTGCATCTGAACCTCCTTGTGCGGTTTGTCTCAATGTAACGGCGGTGTATGCCGTCGTCCACCCCTGCGGCGGAGGTAATCCCCCGAGGGCTGGTGGCACGTATCCGGGATACGATGCAAAGGCACTCCACAACGCGGCTGAGGAGAGCCCTCTACTACGAGGTGGTGGAGATCATCGCCGAGGAGTACGCCAGCGAGCTCGTCCTCGAAGACATCGCCCGGCGCGTGGCCTCTTCGCGTCGCCAGCTGCAGCGCGCCTTCGACGAGGTGGGGCATACCAGCTTCCGCACCTACCTGACCAGCTACCGGATGGACCGCGCCGCCGAGCTCCTGATCGATACCGATCTGCCCGTTCGGGACGTGGCCGACTCCGTCGGATATCGCCAACCGGCCCAGTTCGCCAAAGCGTTCCGGCGCCGCCACGGCTGCGCACCGTCGGAATTCCGGGCCCTCCCACGCGAGCATTCCGCGGCCGGACACCCCCCTCTCGCCCGGGCGGCCTAATCGGTCGCCGCAATCGCCGGCCCGTGGGGCGCGGCGGGGCGCCAAGGGCCCTGCTTCTGGTCCCTTCCGACCGGTAATGTTCGCCGGCGATGACGGAAGGTTCGAACCGCGGAGGGCCGACAGGCAGGCAGTGGGCCGTGCTGCTCGCCCTGATGATCGTCTCCTCGGCAATCCTGATTGCCATCTTCCTCGTCATCGACTGGTTTCCGGTTGCCGGCTCGAACGTCTCCGACGAGATCGACACCTTCTGGGACGTCCTCCTGATCGTCTCCATCCCGATCTTCGTGATCGTCACCGGAGTGATGCTCTTCAGCGCCTGGCGCTGGCGCCAGCGCCCGGGTGAGGAGGAGCTCGACGGGCCGCCGATCCACGGCAACGCCCAGCTCGAGGTCATCTGGACCGCCGTGCCCACGGTGATCATCGCGGCACTGTGCGCTTATGCGGCCGTCCTCCTTCTGGACATCCAGGCCGCCCCGGCCAAGGGAGCCCGGGTGGTGAACGTGACCGGCGTCCAGTTCGCGTGGAGCTTCGAGACCAACGAGAACGGCAAGAAGATCAAGGCCAACAGCCTCGTGGTGCCGGTCAACGAGCCGGTCCAGTTCAAGGTGCGCTCGAACGACGTCATCCACGACTTCTGGGTGCCGGCCTGGCGCCTCAAGGTCGACGCGGTGCCCGGCATCACCACCTCCTACTCCCTTACCCCGACCAGGACGGGAACCTTTGACGTCGTCTGTGCCGAGCTCTGCGGCCTGGGCCACGCCTTCATGCGCCAGAACGTGACCGTCCTTTCCAAGGAGAAGTACGCCGCCTGGGTGGCCAACCAGGGCAAGGCCGCGGCCCCGGCCGCCGGGGGCGGGGAAGCCGGCCTCAGCGCCAAGGAGCTCTTCGTCGCCGGGAACCCGAGCGTCGGAGCCACGGCCTGCGGGACCTGCCACGTCCTCAACGCTGCGGGAACCAAGGGCAACACCGGGCCGAACCTCAGCCAGATGATTCCCAAGACCGACACCAAGGCGGCGATCCGCGAGATGATCGTCAACCCCAACGCCGAGATCACGAAGGGCTACGCACAGGGAATCATGCCCGCCAACTACGGCCAGGTCCTGACCGCCAAGGAGATCGACGAGCTCGTGAACTACATCTACGATGACGTACAAGGGAAGGGTTAGGAGAGAGATGGCCGCCAAGCTCAGTCAGCCGGGCTGGTACCGCGCCGCGTGGATGGTGGTCCTCGGGATCACCGTTACCTTCGGGCTGAGCATCGGCCTGCGTGCCGCCTTCGGGCTCGACCCGGTCTACGACGGCACCGCGATCCTCACCATCGGGCTGCTCATGGTCCCCTTCTTCTTCCTCGGGGGCATCGGCTGCTTCGACTACTGGCTGCGCTGGGCGCGCGGCAAGCAGGTCACCGACGACCACTCCGACCACGGGGCCACCAGCTGGAAGGACTACTTCAAGGTCAACACCGACCACAAGGTCATCGGCATCCAGTACATCTGCACGTCGTTCTTCTTCATGTTCGTCGGTGGCCTGATGGCCATGCTGATCCGGGCCGAGCTCGCTGCGCCGGGCCGCCAGTTCGTGGACCCGAACACCTACAACGGCGTCTTCTCGGTCCACGCGACGCTGCTGATCTTCCTCTTCGTGATCCCGGTCTTCGCCGGGATCGCCAACTACGTCCTCCCGCTGATGATCGGCGCGCCGGACATGGCCTTCCCGCGCCTGAACGCGCTCTCCTTCTGGATGCTCCCGGTGGCCGGCGTGATGATGCTGCTCTCGTTCTTCGCCCCGGGCGGCTCGTTCGCCAGCGGCTGGACCGCCTACGCACCGCTATCGACCAGCGCGCCAACCGGGCAGCTCTTCTTCACCATCGCGGTGCAGTTCGCCGGTGCCTCCTCGATCGCCACTGCCCTCAACTTCCTGGTCACGATCATCACCATGAGGGCTCCCGGGATGACCTTCTTCCGGATGCCGCTGCTGGTCTGGGCCAACTTCGCGACCTCGCTGCTCGTGGTCATCGCCACGCCGTTCATCGCCGCCTCGCAGTTCATGGTGCTGCTCGACCGGGCGCTGGGCTTCAACTTCTTCAACGTCGCCAAGGGCGGCGACATCCTGATGTACCAGCACATCTTCTGGTTCTACTCCCACCCGGCGGTCTACATCATGATGCTGCCGGGCTTCGGGATCGTCAGCGAGATCATCGCCAACCGCTCGCGAAAGCCGATCTTCGGCTACCGGATGATGGCCTTCTCGCTGCTGGCGATCGTCCTGCTCGGGTTCACGGTCTGGGCGCACCACATGTTCGTCTCGGGCATGGCCGACTGGATCCGGATACCGATGATGATCACCACCGCGATCATCGCCATCCCCACCGGGATCAAGATCTTCTCCTGGCTGGGAACGATGTGGCGGGGGGTGCTCAAGCTCGATACGCCGATGCTCTGGAGCCTGGGCTTCATCACGATGTTCACCATCGGGGGTATCTCCGGCGTGATGCTCGCGATGGTCCCGCTCGACATCCACGTCAGCGACACCTACTTCATCGTCGCCCACATCCACTACGTGCTGTTCGGCGGCTCGCTCTTCACGATCTTCGCGGGGATCTACTACTGGTTCCCCAAGATGACCGGCCACATGTACAACGAGAAGCTCGGCAAGATCCACTTCTGGATCACCTTCGTCGCCTTCAACATCACCTTCGCGCCGATGCACCTGATCGGCGTCCAGGGGATGCCCCGGCGGGTCGCCGACTACGCCCAGGAGTTCGCCACCTGGAACATCATCATCTCGGTGGCCTCCTTCGCCCTTGGCCTTTCGACGCTGATCTTCCTCTACAACGTGATCGTCTCCTGGCGTTCGGGTCCCCTGGCGGTTTCCAACCCCTGGCGCGGACTCACGGTGGAGTGGCAGGTCTCCTCACCGCCCCCGATCTTCAACTTCGACTCGATCCCCTCGATCGTCGGGGGGCCCTACGAGTATGGGGTGCCGGGAGCGGTCCACGCGGTCTTCAAGGAACCCGAGCCGGCGGCGGCCGTGCCTGCGGGAGTGGGGGCTACCGCCTCCCTGGCGGAGGCTGGCGCATCCGACGAAGCGCCGCCGGGTGAGGACGACTCCTGACGATGAAGACGATCCTCGTCATCGCCAACGAGACCCTCGCCGGCGCTCCGCTGCTCGAGCGGGCGCGCCACGAGGCCCAGGAGGGCCCCGTACGCGTGGTGCTCTGCGTTCCCCGCAAGAACCCCACCCACGGGGCCATCACCTACGCCGACAGCGTCTTCGACGCGGCCCGGATCCGGGTCGACCTGGCCCGCGGGGTCCTGCGCGAGATGGGGATCGACTGCATCGGCGAGGTCGGCGATTCGGACCCGTACACCGCGGCCATGGACGCCATCGCCGAGCACGAGCCCGACCTGATCCTTGTCTCCACCCTCCCGCCCACCACATCCACCTGGCTCCAGGGCAACGTCGTCGAGCGAATCGACGACGCGGTGCCGGTCCCCGTGGAGCACATAACCGTCGACCCGTCCGAGGGCTCGCCCTTCGACGTCTCCCTGGTCATCGCCAACCGCACCACCAGCAGCGACGCCCTGATCGGTGAGCTGAAGGCCCTGGCCGACCGCGAGAGCCCCGGCCGCGAGCGCCTGTTCATCTTCGTGGTGCCGGCGGAGGGTGGCGACGGCCGTGATCGCCAGCAGGCCAGGGCCCGCCTGGACCAGGTGATCGACCGCGCCCGCGCCGCCGACCTCCTGGCGGCAGGGATGGTCGGCGATCCGGACCCGTATACCGCGGCGATGAACGCCCTGGCCTACTTCGAGGTCGACGACATAGTCGTCTCCACCTACCCGTCCACCCGCTCCGGCTGGCTGCGGGCCGACCTGGTCGAGCGCGTGCGCGGCGCCTCGGGCCTGCCCGTCGACCACGTCGTCACCGAACCCGCAAAGAGCCCCGCGGCCTGAGGAGCCTGCCATGGAAGCCGCAGCGATACCCGCTACCGCCAGCCACGACGAGCATCATCACGGCCCGCCGGAGGCCAACAACAGCTCGGGCGTTCACCGGGAGGTCCTCGGGATCCTCCTTTTCATTATCTCGGAGATCATGCTCTTCGGGGCGTTCTTCGCGGCCTACTTCTTCATCCGCGTCGTCTCGGCCGACCAGTGGCCCCCGGGCGACGGCCTTCCCGTCTTCATCGCCCTCACCAACGCGGCAATCCTGCTCTCGTCCTCGATGACGATGCACTGGACCGACGTCTCGGCCAAGCGCGGCAACCAGCTTGGGATGCGCGCCGGGATCGTCACCACCTTCCTCCTCGGGGCGACCTTCCTCTTCGTCCAGATCAACGAGTACATCCACATCGGCTTCAGCCCGTCGACCAGCGCCTCGGCCTCGGTCTTCTTCGGCCTGACCGGGCTGCACGGCGCGCACGTGGTCGTCGGGCTGATCCTGCTGTTCATCGCCGGCGTGCGGATCTTCAAGGGGCGCTTCAACGAGAGCAACTACCGCGGCCTGGAGATCCCCGGGATCTACTGGCACTTCGTCGACGTGATGTGGATCGTCGTCTTCACGACGATCTACCTCCTGTAGCACGGGTGACCGGGGACGAGGGCGAACCCGAGGGAGGGGACGCCCCCGGCGAGGGGCGCTTCGTCGCCTTCCTCAACTCCCTGCGCACCGAGGCGGGCGCCTTTCGCGTCCTGCTGTGGACGGTGGCCGTGCTACTGCCGGTGATCGTGGTGCTGGTGCTGGTCCGGACCCTCTAGCGCCCTCCCCGGAGCAGGGCCGCGAGCGGCCTGCCCCACAGCCCTGCCGAATGCCCCGCCCCGCTACTTGACGGTGAGCTTGCCGACCATGCCCGCCTCGCGGTGGCCGGGCACGGAGCAGAAGTAGGTGAAGGTCCCGGGCTTGAGGGTCCCCGACCCCTTGGCCACGCCGTTCTTGACGATGTTGGTCCTCACGGGGAGGCCCTCGATGACGACGTTGTGGTCGATGCCCGACTTGTTGGGCATCTCCAGGTTGATCGGCCCGGGCGGTGCCTCGGCCTTGGTCTCGACGTAGGCGAGCAGCCCGTTGGGGTCGGCCGAGATGGAGAGGACCCCGTTCTTGGCCACCGCGGTCTTGGCAGGACCCGCGACGGGAACGGCCGTGGCGAGAAGGCCAACGTCCTTGCCGGGCTTCGAGGCCACCGTGCTCACGTAGGCGGCGACATCCCGGGCGTTGTCGCCGGTGACGAGCTTGGCCGGCATCCCGTTGCCCATCCCGGGGTAGTAGATCTGCCCGTAGACCACGCCGGCCACCGCCTTGTCGCCCCACCGCTCCTGCCGCGATACGGCGAAGGCGGCGTCGAGGTTGGGGCCGGAGACTCCCTTGGTGCCGGCGCGCCGGAGCTGGTGGCAGGCGCCGCACTTCTGGACGAAGAGCTTCTTGCCGTTGACGAGGTTGGCGTTCTGGGGATTGCCGACGTCGTTGGTACACCCGGTCACGGCGAGCGCCGCGGCGAGCGCCGCCGCCGCGCCCAGCGCCAGGCGACAATGCGTGTTCCTTGAGCTCGCCATCGGCCCGGAATCCTACCTGTATCGCAGGACCAAAGAACCCTCCGGGCGCGCCCGGTACCGGCGCTTTCGGAAAGGCGGACACCCGACGATCGCGATACGCTCTGGCCATGCCAGATGGCCAGCGATTCCGCCTCCGTGACCCGTCCAACGGGAACGAGGTCATCATCGAGGCCGAGCCCGGGACCGTCTACCTGGACGAGAGCTCCGGGGAGCCGATGGAGGTGGTCGGGGAGGTGCTGCCCCTTGCTCCCTCCAAGTCGAAGCTCCCGTGGGCCGTGGAGAACCTGCGTTTCTGCAACTGGTGCGGGGAGATGGCCCAGCGGGACCTCAACGACTGCCCCACCTGCGGTCGTCGCATGGCGCCTCTCGGCTGACCAGCCGCTACGCTCGTCGCATGTCCAGGATTTACGCAGCCGCAGTTGCCCTTATCGCTCTCTGCGCCGTTACGGGCCTCAGCGCCTGCGGCGGCGACAGCCGTCCCTACGACGAGGTGCCGGCCTCGACTCCGGCGCTGGTGCCGCCCGGCGACGCCGACAGCGTCGCCGGCGACGTCACCACCCCCACCACGACCACTACGACCACGCCCGATGCGGGCGCCGACACCGGGGTGGACACCGGCGGCACGGACGGCACCGATACCGGCGGAGACACCGGCGGAGATACGGGCGGAGATACGGGCGGCGGGACCGGCGGGGACACCGGCGGCGGAGGCGGCGGCGCCGCCCCCAACACCGGCGGCATTACTCCCAACTGACCGCTAGCGACGCGGGGGCGTGGCCACCATGGTCACGCTGTAGGTGAGGCGCGCGGTCTTGTAGAGACAGTCGTACGCGGCCACATCCTTGATCTTGAGCTGCGCCGTCTGGCCCTGCGTGTCTTCGCACTGGGCCCGGGTCCTCGAAGCGCGCCAGGAGACGTCACTGGCCTGACCGGTGGCCAGGGAGGGCGCCCAGGTGGGGACGGTCAGGGCGATGACCTGGTTCTTCTTGACCGGGATCGACCGGCGCAGGGCGAAGGTCACCGTCCGGCCGAAATAGGGCTCAAGCTTTGTCGCCTCACCCTGGGCCACGACGGTATGGGTGGTCTTCTTGCGCCGGTCGGAGCTGCGCTGGAGGATCGAGATCTGGGCCTGGGAGACGCCGCCGAGCTTGGAGTCGAAGAAGTCGATCTGCTTGCTGTTCGGCCGGCCCAGGGCGATGGTCCAGGCGACGATCCGGCCGGACTTGGGGGCGGCCATCGGGGTCGCTGCGTTGCCGGCGCGGGCCTGGTAGCCCGTCGTGCGGCTGATGGCGAAGCAGGGCGTTCCCGGGCAACGGGGCTTGACGGCCGAGTCGAACTTGCCGATCTCGATAAATTCGGCGCTGGCTGAGGCGCTGAGGGTCAGGAGGGCGGCGACGGAAAGGACCGCGACCGACGGAATGGACTTACGCATTACCCACATTGAACACAACCACCCGGCAATTTGTTGCGGTTCGCCGGGCGAACCGGCTCAGAGGGTGTCTTTGCTGGACCTTCGGGGTCTCTCCCTGCACCGATAATCCCGCGGCGGAGCCCTAGCGGCCCTCGAAGGTGGCCTTCCCGGGGCCATCCTCGAGGAAGGACTTCACGGCGCCCTTGAGGTCCTCGGTCTCGAAAAGGGTCGAAGAGAGCGCCGGCGTGGCCTCGTCGGCCGCATCGACTCCCTCGCGGGAGGCGATCCGGACGATCTCCCGGGTCACGAGGTGAGCCCTGGTGGGGCCATGAGCGAGGTCTTCGGCAAGCTCCATCGCCTTCTCCTCGAAGCGGTCATCGGGCCAGACGCGGTTGACGACGTTCCACGCCTCCAGCTCGGAGGCGCTGTAGACGCGCCCGGTCATGACGAGCTCACGGGCGCGCGCCGGGCCGGCCCGCTCGGCGATGCGCTGGGTGCCCCCCATTGAGGGCGTGAGGCCGACGACCCTCTCGACGAGCCCGAACCGGGCCGACTCGGCGGCGACGAGGAGGTCGCAGCCCAGCGAGACCTCGAAGGCCGCAGTGAGGCAGAGGGCATGGGCGGCGAAGACGGTGGGGCACGGCATCGCCTCAACCAGCCTCACGGTGCCGATCAGCCGGCGCCAGAGCTCGGCCGCGTCGAGGGCGGCGCGCCCGTCGAACTCGTGGACGGCCACGCCGCCGCTCACCGCCCCTCCCTCGGCCCGGATCAGGAGCGCCCGCGGCGGCTCGGCCGCGCACCGCTCCAGCGCCTCTCCGAGCGCGCCGAACATCGCCTCGTCGAACAGGTTGAGCGGCGGGTGGTCGATGGTCAGGATCCGCAGGGGGCCCTCGTCCCGCACGTTGACCGGCCCTGACATCAGCCCTCCCGGTAGGCGACGGCTGCCGCCTCGATGTCGCCCTCGTCCCCGGCCCGCGGAACCCAGGGGAGCTTCAGCGGGTCGTCCTGGTAGCGGGGGATCACGTGCACGTGGAAGTGGAAGACCGTCTGCCACGCGTCGGGGCGGCAGGAGTTGAGCAGGTTTACCCCATCGGCGCCCAGGCGGTCCCTGGCCCGGAGGGCAAGCTCCTGTGCGCTGTTCATGCAGGCTTCGAGGTCCTCCCTGCCGATCGAGTAGAGGTCTTCGGAGTGCCGGCGGGGTACCACCAGCGCGTGGCCGTGCGTAGCCGGGCTGATGTCCATGAAGCTGACCGTCAGCTCGTCCTCGGCAACGATACGCGCGGGGAGATCCCCCGCGACGATCCTGCAGAAGAGGCAGTCGGGCTCCGCGTCCATGCCCGGCATCCTAAGGGCCGGCCGGAACGCCGGGCTCTAGGCTGCCCCCGTGGCCGCTGGGGACCCTGACGAGCTTGAGGCACAGGCGCGGGAGGCGATCGCCCACCTGGCCTCGTTCGAGCGCGGCTCGGCCTCGGAGGGAGAGCACCGGGCAGCTCGCTGGATTGCCTCGCGGCTCGACGCGCTGGGCGCGCCGGCGGTGGTCGAGCGGGAGAG
>JBJTBE010000100.1:0-21858 GCA_046091165.1 Solirubrobacterales bacterium | reverse complement strand
GTACGCCGGGGCGGGCTCCGGCCGCGGGAACCGGCGGGCGCGGGGGCGGAGTCGGGGCCCCCGGCGCGGCCTGGCCCGGGACGGCGGCGCGGGGCCGGGCGGCCGCGGGGGTCGCCGCGGTGGCCGGAGCGGCGGTGGCGGCCGCGGCCTGGCTGGAGACCCTCTCCTGCTCCTCGGCGTCGCGCTCGGGCGAGCGGCCGGCCCAGTCGCGCAGGCGCTTTACCTCGCGGGCCTGGGCGGCGTAGAGCGCGGCGAGGACGCCGACCCCGACGATCGCGGCGATTCCGGCGTAGGTACCGACCTGGTCGAGCACGCTCGAAAGCGAGATGGCGTGCGGAAGCACGGGCATGCGGCCCGGATCCTAATTGCTGGTGTCGCCGGACCGGTCCCGGCCGGCGGCGGCAGGCGCCTCGGCCGGCTCGGAGACCCCGGCCAGGGCCGAAACCTTCGCCGCCAGGCCGGCAGCGTCGCCCTCCATCACCAGCAGTTCGATCTCCTCGAACCAGTCGGCGATCTCGACCGGGTCGCGCCCGTCACGCGAGGCGTGGAGGATCTTCTCGGCCGGCGTGGGCTGCGGGCGCTCGTAGGGGTTGAAGAGCTCCTCGTGGAGCTTCTCCCCGGGCCGGCGGCCGACGACCTCGATGGCGATCTCCTTCTCGGGCTCCAGGCCCGACAGCTCGATCATGTCCCGGGCCAGCTGGACGATCGAGACCGGCTCACCCATCTCGAGCACGAAGATCTCGCCGGAGCCACCCAGCGAGCCGGTGCGGATGATCAGCTGCACCGCCTCGGGGATGGTCATGAAGTAGCGGGTCATCCGCTCGTCGGTGATCGTCACCGGGCCGCCGCGGGCGATCTGGCGCCGGAAGATCGGTACCACCGAGCCGGAGGAGCCGAGCACGTTGCCGAAGCGCACGCTCGAGTAGCTGGTCTGCGGGTAGCGGGCGCTCATCTCCTCGACGGCGTACTCGGCCAGCGCCTTGGAGGCACCCATCACCGTCGCGGGCGAGACCGCCTTGTCGGTGGAGACCAGGACGAAGGAGCGCACTCCCGTCTCGCCGGCCAGGCGCGCCATCAGCCGGGTGGCGATCGAGTTGTTGCGCACGGCCTCCACGGGGTTGCCCTCCATCAGGCCCACGTGCTTGTAGGCGGCGGCGTGGAAGACGTGGGTCGGGCGGTGGCGCCGGAAGACCTCGGCCATCCGCTCGCGCTCCTTGCAGTCGGCCAGCACCGCCGAAACCGACGACGGGTGGACGTGGCGGTCCTCCTCGAGCTCGCGCTGGATCTCGAAAAGGTTGTCCTCGGCGTGGTCGACCAGCACGAGCATCCGGGGGGCGACGCGGGCGATCTGGCGACAGAGCTCGGCGCCGATCGAGCCGCCGGCGCCGGTGACCATCACGACCTCGCCGCTGAGGTAGGAACCGACGCGGTCGATGTCCATCCGGACCGGCTCGCGCCCGAGGACGTCCTCCACCTGCACGTCACGGACCTGCCGGACCACCAGGCCGGAGCCGGCCTGCAGGAGCTCGAAGACGGTCGGCAGGGTGCGCACAGGACTGCCGCGGTCGCGGCCGGCCTGTACGACCTTGGCCCGGACGGTGCCGGGAGCCGACGGGATGGCGATCATGATCTCGTCGGGCTCGGACTCGTCGAGGATGCGGCCGAGCTGGCCGGTCCCGCCGAGCACCTTGACCCCGTCGAAGCGCAGGCCGAGCTTGAGCGGGTCGTCGTCGACGAAACCGACCGGGTTGAGGTTGAGCTCCGGGTTGCGGACGATCTCCCGCAGGGTCAGCCGGCCGCCGTCGCCGGCGCCGACGATGACCACGCGCCGCGCGTCACGGCTGGCGCGGAAGCCGCGGATCGGGCGCTCGTTTATCGCCCGGGCCAGGAACCGCACTCCGCCGGTGAAGAGGAGGGTGAGCAGGAAGAAGAGGGCCAGCACCCCGGTCGGGATGGTCAGGTTGACCAGGCCGTCGGGCGAGTTGACCGTTACCGGGTGGATCAGGGCGACCAGCCCGGCGACGGTGACCGTGAGCACGACGACGGCCTGCAGGACGCCGAAGAAGTCGCGCTGGGTGAGGAAGCGCCACTGCTTCTGCTCGACCCGCAGCAGCGCGAAGATCACCACCGCCGCGACGAAGACCCAGATGATCGTGGCGTCGAGCAGCCGCTGGTAGCGCTCGGGCACGACCACGCCCTGGTCGAACCGCAGGCGGTAGGCGAGGAAGTACGCCAGGGCGGCCAGGGCGCCGTCCACCGCCAGCTGGATCAGCGAGTGACGGTGAAGCGGCGGCATGGCCGTGCGAAGACGCCGTCGCATCTCCTGCGGATTCTACTCCGCGACGCCGGCCCCTTCAGGGACGGCAAGGGCGCTGGCAGGCGGCCCCAGCGCGGTGAGGAGCAGGTCCACCAGGAACTGCGGGTCGCGGCGCACGCGGGCGCCCCCGGCGCCGCCCTCGCGGCGCTCGAGCACGATCTCCCCGACGTCGCCCAGGCGCTTGAGCCGGCCGTCGGCCAGCAGCGCCTCGTCGACCCCGCCCATACGGCCCTCGAAGGTGGTGATGACCGGCGTGCCGAGCGCCACCGCCTCGCGGTTCATGGTGCCGCCGCCGCTGACCACGAGGTCGGCGAAGGCCACCAGCGACGGAGCGTCGATCGCGCCGTCGGGCACGATGAAGCCGCCCAGCCGCTCGATCTCCTCGCGCTGCTCCGGGTAGCGGGGCAGGACCACGACCTGCCCCTGCTCGCGCAGGCTCGCCAGGACCTCGCCGTAGGAGCGGTTCTCGAAGCGGTGGTAGAGCGCCACCTCGGGGGCGGGGCGGACGACGGCCAGCGGCAGCGAGCGGTCTACGCCGAGAGCGTCGAGGACCCCCGGGTCGGGCTCGAAGTCGCTGAGGTAGTACTCCTCCTTGAGCCCCGGGTAGCGGCGCAGCTTGCCGCGCGCGCCGTAGCGGTCCAGGCGCCCGGGCGGGATCAGCTCCGGCACCACCACCGCCGCGGCCAGCCGGCAGTTGACGTTGTGCTGGACCGTCGCCCACTCGTAGTCGAACATCGTCGCGCTCGGTATCCCGAGCGTCCGGGCGGCGACCGTGAGGTCGTTCGAGCCGTGGGCGATCGCCACGTCGAAGCGCCGTCCGCGCGCCCAGCGGCGCAGGTCGCGGGAGCGGTCGACGAGGCCCCGCGCCTTGCCGCCCAGGGAGCTGCCGCCGTGGCGGCCGATCACCTCGGTGTCGATCCCGTGCAGCTCGCAGAGGGCGACGGTCTGGGCGAAGTCCCGGGCGGTGACCTCGACCTCGAAGCCCTGGGCGCGGAGCCGGTCGATGACCGGCTCGAGGACGAGGACGTGCGGAGAGTTGGTCAGGTCGACCCAGGCCCGCATCAGCCCAGCAGCTCTCTCACCGCCCCGGCGACCTCCTCGACCTGGCCGTCGGTGATCGTCGCGCTGATGGGCACCGCAAGGTGGGTGCGCGCCGCCTCGGCGGTTCCCGGCAGCTCGGCGTCGGCGCCGTTCCAGCAGGCCATCGCCGGCTGCAGGTGGACCGGCGTGCGGTAGTAGCCGCGGGCCTCTATTCCCCGGCCGGCGAGCCCCCCGGCGAGCGCGTCGGGCTCCGCGGTACGGACGACGAACAGGTGCCACGCCGGGGAGGCACCCGCCGTGGCCCGGGGAAGCCCGACGACGCCCTCGAGCTCGGCGGCGTAGCGCTCGCCGGCGGCGCGGCGGCCGGCGGCCCAGCCCTCGAGCTCGGGGAGCAGCACGCGCAGGACCGCGGCCTGGATCTCGTCGAGGCGCGAGTTGTAGGCCGCCTCCTCGTAGACCACCTTGTCGCGCGAGCCGTGAAAGCGGAGCATCCGCACGCGCTCGGCGAGGTCGGAGTCGCCGGTGGTGATCGCCCCGCCGTCGCCGAAGGCGCCGAGGTTCTTGGAGGGGTAGAAGGAGTGGGTGGCGATCGTCCCGAGCGCCCCGGGCCGGCCGTCGGGGCCGGTCGAGCCGGCGGCCTGGGCGGTGTCCTCGACCACCGGCACGCCGAGCGCCTCGATCTCGCCCACCGGCGCCACGTTGCCGAACAGGTGCACGGCCACCACCGCTTTCGTCTTCGGGGTCATGGCCGCGCGCACGTGCCCGGCGGTGGAGACGAAGGTCTCGGGGTCGACGTCACAGAAGACCGGCACCGCGCCGAGCGCCGGGATCGCCTCGGCGCTGGCGAAGTAGGTGAAGGAGGGAACTACGACCTCGTCGCCCGCGCCGACGCCGAGGGCGCGCAGGGCGATGGTGATCGCCTCGGTTCCGTTGGCCACGCCGATGGCATGCGGCGAGCCGACCGCCGCGGCGAACTCCGCCTCGAAGGCTTCGACGTTGGGGCCGAGGATGAACGCCCCGCTGTCGACGACCCCGCCGATCGCCTCGTCGATACGCGGCCGCAGCGGCTCCAGCGCCGCGGCTGAGTCGAACAGTGAGATCCCCATCAAGGGGCAACGGTACCCTCCCGTCCGGTGCCGATCGCCTCGCTCCTAGTCACGGCCGCAGTCACCGACAAGCTGGCCGACTGGGCCACCACCGTTGTCGGCGACCTGGGCCTCCCGGGAATCTTCGTCCTGATGACGCTGGAGAGCGCCTGCATCCCTGTCCCCTCCGAGCCGACGATGCTGTTCGCCGGTTTTAACGTGGACAAGGGCACCTACTCCTTCCTGGCCGTCGTCTCGGTCGCGGTGGCGGCCAACGTGGTCGGCTCGTGGATCGCCTACGCGGTGGGACGCTTCGGCCGCTACGAGCTGGTGCACGAGCACGGCAAGTGGCTCCACATCACCCCCGAGCGCCTGGCCCAGGCCGACCGCTGGTTCGAGAAGTACGGGGGCTGGGCGGTGTTCTTCTCGCGGATGCTGCCGATCGTGCGGACCTTCATCTCGCTCCCGGCCGGCGTGGCGAAGATGCCCTTCGGGCAGTTCACCCTCTACACCGTCCTGGGCTGCATTCCCTGGATGGCCGGGCTCACCTTCATCGGCCTGCAGGTGGGCGAGAACTGGGAGAAGTGGAAGGACAAGCTCCACTACCTGGACTACGTGGTCCTCGCCGCGATCGTTATCGGCGCCGCCTGGCTCTTCGTGCGCTGGCGGCGCAACCGCGGCAACCCGGCCGATGCCACCGCCGCCTGAGCGGCAGGAGGTGATCTCCAGCGCGCAGGCGGTGGCCCTGGGCCTGCTCCACGGACCGACCGAGCTGCTGCCGGTCTCCTCCTCGGGCCACACGACGCTCGTTCCCTGGCTGCTGGGCTCCTCATACCCCCAGCACGACCCGGCGCTGCGCAAGAGCTTCGAGATCGCCCTGCACGCCGGCACCGCCGCGGGGCTGCTCTGGGCGCTGCGCCGCGAGGTCGGCGAGGCCTCCCGCGGCCTCGACGGTCGGCGGCTGGCGCTGATCGCCGGCTCGTTCCTGCCTCCGGCGATCGTCGGCTACACGCTCGAGGGACCGATCGAGAGGCACCTGGGCACGCCGACGACGATCGCCCTCGGCCTGATCGCCGGCTCGGTGGCGATGGCCGTCGCCGACATCGCTGGCCCCCAGGTCCGCGAGCGCGAGGAGGCCGGCCCGCTCGACGGGCTGCTGCTCGGCCTGGCCCAGGCGGCGGCCCTCGTTCCCGGCACCTCCCGCGGCGGCATGACGCTGGCCGCGATGCGGGCCCGCGGCTTCAAGCGCCCGGCGGCCAGCGCCCTTTCCCGCCACGTGGCGCTGCCGGTGATCGCCGGCGCCGCGGTGCTCAAGGGTGTGCGGCTGGCCCAGCGGGGCCTTCCCCCCGGCAGCGCGCGGCCGCTGGTGATCGGCGCGGTCGCCTCGGCCGCCTCGACGGTGCTCGCGGCGAGGCTGGTGCCGGTCGAGAGGGTCGGCTCGCTGCTCCCCTACGCGGCCTACCGCTCGGCCCTGGGCGCGATCGCTCTGCGGCGTTTGGGAGGATCGGGGCAATGAGCGACGCCTACGCCGCCGCCGGGGTGGACACCGACCAGGCCGACCGCGCCGTCGCCTCGCTGGTCGGCGTGCTGGCCGGGATCGAGACCGGCTCGCCGTCGCGGTCGATAGTCCGCTCGGGCCACTACGCCAGCGTCCTGCGGCTGACCGACGAGCTGGCCCTGGCCTGCTCGACCGACGGGGTCGGCTCGAAGCTCGTGCTCGCCGAGCAGGCCGACCGGCTGGAGACCGTCGGGATCGACTGCATCGCCATGAACGTCAACGACGTGGTCTGCGTCGGCGCCGAGCCGATCGCGATGCTCGACTACCTGGCCGTCGAGCAGGCCGACCCGGTGGCGCTGGCCCGGATCGCCGAAGGGCTGCGCGCCGGCGCGACCGACGCGGGCATCGAGATCCCCGGTGGCGAGCTGGCGGTGCTTCCCGAGCTGATCCGGGGCCACCCCTCACCCCACGGCTTCGACCTCTGCGGGGCGGCCTTCGGCCCGGTGCGGATCGACGACCTGATCCTCGGTGACCGGATCGAGCCCGGCGACGCGCTGATCGGGATGCCCTCCAGCGGCGTCCACTCCAACGGCTACACGCTCGCGCGCCGGGTGCTGGTCGACGATGGGCCGGGCCTGGAGGCCGCGCCGGGGGAGCTCGGAGGCGGCACGATCGCCGACGCCCTGCTCGAGCCGACGGTGATCTACGTGCGGGCGGTCATGGAGCTGATCGGCTCCCCGGTGGACGTCCGCGGCCTGGCCCACATCACCGGCGGCGGGCTGACCAACCTGACCCGGCTGACACCCGGCCGCCTGGGCTACGAGGTGGAGACCCCGCTGCCGGCGCCCCCGGTCTTCGGGCTGATCGCCTCGCTCGGCGGCGTCCCGGCCGCGGAGATGTGGGAGGTCTTCAACATGGGCTGCGGGTTCGTGGCGGTGGTCCCCGAGGCCGATGCCGACGAGGCGATCGGGATCCTCTCGGCCCGGCACCCGGGCACGGCGAGGATCGGGACGGTCACCGACCGCCCCGACGAGACGCTCGGGCCCGGCGGGCTCAGGGTCGGAGCCGGCCAGGGGCGGTGAGCGCGCAGGCCGGAACGGTCCTCGGAGACCGTTACCGAATCGACAGGCCGATCGGGCGGGGCGGCATGTCGACCGTCTACCTCGCCTTCGACATGACCCTCGAGCGGCCGGTGGCCGTGAAGCTGATGCACCGCGAGGTCGCCCGCGACAGCGACCAGATCGAGCGCTTCCGCCGCGAGGCCCGCGCGATCGCCAAGCTCTCCTCCCCGTACGTGGTGGGCGTGATCGACGCCGACGAGCAGGACAGCACCCCGTACATCGTCCTCGAGTACGTGGAGGGCTCCACCCTCAAGGAGCAGATCCGCTCGCGCGGCCCGCTTCCGGTGGAGGAGTCGGTGGCCTACGCGATCGAGATCGCCCGCGGCCTGCAGGCCGCGCACGAGGCCCACATCGTCCACCGCGACGTCAAGCCCCAGAACGTGCTGCTCGACGAGGACGGCGGCGCGCGGGTCACCGACTTCGGCATCGCCCGCTCGCTGATCGACGAGGGGCTCACAGCCGACGGGCGCGTGCTGGGAACCACCGACTACGTCAGCCCCGAACAGGCGCTGGGCCACGCGGTCACCCCCCAGTCCGACCTCTACTCGCTGGGCATCGTGCTCTACGAGATGCTCACCGGCGACGTCCCGTTCCACGGCGAGAACCAGGTGGCGATCGCCATGTGCCACGTGCGCGACGAGCTGCCGGACGTGATGGAGCGCCGGCAGGGGATGTCGACCACCACCGCCTCGGTCGTCGACCACGCCACCGCCAAGGACCTCTCGGTCCGCTACCCGGACGCCTCCTCGATGATCGCCGACCTCGAGGAGGCGCTCGCGGTGGAGACCTCCCGCTCGGGGCAGATCACCGGCGAGGCCACGGCCGTCTTCGAGACGCTGCCTTCGGGAACGCGGGAGCGGGTCGAGCCGAAGATCCGCCACCCGAGGCGCTGGGTCGCCGGCCTGGCCGCGCTGGTGCTGGCCGGGGCGGCGGTGGCGGCGGTCGCCCTCTCGCTCGGCCAGCGGGGAACCGGCACCAAGGACGCGGCGCCGGGGGGCAACCTCAGCGCCGTCTCCCTCAGCCAGGGCGCCGTCAGCGCCTACGACCCGGCCGGCGACAGCGCCGAGCACGACGAGGAGGCCCCGTTCGCGGTTGACCGGGACCGCTCCACCACCTGGTCCACGGAGAGCTACCTGAACGGGAACCTCGCCAAGCCGGGCGTGGGGCTCGTGGTCGACGCCAACCCGGCGCTGAAGGCCCGGGAGATGGACATCGTCACCCCGACCCCGGGCTGGCGCGGGCGCGTGCTCGGCGCCACCGGCCCGGCGCCGCCGGCGGCGGCGACCGACCCGGGCTGGAAGGAGATCGGCACCATCCCCTCCGCCACCACGCGCACCAAGGTGCCGCTCGACACCGGGGGGCAGGCGCTGCGCTGGTACCTGGTGTGGATCGAGGGCTTCGCGGCCGGCCAGGAGGCCGTGAAGATCAGCGAGGTCTTCCTCTACCGCTGATCAGAAGGTGTGGCGCCGGCGCTCGGCCTGGTCGGCGACCGCGATCTGCACGAGCCGGTCGCAGAGCTGCGGGTAGGGCACGCCGCTGGCCTCCCAGAGGGCCGAGTAGACGCTGGTCGGGGTGAAGCCGGGGATCGTGTTGATCTCGTTGACCAGGACGTCGTCGCCCTCGACGAAGAAGTCGACCCGGGCCAGGCCGCTGCAGCCGATCCGCGTGAAGGCCGAGCGAGCCTCCTCCCCGATCCTCGCCGCCGCCCGCTCGGAGACCCGGGCCGGAACCTGGAGCTCCATCCCGCCCTCCTTGTACTTGGCCGCGTAGTCGTACCAGCCACCGGGCGACTCGCTTCCCTTGACGATGATCTCGCCGGGGACCGAGACCTCGGGCGCCCAGGTCGAGCCGAGCACGCCCACCTCGACCTCCAGCCCGCCGGAGGCGGCCTCGACGATCACCCTGGGGTCGTGGCCGAAGGCGACCTCGAGCGCCGGCGCGAGCTCCTCCTCGCCGGCCACGCGCACGATCCCGACCGAGGAGCCCAGCCGGGCCGGCTTGACGAAGACCGGGGAGCCCAGCGCGGCGACGCGGGCCAGCGCCGCCTCCCGCTGGGCCGCGGGCTCGCCCTCGACCAGGCCGACCCAGTCGACCTGCGGCAGCCCGGCGCCGGCGGCCGCCTCCTTGAAGCGGATCTTGTCGACGCAGATCGCCGAGGCCGAGACGCCGGAGCCCACGTAGGCGACGTCGAGGATCTCGAGCAGACCCTGGACGGTGCCGTCCTCGCCGTAGGGGCCGTGAAGCACCGGGAAGACGGCGTCGGCCCCGAGCAGGCCGGCCCCGGGCCGCATCTCGAGCCCTTCCCCCTCGAAGCTCCAGCCGCCGTCACGGTCGAGGGTCACCTCGAGCACCTCGTGGCCGGCCTCGCGCAGCCCGCCGGCCACGGCGGCGCCGCTGACCAGCGAGATCTCGTGCTCGCTGGAACGGCCCCCGCTCAGGACGGCGACGCGCATCAGCCGGGCGGGGGCACGAAGCGCCCCACGCTGATCGTCACCGTCGAGCCGGCCGGGGCGCGGCCGCCGGTCGGGCTCTGGTCGACGACCGTCCCCTCGTCGGCCTCGTCGCCCACCGGCACACGCTCGATGCTCACGCGGAAGCCCGCTCCCTGGATCCGCTCGATCGCCGTCGCCTCATCGGTGCCCACCGTATTGGGCACCGTGGCCGTAGTGGCCTTCTTCGCGACGACGATGGCGACGGTCGAGCCCCGGTCGGCCTCGCTCCCGCCGGCCGGGTCCTGGCTGATCACCGTTCCCGGCTCGGCGGTGGCGCTCTCGCGCTCGGTGATGCTGACCCCGAAGCCCGCGGCCCGCAGGGTGGTGTCGGCGTCCTGGCGGCTCTGGCCGACCACCGACGGCACCTCGACCTTCTCCTTGCCGGTCGAGACGACCAGGGTCACCGTGGAGCCGAGCGGCGTCGGCGTGCCCTCGGGAGGCAGGGTCTCGACGGCGTCCCCGCTCGGGACCTTGTCGTCCGGTTTCTCGCGCTCGCGCACGTTGAACCCGGCGTTCTCGAGCCGGCGCTTGGCCTGGGAGGCCGAAAGGCCGCTGACCGAAGGCACCGGCAGGCTCTTCGGCCCGTCGGAGACGGTGAGCGTCACCGTCGAGCCGCGGCCGGCCTTGTCGCCCCCCGCCGGGTCCTGAGCGATCACCTGGCCCCTCGGGCTGTCCGACTGCCGCCGCTGGGACTCGGTGTCGAACCCGGCCTTCTCCAGGACGGCCTGGGCCTCGGCCTCCTGGCTCCCGACGACCGAGGGAACGGTCACCTGCGGGGCCCGGAGGATCAGCAGCAGCGCGATTACCGTCGCCGCGGCCACCACGCCGGCGGCCACGAAGATCCACCAGCGCCGGCTCGGGCCTCCGTCCTCGCCGTCGCCCTGCTCCTGGCCGGAGGCGGCCAGCGCCGCACCGGACATCCCGGCCTGGGTCTGCCCGGCAGCGACCGGCGTGGCGACGGGGACGACGACCTGGGCGGTGTCGGGGAAGACACCCTGCTGGGCGGCGTCGAGCGCGGCGATGAACTCGTCGGCGCTGGCGAAGCGGCGCGCCGGGTCCTTCTCCAGCGCCTTGAGGATCACCGCCTCCAGCGCCGGCGGAACGGCGGGATTCACCGCGCGCGGCGCCGGCGGCTGCTCGCCGACCTGCTTCATGGCGATCGCCACCGCGCTCTCCCCGTCGAAGGGAAGGCTGCCGGTGGCCATCTCGTAGAGCACGACGCCGGTGGAGTAGAGGTCGGAGCCCGGGCCGACCGGCTGCCCCTGGGCCTGCTCGGGCGAGAGGTACTGGGCGGTGCCCATGATCGAGCCGGTCTGGGTCATGTCGGAGGCACCGGCACGGGCGATCCCGAAGTCGGTGACCGTGGCCAGCCCGTCGTCGTCGACGATCACGTTGTGGGGCTTGATGTCCCGGTGGACCACACCGCGGCGGTGGGCGAAGCGCTCGGCCCGGAGGATCTGGGAGGCCAGGTCGGCGGCGAGCGCCGGGTCGAGCGGGCCGTAGTCCTGGATGATCTGCTTGAGGGAGCGGCCCTGGAGGTACTCCATGGCGATGTAGTAGGTGCCGTCCCACTCGCCGCGGTCGTAGACCGAGACGATGTGCTGGTGCTGGAGGCCGGCCGCGTTGGAGGCCTCGCGCCGGAAGCGCTCGACGAACTCGGGGTCCTGGGCGAAGCGGCGGTGGAGGATCTTCACCGCAACCTCGCGGCCCAGCTGGAGGTCGCTGGCCAGGTAGACGTCGGCCATCCCGCCGGAGCCGATCCGGCGCTCGATCCGGTAGCGGCCGTCGATCACGGTCTCGGGCCCGAGGTCGCGGGTCATCGCAGCAGCGCCTCCATTACCGCCTTGGCGATCGGGGCGGCGTCGGTCCCGCCGAAGCCCCCGACCGTCTTCTCGATCGTGACCGCGATCGCGACCTGCGGGTTGTCGGCCGGAGCGAAGCCGATGAACCAGGGCTGCGTGATGTTCTGCTCGACGTTGCGCTCGGCGGTGCCGGTCTTGCCGGCCACGTCGATCCCCTCGAGCGCCGCGGCCGTTCCGGTTCCCTCCTGCACCACGCGCGTCATCATCGCCGTCAGCTCCGACGCGGTCTGCGAGGACATGACGCGCGAGTAGGTGCGCGGCTGGATGTCGAGGGCGGTCCGGCCCTCCGGGTCGATCGTGCGGGTCCCGATCAGGGGGTGCATGAGCACGCCCCGGTTGCCGATCGCCGCGGCAACCATCGCCATCTGCAGCGGCGTGGCCAGGAGCTTGTCCTGGCCGATCGCCGTGCGGCCGATGTCGACGCAGCTGGAGGTCAGCTTCACCAGCTCCCTCTGCCCGTCCCGGGTGCAGTAGTCGCCGCTGGCCAGGCGCTCGTTGGGCGGCAGGTCCACGGGGACCTTGCGGCCGAAGCCCAGGCGCTCGGTGTAGCGCTGCATCGTCCGCTTGCCGAGCTGCTCCCCGACCTGGGCCCACCAGGTGTTGACCGACTGGGTCAGCGCGGTGCCCATGTCGATCTCGCCGTACTCCTCGCCGCCGGCATTGTTGAGCGGGACGCCGGAGATCGGCAGGCCGTTCTTGCCGCTGAGCACCGAGTCGGGCGTGAAGCGCCCCGAGTCGAGCGCGGCGATGGCGGTGACCGCCTTGAAGGTGGAGCCCGGCGGGTAGAGGCCGGCGGTGTTGCGGTTGAGCAGCGGTGCGCCGGGGGCCTGGTTGAGCGCACTGGTGGCCTTGGCGCTGCGCAGGCTGTTGGGGTTGTAGTCGGGGATCGAGGCCATCACCTCGACCCTCCCGTCGCGGGGGTTGAGCGCCACGACGGCGCCGGCCCGGCCCGCGAGCTGCTCGATCGCCACCCGCTGGGCGGCCGGGTCCAGCGCGGTCCGCAGCGTGTTGCCCTCCTCGCGCTTGCCCTGGAGCTTTCGCAGCGTGTTCTCGATCCCCTGGGTGCGGCCGGTGAGCTGCCCGTTGTAGAAGCGCTCGAGGCCGGCGGTGCCGGGGTTGAGGTAGGAGTAGCCGACGGCCTGGGCGAACAGCCCGTCGAGCGGGTAGGTGCGGGTGTAGGTGTCGTCCTGGCGGCGCAGGGAGCGGGCCAGGAGCGTGCCGTCGCCGGCGAAGATCGAGCCGCGCTTGATCTTCTGCTGGGCCAGGAGGGCGCGCTTGTTCTGCGGGTTGTCCTCGAGCTCGTTTCGCTCCAGGACGGTCCAGCGCAGGGTGAAGAAGGCGAGAAGGCCGAAGAGCACCAGCGTGACGCCGAAGACACGGATGATCGGGCCATTCATCTGCGCGCCTCGCGTCGCGCGCGGTCGGAGACCAGCAGCAGCAGGGCGACGATCACGAAGTTGGCGACGATCGACGAGCCGCCGTAGGAGACGAAGGGGAGCGTGACGCCGGTGAGCGGGATGACCTTGGTTACGCCCCCGACGATCACGAACACCTGGAGGGCGATGACCGTGGTCAGCCCGGTGGCCAGGAGCTTGGAGAACGAGTCGCGGGCCAGCACGGCGATCCGGAAGCCGCGCTCGACGAGCAGGAGGTAGACGAGCAGCAGGGCGATCGCCCCCACGAGGCCGAGCTCGTTGACGATCACCGCATAGATGAGGTCGGTCTGGGCGGCCGGGAGGATCGGGCTGTCACCGACGCGCACCAGCGCCTGGCCGAAGCCCTGCCCCCACATGCCACCGTCGGCCTGGGCGAAGAGCGATTGGGCGATCTGGTAGCTCCCGCCGACCTGCTCGTAGAGCCTGGGGTCGAACGGGTTCTGCCAGGCCTCGATGCGGTCGCCGACGTGGCCGACGGTGGCCGAGAAGAACCAGGCGCCAAGGGCGAACAGCCCGAGGCCGACGACCGGGAAGACCAGCCGGTTGGTGGCCACGTAGAGCATGGCCAGGAAGCCCCCGAAGAACATCACCGAGGAGCCCAGGTCGCGGATGAAGACCAGCATCAGCATTGCCAGCCCCCAGACCAGGAGCAGCGGGCCGATGTGCTTGAGGCGGGGGACGGTGATCCCGAACTTCTTGCGGTCCACCAGCAGCGAGCGGGTGTCCCGCAGGTAGCTCGCCAGGAAGATGATGATCCCGATCTTGGCGAACTCCGCGGGCTGGAAACTGATGGGGCCGATCTCGATCCCCAGGTAGGCGCCGTTGACCTGCGCGCCTACACCGGGGATGCGCGGCAGCAGCAGGAGCAGGATGCTGCCGGCGGCGATCACGTACCGGTAGCGCTCGAGCACCCGGTAATCGCGCAGCACGAAGATCGTCAGCGTGAAGGCGATCAGGCCGATGACGAACCAGGTCGCCTGGTCGCGGGCCAGCGTCTCGTTCAGGCGGTAGATGACGACCAGGCCGACTCCCGCCAGGACGGCGACGATCGGCAGCACGTACGGGTCGGCGTCGGGTAGCCGGATCCGGACCACCACGTGGGCCAGGAGGCAGAGGCCGAGGAAGATCGCGCCGTAGGTCAGCGAGAGGTCGCCGAGGATCGCCGACTCCTGGACGAAGACCGCCCCGAAGCCGGCCACGACCAGCAGCGAGGCGGGAATCAGCCCGACGAGCTCGCGGTTGCGCGCGCTCAAGGAACCCCCAGGCGGCCGGTCTCGAGCTGGCGGACGAGGTCGTTGGCGTCGGCCAGCGAGCGCATCTGGTGCTCGCCGACGGTCTGGCGCTGGGCCGGCGGGAGCTGGCTGATGTTCAGCCCGGAGGCGTAGTCCTCCCGGTAGAGGGCGATCCCGGCCGGCAGCTCGTAGGGCACCCCCTGGTAGACGGTGACGAAGCCCTCGCTGTCGGAGCCGACGAAGTAGACGGCCTGGGAGGCCAGGAATCCGGCGGAGGCGACCACGAAGACCAGCACCACGATCAGGAGAGTGCCGATGCCCGGCCGCCAGCCGCGCCTCTTCTCCGGCTCGCGCGGGGCTCTCGGGGCGCGGCGCTCGACCGCCGCCGCGGCCGGCGCGGCTGCGGCCGGTACCGCGACGGCCTCCATGTTCAGCCGCGTCAGCTCGACCTCTTCCTCGGCGGTGGTACCGACGCCCTCGAGGCGGAAGAGGACGACGGTGATGTTGTCGCGGCCGCCGGCCTCGTTTGCCCGATCGACCAGGGCCCGGCCGGCCACCTCGAGGCTGCCGGTGGAGGCGAGGACCTCGGCGATCTCGTCCTCTCCGATCATCGAGGTGAGCCCGTCGCTGCAGAGCAGGAAGAGGTCGTCCCCGCGGGCGGGGACGGTAAGGGTGTCGGGCTCGACATCGGCCTCCGGGCCCAGCGCCCGGGTGATGATCGAGCGCTGCGGGTGGATCGCCGCCTCCTCGGGGGTCAGGCGACCCTGGCGAACCATCTCCTCCACGAGGGAGTGGTCGTCGGTCAGCCGCTCGAGGCGACCCTCTCGCCAGCGGTAGCAGCGGCTGTCGCCCACGTGGACGAGCGTTACCTCCTTCTCCCCCACCCAGGCGGCGGTGAGGGTGGTGCCCATCCCGGCGCGCTCGTCGTCGCTGACCGAGAGGTCCTGGATCCGGCCGTTGGCCTCACGCACTGCGAGGGCGAGGCGCGCCTCGACCGTTACGCCATCGGAGGGGATCCCGGCGGCGATCGTCTCCACCGCGGTCCCGGAGGCGACCTCGCCGGCCTGGGCGCCGCCCATCCCGTCGGCCACGGCAAAGAGCGGCGCGCGCGCGTGGAAGGCGTCTTCGTTTACCCGCCGCTGGCGGCCGGTGTCGGTCCGCTCGAAGTGCTCGCCGACGCGGAGCATCAGCTGTCCACGTAGGTGAACTCGCTGTCGCCGATGCGCACGCGGTCGCCCTGGTGGAGCGGCTGCGGGCCGCCGACCTCCTCCTCGTTGAGGAAGGTCCCGTTGGTCGAGCCGAGGTCCTCGAGCACCACGCGGCCGCCCTGCAGCGAGAGCCGGGCGTGCTGGCCGGAGGCGTACGGGTCCTCGAGACGGATCTCCGCCTGGTCGCCGCGGCCCAGGACCGCGCCCTCGCCGATCTCGTACTCCATGCCCGGCGTGTGGCCCGGCGCCCGTTCGACGATCAGCCGCGGGTCGACGGCACTGCCGGCGCCGACCGTCTCGGCGCTGTGGATGCCGGTGGCGTCGGAGAGCGGCGCGGCGACCGACATGCGGGACGAGTCGGGGCGGCGCAGGTCGCGCAGGGAGCTGCGCACCACCCAGGCGACGAAGAGGAAGAGGACCGCCAGGAAGGCGACCTGGAGGATCACCGCGGTCGGCTCAAGCATCAGCGCTCGACGAAGCTCCCGTTCACCTTGCCGAAGGTGACCCGGTCGCCTCCGGCGATCGGGTGCGTCCCCGAGATCCGCCCGCCGTTGACCGCCACGCCGTTGGTCGAGCCGAGGTCCTCCACCAGCCAGCGGCCGTCGGCCCCCATGACGATCCGGGCGTGGCGGCGCGAGACGTCCGGGTCCTCGAGCACGACGTCGCACTCGCGACTGCGCCCGACGAGGGTCCCGCCCGCGGCCACGGTGAACCTCGTTCCCTCGATCTCCAGGAGCGCGCGGCCCTCTGTCGGCTCGCGCGGCGCGACCGGCTCGGGCGCAGCGACCGGCTCGGGGGCGACCGGCGGCTCGGAGTCGAGCTCGGCGACGGCGAGCGTCTCGATCCCGAACTCCCCGAGCCCGAGGTTCTCGTCGATCGCCAGCTCGATGGTCGGGGAGGAGGGAAGGGTGAGCCGCTCGGCCCGGGCGTGCTCGAGCAGGAAGCCGGAGAGCTCGCCGGTCACCTCGGCCTCCCGGCCCCGGAAGCCCTCGTAGTCCTCGGCGGAGAGCCAGACGACGTAGTCGGCCGGGGCCGTTGGCCGGGAGGCCGGGCCCTCGCGGTGCTCGTCCATCTCCCGGGCCAGGCGCCGGGCGATCTCGGAGACCCCGACCTCGGTGCGGAAGGCGCGGCCGAAGCCGCCCTCGACCAGGCCGGCGAGCTTCTGTTCGAGGTTTCTCAGGACGCTCATGGTCTGTTGGCGGGGCCGACAGCCACGGCCCTCCGTGGGCCGGGCCGGCAGGGCCCAATGCTACGGACTCGATCCGCCGCCAGGAAACGGCGCGCAGCCACGGGGCCTACTCGCGGGGGCGCACCGCGACCCCGACCAGGGCGACCAGGGCGGCGACCGCCGCGCCGGCCACCAGGCCACGCAGCGAGGCCCCGGCGCCGAGGGGCAGGAGCAGCCGGGCGGCCAGGGCCGTGGCGGCGGCCAGGGCGGCGGCCCAGATGGCGAGGAAGGCCAGGTCGGCGACCGAGCGGTGGCCCACCGGCAGGGCCGGGAGCAGCCAGGCCGCGCCCGCCCAGACGAGGGCGATCAGCGGCGCCCCGCTGGCGATTACCGGGACGAGAACGTCGGCGACGGTTGCCGATACCGAGGCCTGCCAGAGGCCGCGGGCGGGCAGGCCGGCCGGGTCGCCCAGCAGCAGGGTGGGCTCGAAGGCCGCCTCGGCCATGAGCAGCCACCAGAACCCGAGCCCGGCGAGGATCGCCCGGCGGGAAGAGCGCGAAAGCTGGCCGGCGATGGCCGGGAAGGCGAGCGAGACGCCGGCCAGCCCCAGCAGCGGGGCGCCGGCGGGGGCCAGCCACAGGAATCCCTCGCGGGGGAGCAGGAGCAGCCCCGGAAGGAAGGCGGCGGCCAGGAGGACGGCCCAGCCCGCGACCCCGCAGGCCAGGAAGACGATCCCCAGACCCACGGCCGACAGCAGCGTTCCCAGGCGGGGCAGCAGGCCGCAGGCCAGCGCGGCGACGAGGGCGGCGACGAGGGCCGAGCCGCGGTCCACCGGCGCCCCGGCCGGCAGCGCGGCCACCCCGGCGCCGCAGACCACGGCCCCGGCTACGGAGGCCAGCACCCGTTCGGGCACGGTGACCGGGGTGCGGACGGCACGCGGCCGCCCGAACTGGGCGTCGAGGACCGGCGGGAAGGCGAGCGGCGGGGGTGTACCGTCGGCGGGGGTCTCCTCGAGCGAGTACTCGAGCTCGTCGCGCAGCTCCTCCACCGTCCCGCGGTCATCGGGGTGCGGGGCGACGGCCCGGTCGATCGCCAGGCAGAGCTCGGGCGGCAGGTCGGGGCGCCAGCCGCTGAGGGCGGGCAGCTCCATCCCGACGTTCCGGGCGGTGTCGGCCGGGGTCTCTCCCCGCACCGGGTTTACGCCGCAGAGCGCCTCGTAGAGGACGAGCGCGAGCGAGTAGAGGTCGCTGGCCGCCGTGGCCTCGACCCCCTCGGCCTGCTCGGGGGCCATGTAGGAGAAGGTGCCGACGATGTCCCCGTTGCGGGTGATCGTCTCGTCGCCGGCCAGGCGGGCGACGCCGAAGTCGGTGAGCTTGACGATGGCCGCCTCGCTCTCGGCGTTCTCGGGGATCATCACGTTGGCCGGCTTGATGTCCCTATGGACGACACCCCGGGCGTGGGCGTGGGCCAGCGCGTCGCAGAGCGCCGAGCCGATCCGCAGGATGTCCCGGTCCGAGAGCGCCCCGTCGGCCAGGAGCTCGCCGAGCGTGCCGCCGAAGACCAGCTCGGATACCAGGTGGATGGCGTCCGGCTCCCGGGCCGACTCGTAGAGCGCGACGATCCCCGGGTGGGTGAGCCGGGCGGCGGCCTGGGCCTCGCGCTCGGCCCTCGCGGCCACCTCGGGGTTGGAGGCGCCGATCGTCTTCACGGCCACCAGGCGGTCGAGCTGCTCGTCGTGGGCCTCCCAGACCACCCCGAAGCCGCCGGCGCCCAGCCGGCGCACGAGGCGGTAGCGGCCCATGACCACGCGATGCACCTCGGGTCCCTGGCCGTCGTCCCCCTCCTCGGGAGGCTGGAATATCAGCGTCTCGGTGCGTTCCACCACCGTTGGAGTTCGCCGGCGGGACGGCTCTGCCTGCCGGGCCGCCAAAAGCCGCCGGCTGGCCGAAAATTTGCAGTGTTCTGCGCATTCGGGGCGCGGCGGTCATACTTTCTGCCTTCCGGCGCCCCCGGAACCGCCCTATGTCCTTTTTCGACGACGACGACCAGACCCAGATCTCGCCGCCGCCGCGGCAGCCTGCCCGCCCCCGGCGCCCGGCTGCCGAGAGCACGGCGTCCGGCGGTGCCCCGGTCGACCGCACCCAGGCGCGGACGCGCCAGCTGATCGCGGCCGCTATCGGCATCGTCGTCCTGCTGGTGCTCATCTTCGGCGTCCGGGGCTGCCTCAGCAGCCGCGCCGATGGCGCCCTCAAGGACTACAACCGCAACGCCTCGGCGATCATCAACAACTCCGACAGCCAGGTCGCCAAGCCGTTCTTCGACCTGCTGGAGACCGGCGGAGGAACCGACGCGGCCGGCGGCGGCAACGACCTCCAGGTCCAGATCAACCAGATTCGCCTGGCCGCCGAGGAGGACTCCAAGCGCTCCGCCGAGCTCAGCGTTCCCGGCGACATGCGTCCCGCCCAGCAGAACCTCGAGCTGACCCTCCACCTCCGCGAGGAGGCGGTGACGCGCGTGGCCGAACTGCTCCCCAAGGCCCAGGGCACCGGCCAGGGTGCCGAGACCGCGATCAACGAGATCGCCGGCGAGATGCAGGCCTTCCTTGCCTCCGACGTCATCTACTCGCAGCGCACGGCGCCGCTGATCAAGCAGGCGCTCGACAACGCCGGCATCACCGGCCAGGCGATCGCCACCAGCCAGTCGCTCCCCAGCTACTCGTGGCTGGCTCCCAAGACGATCGCCGCCGCCCTGGGCGGCAACGGCGTGCCGGCCGGCCAGCCGGCTCCCGGCCTTCACGGCCACGAGCTGGTCAGCACCTCGATCGGGGATACCACCCTCGAGCCCTCACCGGCAGCCAACAAGGTCTCCGCCAAGCCGCCGGTCGCCGTGGTCGTGAAGTTCACCAACGGCGGCGAGAACAACGAGCGCAACGTGAACGTGACCATCACGATCACTGCGCCGGGCTCGAAGGAGATCACCGCCAAGAAGGTCGTCAACCAGACCAACGCCGGCGAGGACACAACCGTCTCCATCGCCCTGCCGTCGGTGCCGACGGGCGGCGCCGCGACGATGAAGGTCCGGGTCGCCCCTGTCCCCGGCGAGCAGACCACCGACAACAACGAGCAGACCTACACCGTCCTGTTCGGCGGCTGAGCGGCGCGGCGCCGTCGAGGGCGCCCAGCGGCGCTCCTATGCTCTGGCCCCGTGGCCGGGCTGTCCCCAAACACCACCAGCCTTGTCGCCGTAGTGGCGGCTGCGGTCGCCGTGGTCGCCCTCGTGGTGGCAGCGGCGGCACTCTGGCGCCTTCGGCAGGTACGGCGCGACCAGGCGGCGGTGCTGGGTGACTCGGAGCGCGACCTGGCCGGCCACGCCGCCGAGCTCGAGCGCGACTTCCGGGCGCTCAACGACTACATGGCCGACGTAGCCTCCCGCCTGGACGGGAGAGTCGGAGCAACCGAGGCGGGGCTCGCCGGCTCGGTCACCCACTGGGCGATCCACCGCTACGACGCGTACCACGAGATGTCGGGCCACCAGTCGGTCTCAAGTGCCCTGCTCGACGACCACGTCTCCGGGGTGGTGATCTCCTCGATCCACCAGCGCGACAGCTCGCGCCTGTACGTTCGCGAAGTGATCGACGGCGACGCACCGGTGGAGCTCTCCCCCGAGGAGCGCGAGACCGTCCGGCTGGCGATGGCCTCCGGGCCGGGCGACCGGGCCGGGAGCGGACCGTGAGGATCGGCTACCTCGGGCCACCGGGAACCTTCTCCGAGCAGGCCCTGCTGGAGTCCGGCGAGGCCGCCGGCGCCGAGACGGTCGCCCTGCCGACGGTGCGTGAGACGGTGGTCGCCGTACAGGCCGGCGAGGTCGACCGCGCGATAGTCCCGATCGAAAACTCGCTCGAGGGAACGGTCAACGAGGCGATCGACGCCCTCGTCCACGAGGCCCCCGACGTGCGGATCATCGGCGAGGCGATCCTCGACGTGCGCCAGGCGCTGGTGACCCGCGAGCCCCTCGATCCCGCGAAGATCACCGCCGTCTACTCCCATCCGCAGGCGCTGGCGCAGTGCGCCCGAACGCTGCGCCGCGTCGCGCCCAGGGCCGAGTTGCACCCGACTGCCTCGACCGCGGAGGCGGTGCGCATCGTCTGCGACTCCCCCGAGCCGCTGGCCGCGCTGGCCGGCCCCCTCAGCGCCGAGCGCTACGGCGCCCACCTCCTCGAGGCCGACGCCGGCGACTCGGAGGGCAACATGACGCGCTTCGTCTGGCTCGGCCGCGAGGGCGAGATGGGCTCGGGCGACGAGCGCAAGACGGCGATCGTCTTCTCGGGCCCGGGCGACGACTCGCCCGGCTGGCTGGTCAGCTGCCTCTCGGAGTTCTCCCTGCGCGGCGTCAACCTGACCCGGATCGAGTCCCGGCCGTCCCGCCTGGAGCTCGGCCATTACCTGTTCCTGATCGACGTATCCGGCCCCGCCGAGGGGGACGGGCCCACCGCCGAGGCGATCGAGGCGCTCGCCGGCCACTGCCGGCAGCTGCGGATCCTCGGCTCCTTCCCGGCAGCCCGGTAACCGGCGGCGGCTAGACTGCCGCGGGTCGGGACGACGCCATGGAGACGCTCACGCCACCAGCGCCAGTCGGGTCCACGCCGGCCTCCGGGCACCGGCCGCGTGGACATGTGGGCGGGAAGGTGCTCGTGCTGAACGCGACCTACGAGCCGATCAACGTCTGCTCGGTGCGGCGGGCGGCGGTGCTGCTGCTCAAGGAGCGCGCCGAGATGGTCGAGGAGGGCGACGTGCTCCTGCGCTCCGAGCGCACCAGCCTGGCCCGCCCGGTGGTGGTGAGGCTCCTGAGCTACGTCCACGTGCCCCGGGACACCAGCCGGCGCAAGATCACGCGCCGGGCCGTCTTCGCACGCGACGGCTGGGCCTGCCAGTACTGCGGCAACCGCTCCAACCTGACCGTCGACCACGTGATTCCCCGCTCGAAGGGCGGCAGCTCGACCTGGGAGAACATCGTCGCCTCCTGCGCCCCGTGCAACCGGCGCAAGGGGAACATGCTGCCCGCCCAGGCCCGGATGCATCCGCAGCGCAAGCCGAAGACCCCCGGGCCCCACGTCTTCATCACCGTGGCCGCCCAGAGGATCCCGCAGGCGTGGCGGCAGTGGCTGCCCGCCGAGGCGGCCTGAGGCAATCCGGGCACGGCGACGCTGGTAGCGGTCCCGGCGCGGTGGTAGCTTCCTTCCCACCAGAGAAAGGGGGTGGTCCAAATCGATTCATCTAGTTCTTGCGGGACCCTGGAGGTGACCGGGCGCTAGCCACGGTTGACTGGACCGCCTAGCGCAGTCCAACCCGGGACACCGCCGTTCGATCAGCCGGGAGTGGTCCCTCCGGCCTCCTGCAGT
>JBJTBE010000099.1:0-14323 GCA_046091165.1 Solirubrobacterales bacterium | reverse complement strand
GACCTCACAGTCCTAGCTGTGCGCTAGGCGGCGAGGGCGTACTCGTGAGAGTCCGCACATATGGTTTTCCCGGGGTTTTACGAGGCCACCGGGAACCTCGGCTCGCAACCACCCCCACGAACCGACCGCGTCGAAGCCTGTCGTCCCCTGGGGGCACTGCTATGTCCACCCAGTGTAACCCGGGCGCTTGGGAGGTCGCGGGCGGGCGTAGGATCCTGACGTGAGCGAAGCCCCTCCCCGAAGCGCCCGCTCTTCGGTCGACCGCCGCCTGCTTCGCTCGGTCCGGGCCGCGAGGCTCCCCTTCGCAATCGCGATCGTCCTCGGCGTCCTCACCGCGGTGCTCGTCGTCGCGCAGGCCTCCCTGCTGGGACGGGTCATCGCCGGCGCCTTCCCGGGCGGCGAGGACCTCGCCGGCTCGGCGCCGCTGCTCTGGCTCCTGGCCGGGGTGATCGCCCTGCGCGCGCTGTGCGCCGGGGGTTTCGAGGCCTCCGGGCGGGTCGGCGCCGGCCGCGTGATGAGCGAACTGCGCAGCCGGATTACCACGCACCTGCTCCACGCCCGGCCGACCGGCCTGCGCGAGCAGCGCAGCGGGGAGCTCGTAACCACCGCGGTGCAGGGTGTCGACGCGCTGGAGGCCTACTTCGCGCGCTACCTGCCCCAGCTGGTGCTCGCCGTGCTGGTTCCGGTGGTGCTGCTCGCCTGGATCTTCCCGCGCGACTTTGCCGCCGGAATGATCCTGCTCGTCACCCTGCCGGTGATCGTCGTCTTCATGGTGCTGATCGGCCTCGGGGCACGGGCCGCCACCGACCGGCGCTGGCGAACCCTCACCCTGCTCAGTGCCCACTTCCTGGACGTCGTGCGAGGCCTGGAGACGCTGCGCGCCAACGACCGCGCCCAGGCCCAGGTGGAGACGCTGGCCCGCGCCGGTGACGAGTACCGCCGCGAGACGATGGCCACCCTGAGGATCGCCTTCCTCTCCTCGCTGGTTCTCGAACTGGCGGCGATGCTCGGGACGGCCCTCGTCGCCGCGACGATCGCGATCCAGCTGATCGGCGGAAACCTCTCCTTCTCCACCGGCCTGGCGGTGCTGATCCTCGCCCCGGAGCTCTACCTGCCGATTCGAATGGTCGGGCAGCAGTTCCACGCCAGCGCCGACGGCCTGGCCGCGGCCGAGCGCTGCTTCGAGGCGCTGGACGCCCCCGCGACGGTGATCGCACCCCGGAGCCCGGTTCCGGCGCCCGACCCCTCCCGGGAGGCGCTGGTGCTGGACGAGGTCGTCTTCTCCTACCCCGAGCGCGACGTTCCGGTGCTCGAGGGGCTGAGCCTGCGCGTCGAGCCCGGCGAGCGGCTGGCCCTGGTCGGGCCCAGCGGCGTCGGCAAGAGCACCGTTGCCGCCGTGCTCCTGCGGCTGCTGGAGCCGGCGGCGGGGAGGATCACCTGTGGCGGTACCGACCTGGCCGCCGTCGACCCGGAGGCCTGGCGGCGCCGGGTGGCTTGGGTGCCCCAGCGCACGACCCTGTTCAGCGGCACGCTCGCCGAGAACGTCTCCTTATCCGACCCCTCGGCCTCGCCCGAAGCGGTGACGGCGGCCTGCCGGGCCTCGGGCCTGGACCGGGTCGCCGCGACCCTCCCCGCGGGCCTGCAGACGCCGGTCGGGGAGGCCGGGCGCCGGCTCTCGGCCGGCGAGGCCCAGAGGGTCGCGCTGGCCCGTGCCTTCCTGCGGGACGCGCCACTGCTCGTCCTCGACGAGCCCACCGCCCACCTCGACGCCGAAGCCTCGGCGCAGGTCGGCGAGGCGATCGAGCGTCTCGCCGCCGGGCGCACCACGCTGATGATCGTCCACCGGCCCGCCCTGGCCCGCGGCGCCGACCGCGTGATCGAGCTCAGGGGGAACGCGTGAGCACCGTTCCCTCAGCCCCGCGCCGCGAATGGCAGGCGCTGATGCGCGCGGCGGCGATGGTCGGGCCCCGGCGCGGGAGGCTGGCCCTCTCGATCCTCCTGGGCGCCGGGGCCATCCTGGCCGCCGTGGCGCTGCTGGCCGTGGCCGGGGTGCTGATCAGCAAGGCCTCGCTGTCGCCACCGATCCTCACGCTGACCGTCTTCACCGTCGCGGTGCGGGGGCTGGCGATGGCCCGGGCCCTGCTGCGCTACTTCGAGCGGCTGGTCTCCCACGACCTCGCCTTCCGCGTGCTCTCCGAGCTGCGCGTGAAGTTCTTCGAACGGCTGATTCCGCTGGTGCCCGAGGGGATCAGGCGCATGCGCAGCGGAGAGGTGCTCAACCGCTTCACCGCCGAGGTCGACACGCTCCAGGACCTCTACCTGAGGGCCCTGGGGCCTCCGCTGATCGCCCTGGTCGTGGTGGCGGTGATCGGCGTGGCGATGGCCATTGTCCTGCCGGCCGGGGCGCTCATCCTCGTGCTGGCCCTCGTCGTGGCCGGGACGGCGATCCCGGCCTTGGCCCTCGCCATGACCCGGCGCTCCGGGCGCCGCCAGGCACCGGCGCGGGCCGCGCTCGCGGCCGAGCTGGTCGAGGTGATCCAGGGAGCCCCGGAGCTCGCGGTCTACGGCCGTCAGGCACGGTGGCTGGAGCGCGTGCAGGCCGCCGACGACCGGCTCATGGCCACCCAGCGCCGCGACGCGCTCGCCGCGGCGCTGAGCGCCGTGCTCTCGGTCCTGCTCTCCGGCGCGGCGCTCGTCGGGGTCACCGCCGTGGGCGTGGAGGCGGTATCGGCAGGGCGGCTCGACGGGATCCTGCTCGCCGCCGCGGTCTTCCTGACCATGGGCGCCTTCGAGGCCGTGGCCGGCCTGCCCGACGCGGCCCAGAAGATCGCCGCCTGCGCCTCCGCCGCCTCGCGCCTGGAGGCGGTAACCGACGAGCCGGTCCCGGTTACCGGGCCCGCCGACCCCCGGAGCCTGGCCGGCGGCGGGGCACTCGTCGCCGAGGCGGTCGGGTTCCGCTACCCGGGGTCGGGCGAGGTGGCCCTGGAAGACGTGAGCCTCGAGCTCGCACCGGGCGGGCGGGTGGCGCTGGTCGGCGCGAGCGGCTCGGGCAAGACCACCCTGGCCCGGCTCCTGGTCCGCTTCGCCGACCCCGATTCGGGATCGATCCGCCTGGGGGCGACCGGACTGCGCGAGGCGGCCCAGGACGACGTGCGCCACCGCGTGCGGCTCGTCGGGCAGGACGCATACCTGTTCACGGCCACCATCGCGGCCAACGTTCGCCTCGCGCGGCCGGCCTGCCGCGAGGACGAGATCGCCGCGGCGCTCACCCGGGCCGGCCTGGGGCCGTGGCTGGAGAGCCTGCCGGAGGGCATCGAGACGCAGGTCGGCGAGGAGGGGGCCGCCGTCTCCGGCGGCCAGCGGGGCCGGATCGCCCTGGCCCGCGGCTTCATCAGCGACAGCGACCACCTGGTCCTCGACGAGCCCACGGCCCAGCTCGACCCCGAAGGAGCCCGGCGCCTGCTGGCCGGGCTGGCGGCCGACCGCACCGACCCCCGCGGGATTCTGGTGATCACCCACACCGTCGAAGGCCTCGAGGACTTCGACGAGATCCTCGTGATGGACGGCGGCCGGATCGTCGAGCGGGGGCGCTGGACCGAACTCGTCTCGGCCGGTGGAGCCTTCGCGACGATCGCCGCCGCCGGCTAGCGGGCCCGAGAGCGGCCGGCCCCGGACATAAGTCGACGCAGCCCCCGAGCCGCTGTGGGTCCCCCAGCTCCTTCACTTTCCCTGTTGCCAGGTTCCGTTCCGGTTGGGGAGGCGCGGCCTTGCAACCCTGGCCGTCGCTCTTTGCAGCTCGGTTGCTGCGTCTGAACATCAAGCTACGCACCCTCCCGCGGGCCGTCAATACCCCCGGCGCCGGCGACCCCGCAAACACCGGAAAAAGGAACGGGTCAGCGGTACTCCAGGTAGACGCTCCGGGCCCATGAACCACCCGGGGTCTCCCGGAGGCGGGCCGACAGCTCCTGCAGCTGCGGCGGAAACGGCGGCAGGCCGGCCGGCATCTCCTCGGCGCAGACCACGGGAGCCAGCAGCGCCGCGGCGGTCAGGTCGGCAACCGAGAAGCGCTGGCCGACCAGGAATCCCGAGCTCCCCACCTGGCCGCCGATGAAGTCGATCTCCGCCTCCAGTTCGGCCAGGGGGCCCTCCTCACCGGGGCCCGGAACCCGAAAGCGCTGGCGCATGCCCCGCGCCAGCGCGGGAAAGATCACCCCCATCGCGCGCCGGCGCCCCGGCGGCCCGCCGATCGAGAGCATCTCGACAGCGACCGGCGGGTCGGCGAGCACCCCCTGGTAGCCGACCTGCCTGACCGTTTGGCCGATCCCCATGTCGAAACGCTCCTCGAGCTCCAGCGCCTCGGCCCGCTCGGCCGGGTCGGAGGGGTAGAGCGGCGGGTCGGGGGCCATCTCCTCCAGCGCGGCGATGATCTCGGTGGAGTCGGGATAGACCTCGCGGCCCACCGTCATCACCGGAAAGGTGTCGCGGCCGCCCAGGCGCATGGCCACGAGAGCGTGGGCCGGCGGCATCACGGCGCGGCGCACGTGCGGAACGCGCTTGTAGTCCAGCGCCCAGCGGGCCTTCTCGTTGTAGTGGGACATCGCCAGGTGCCAGAGCACCGGCTTCGGGTCGGCCACCGTCGCCATGGCACCAGCCTACTTGCCCGGACAAAAGTCGACGCAGCCCCCGAGCCGCTGTGGGTCCCCCAGATCCTTCACTTTCCCTGTTGCCAGGTTCCGTTCCGGTTGGGGAGGCGCGGCCTTGCAACCCTGGCCGTCGCTCTTTGCAGCCCGGTTGCTGCGTCTGAACCCCAAGCTACGCAGCCTCCCCCGGGCCGTCAATACCCCCGGCGCCGGCAACCCCGCAAACACCGGGAAAAGGACCGGCCGTGCCCGGCGGCCGGGCGATGGCCGGCGGGCAATATGCTCGCTGAATGGCAGCGACCGACGTGACCGAAGTCACCTGGCAGCTGGAGGACCTGCTCTCCGGCAACGACGCCGGGGAGTGCGACACGCTGCTGGAAGACGCCGCGACCCGGGCCGAGCGGCTCTCCTCGCAGTACGCGGGAAAGGTGGCCGAACTGGACGGCCCCGGGCTCGCCCTGCTCGTCGCCGAGCTGGCCGGGATCGCCGACCTCGTGGGCCGCGCCGGCAACTACGCCCACCTGCGCTTCGCCGCCGACACCGGGGATCCGGCCAACGGAGCCCTGATGGCCGAGGTCCAGGAGAAGGCCACGGCGATAGAGACCCGGCTGGTGTTCTTCGACCTCGAATGGGCGGCGCTGGACGACGCCCGCGCCGAGGAGCTCCTTGGCGCCGACGGCCTCGAGCACGCCCGCCACTACCTGCGCAACATCAGGCGTTACCGGCCGCACCTGCTCAGCGAGCCCGAAGAGAAGCTGATGGCCGAGAAGGCGGTCTCCGGTCGTGACGCCTGGACCCGCCTGTTCGAGGAGCAGACGAGCGCCATCCGGGTGGACCTGCCCGGCACCGACGAGCCGGTTGCGCTCGACCAGGCCCTCAGCCTCCTGCACTCCCCCGACCGCGAGGTGCGCCGCGGCGCCGCCGCCGCGGTGACCGAGACGCTGCGGCCCGGACTGCGCACCCGCGCCTACATCTTCAACACGCTGATGCAGGACAAGGCGACCAACGACCGCCTGCGCGACTACCCGACCTGGATCTCCAGCCGCAACCTCTCCAACGAGGCCAGCGACGAGTCGGTCGCCGCGCTGGTGGAGGCGGTCCAGGACTCCTACGAGCTGCCGCGGCGCTGGTACCGGCTCAAGGCGCAGCTGCTCGGGCTCGAGCGCATCGCCGACTACGACCGTGCCGCCTCGGTGATCGAGGACCAGGAGGAGATCGGCTGGGACGAGGGGCGGGAGATCGTCCTCGACGCCTTCAACGACTTCTCCCCGGAGATGGGGTCGCTGGCCGGCCGCTTCTTCGACGAGCGCTGGATCGACGCGCCGTCGCGGCCGGGCAAGCGCGGCGGGGCCTTCTGCGCCTACACCGTCCCCAGCGTCCACCCCTACCTGATGCTCAACTGGACCTCCACGCGCCGGGACGTGATGACACTGGCCCACGAGCTCGGCCACGGCCTCCACGCCGCGCTGGCCATTCCCCGCGGCATCTTCGAGCAGCACACCCCGCTGACCGTCTGCGAGACGGCTTCGGTCTTCGGTGAGACGCTGGTGGTCGAGCGGCTGCTCGAGCAGGCATCGACGCCGGAGTCCCGCCTCGGGATACTTGCCGAGAACATCGAGGACTCGATCGCCACCGTCTTTCGCCAGACGGCGATGAACCGCTTCGAGGATGCCGTCCACACCCACCGGCGCAGCGAGGGGGAGCTCTCGGTCGACGACTTCTCGGGCCACTGGGCCCGCACGCAGGAGGAGCTTCTCGGCGACGCAGTGGAGATCACCGACGACTACCGGATCTGGTGGAGCTACATCCCCCACTTCATCGGCAGCCCCGGCTACGTCTACGCCTACGCCTACGGCCAGCTGCTCGCGCTCTCGGTGTACGGGCGCTACCGCGAGGAGGGAGAGGCCTTCGTCCCCGCCTACATCGAGATGCTCGCCGCCGGTGGCTCGCGCAGCCCCGAGGACCTGGCGGCGATCGCCGGGCTGGACCTGACCGACCCGGGCTTCTGGAAAGCGGGGCTTGACCTGGTCGGCGAGCAGCTGGCCGCCGCCGAGGCGGCGGCGGGCGAGATCCTGGAAGCGCGCGGGTGACCGGCGCCTGGGACGGTGTCGCCCTCGAGGGCCGCAGCGCGCTGGTGACCGGCGCCGGCGCGCCGGACGGGATCGGCTTTGCCACCGCCCGCCTGCTGGCCGCCCGGGGCGCACGCGTTGCCCTGGCCTCCACCACCGACCGGATCGCGGAGCGCGCGGCGCAGATGACCGCGGACGGAGGCGAGGCAATCGGCCTGGTCGCCGACCTGCGCGACGAGGCGCAGGCCGAGGCGCTGGTAGCCCAGGCCCAGGCCGCCTTCGGGCCGGCGGCGATCCTGGTCAACAACGCCGGCATGGTGCAGGTGGGCCAGGAGGCGGCCGAACCGCCGTTCCTGGAGATGACGCCGGCCCAGTGGGAGGAGGAGATCGACCGCAGCCTCGGGATCACCGCCCGCATGTGCCGGCTGGTCGCCCCGGCGGTGGCCGCGGCCGGGCACGGGCGGATCGTCAACGTCAGCTCGGTCACCGGGCCGTTTGCCTCCTTCCCGGGCGCCTCGGCTTACGCGGCGGCCAAGGCCGGGGTCGACGGCCTGACGCGTGCCCTGGCCCTCGAGCTCGGGCCGTCGGGGGTGACGGTCAACAGCGTCGCCCCGGGGTGGATCCAGACCGGTTCGCTCACCGAGCGCGAGGTCGTGCCCGGCAGCTACACCCCGGCCGGGCGCTGCGGCACGCCGGAGGAGGTGGCCGAGACGATCGCCTTCCTCTGCGGTGACGGCGCCGCCTACCTGTCGGGCCAGTCGATCGTCGTCGACGGCGGCAACATCATCCAGGAGATGAAGGGGCCCTAGCGGCCGGCGTCGCGGAGTTCGCGGTCGATGTCGCGCCGCGTCTCCCGGGCCTTGATCGCCTGGCGCTTGTCGAAGCGGTCGCGGCCCTTGGCCAGGGCGATCTCGACCTTCGCGTTGGGGCCCTTGAAATAGATGCGGGTGGGGACGATCGTCAGCCCCTTCTCCCGGGAGGCGGCCGCCAGCCGGTCTATCTCGCGCCGGTGGGCGAGAAGGCGGCGCGGGCGCTCGGGCTCGTGGTTGTTCATCGCCGCCGGCGGGTAGGGCGGAATGTGGCAGTTGTGCAGCCAGAGCTCACCGTCCTCCACGTGCGCGTAGGAGTCCTTCATCTGGACCGTTCCCTCGCGCATCGCCTTGACCTCGGTGCCGAGCAGCTCGATGCCGCACTCGAGCTTGTCGAGCAGGTCGTAGTCGAAGCGCGCCTTGCGGTTGGTGGCGATGTCGCCCGGGGCGGCCTTCTTCTTGCCCTTCCTGGCCATGGCAGGCGAGCCTAGCGGCGGTTTTCGGGCTCGACCGGGAGCAGGTCGACGCGCCCGCGGGCGGTGTCCACCCGCTCCACGACCACATCGACGCGGTCGCCCAGCCGGATGGCGCCGCCGCTGCGGGTGCCCACGAGGATCGTGCCCTGCTCGTTGAGCTCCCACCAGTCGCCGCCGATCTTTCTCACCGGCATGAAGCCCTCGAAGGCACCGTCGTCGAAGGCCACGAAGGCCCCGGCGCCGATCACCCCGGTCACCTCACCCGAGAACGGGGTGTCGACCCCGCGCTCGTGCCAGACGCGCTCCAGCAGGAAGGCCCGGGCGATCGCGTCGGCGTCGCGCTCGACCACCATCGCCTCGCGCTCGCGCTCGCTGCACCAGGTGGCGTCCTCCTCGAGCTGCGCCGCGTCGGGAGCCTCCTCCCCGGCGCCGATCGCGCTGAGCAGCGCGCGGTGGGTCAGGAGGTCGGGGTAGCGGCGGATCGGGGAGGTGAAGTGGCAGTAGTGCTCCAGCCCGAGGCCGGCGTGGCCGAGGTTCTCGGGGAAGTAGCGGGCCTGCTGCAGGGCGCGCAGGATCCGGTAGGTGAGCCCGGTCCGGCCGTGCCCGGTGCGCCTTACGTGCTGGTCGACCGCGAGGGAGGCCTGCGCGACGATCTCGGCCGCCTCGGTGCGGGAGATGCGCCTGGGCGCCGGGGGCGTGGCCACGTCGAGCGAGGCGAGCTGGTCGAGCAGCGCCTCGACCGCCTCCCCCTCCGGCTTCTCGTGGACCCGGTAGAGGGTCGGTATCCCCTTTTCGGCGCAGAGCCGGGCGACCGCCTCGTTGGCCGAGATCATCATGTGCTCGATCAGCAGGTGCGACTCGGTCTGCACCGAGGCGGTGGCGTCGGTCACGTGGCCCTTGCGGCTGAAGGCGAACTCCGGCTCGCTGGTCTCGATCGCCAGCGCCCCGGCTCCCTCGCGGCGCCGGGCCTCGAGGCTGTCGGCAAGGGCACGGCAGAGCCCGAGCGGCGTGGCCCAGGGCTCCTGCGCCTCGCGCTCTCCGTCGAAGATCTCGTCGACCTCCTCGTAGGTGAGGCGCATGTCGGAGCGGATCAGGGTCCTGGCGAAGGTCGCCTTGACCATCTCCACCCCGCGAAACTCCATCTCCGCCGTCACGGTGAGGCGGTCCTCGCCGGGAACCAGGGAGCAGGCACCGTTGGAGAGCTGCTCGGGGAGCATCGGCTCCACCATGCCCGGGACGTAGACGCTGGTGGCCCGGCGGTAGGCCTCACGGTCGACCGGGTCGCCGGGGCGCACGTAGGCGCTGACGTCGGCGATATGCACCCACACCCGAACGTGGCCGTTGTCGAGCCGCTCGGCCGAGATGGCGTCGTCGAAGTCGCGGGCGGTGGAAGGGTCGATGGTGAAGGTGGGCAGGTCGCGCAGGTCCTTGCGCGTGGGGTCATCGAACGGCGATGCCACGGCACGGTCGGCGGCCTCCTCGACCTTCTTCGGGAAGTGGAGCCGCAGTCCCCGGTCGAGCATCAGGGCCTCGATCACGTCGCGGGCGTTGTCGGGGCTGCCCAGCTCGCGCAGGACCTTCGCCCTGGTGCGCCTCCCCCTGGCGCGCTGGGCCACCAGGGCCAGCCGGCCGGGACGGGCCTTGCCGCCCTTGTCGAGGGCCACCGCCGGGCCGCGCCGGAAGAACGGGTAGGCCTGCAGGAACCGGCCCTTGGACTCAGCGAGGGCTACGAACGGCTCGCCCGGGCCGGGCTCTTCGCCGGGGCGGCTCAACGGTCCACGCAGGCCAGCCGGCCGGTGGCGGCGTTGAGCTGGACATCCCGGCGCGACCCCCGCGGGGCAGCGACCACGATGTCGGGCGTCAGCCCGGCGCCGCGCTTGACGCCCCGGCCGCCGAGGTTGCGGCCCTTGGGCGTGAAGTACTGGCCGGAGGTGATGTCGAGTGCCCCGCCGTTGGAGAGCTCGATCACCTGCTGGAAGACGCCCTTGCCGAAGGTCTGCTCGCCGAGCAGCTTCGCCCGGCCGCGGTCCTGGAGAGCGCCGGCCACGATCTCCGACGCCGAGGCCGAGCCGCGATTGACCAGAACGATCACCGGGGCGTCCTCGGGCACCACGGGCCTCCCCGTGGCGTTGAGGGTGCGCTCGGGGACGTTGCGTCCGCGCGTGGTCACCACGGGCCCGTCGGGAAGGAAGGCACTGGCCACCAGCTGCGCCTCGTCGACCAGGCCGCCCCCGTTGCCCCGCAGGTCGAAGACCCAGGCCTGCGCGCCCCTATTCTCCAGCCGCTTGATCGCCGAGTAGACCTCGGCGTGGGCTCCCGAGCTGAACTGCGAGAGCGCGACCACGCCGACCTTCTTCCCGCAGCGCTCGACCAGCTTCGAGGCGACGACCGGCACCCTTATCTCGTCGCGCTTGACGCGCAGCCGGCGCTCGCCGCCCTCACCGTCGACCACGAGCAGGACGGTGGTTCCCTTCGGGCCCTTGATCAGCGATGCCGCCTTCTCCGAGCTCAGCCCCTTAAGGGGGCGCCCGTCGGCGGCAACGATCACGTCGCCGCTGCTCAGCCCCGCCTTGCGCGCCGGGGAGCCCTTGTAGACGTTCACGATTCGCAGCCCCTTCTTCACCGGGACGATGCTCACCCCGATCCCCGAGAAGCTGCTGTTCTGGCTCTCCTGGAAGCGGCGGTACTCGGCCGGGGTGAAGTAGGTGGAGAAGCGGTCGTTCAGCCCCTCCACCAGGCCACCGATCGCCAGGTCGGAGAGCTTGCCGGGCGGAAGCTGGCGGTAGTAATCCTCGCCGACCCGGTCGATCGCCTCCTGGACGAAGACCTCCTCTTCGCTGCCAACCAGCGCCCCGCGCAGGCCGGGCGGCACGAGGCTGGGGTAGTTACCGCCGATCCAGATGCCGACGAGGAGGATCCCGATTCCCACCACGACGGCCACCACGACGGCGAGCACGGTGGCGAGCAGGGCGAGCAGGAAGTTACGGGTGGCGTGGCTCTTCATCGGCTGGGAGGGGCGGGCGCCCGACCAGAGAGGGTACGGCGCGCGGCCGCGGCGCAGGTCAGACCTGCAGGAAGCGCCGAAGCGAGATCGCCGAGCCCACGGCGCTCACGGCAATACCGGCGACGAGCAGGATTCCCAGCAGCAGGCCGATCGGCAAGGTCTGCGGAGCGGCCAGGAGGGCGAAGTCGCTGACCAGCGGGTCGACGAGGGCGATCTTCATGACCGCGAGCAGGCAGATGGCGAGCACCGCCCCCATCGCACCCAGGATCACCGCCTCGAGCACGAACGGCCAGCGGATGAAGCCGTCGGTGGCCCCGACCAGCTTCATGATCTGCACCTCGCGCCGGCGCGAGAACACCGAGAGGCGGATCGTGTTGGAGATCAGCAGTATCGAGGCGATGATCAGCAGCGCGGCGAGCAGCCCCATCATCACCTTGACCACGCGCGTGGCAGTGAGGATCTTCTCGGTGTTCGACTTGGAGGAGCCGACCGACTCGATCGAGGGGTCGACGGTCGCCGTTCCCCCGCCGGGGGTCGAGGGCTGAAGGGCCGAAACGAGGGCCATCGAGGCACCGGGGTTCTCCGGAGTGATGCGGAAGGTGTCGGGCAGCGGGTTGGAGCCGAGCAGGTCGTAGGCCTCGGGGTTCTTGCGCCGCTCCTCGGCGTAGGCCTGCTCCTTGCTGACGAACTGGACCGACTTGACGTTCGGCGTGGCGTCGATCAGGCCGCGGACCCGGACGATGTCCTCCTGGCTGGCGTCGCTCTTCATGTAGACGTTGACCAGCACGCGGCCCCGCACGTCGTTGGCCGCCCCGGTGGTCGCCTGGACGATCGGGATGAAGACCCCGAGCACCAGCAGCGTCACCAGGACCGAGGCCAGGGCGGCAAAGCTCGGCACCGCGTTGCGGCGGATCGAGGTCATCGCCTCCCGGAAGAAGAAACCGAAGCTCATCGCCTAGTCCCTGAACGCCTCGTCGAACTCGTCGCCGGGGTCGCGCTCGGCCTTCCCGGCGCGCTGGGGCTCGGGGGCCGGCTCGCGCAGGAGGGCGCCGAACTCGGCGGTGGTCATGTCGGTCGGGGCGTAGGTGCCGGCCAGCTCGTCGCGGACGATTCGGCCCTCGTAGAGCTCGATCACGCGGCGGCGCATGCGGTCGACCATCGCCGAGTCGTGGGTCGCGACCAGCACCGTCGTCCCGGTGCGGTTGATGCGGTAGAGGAGCTGCATGATCCCGATCGAGGTCTCGGGGTCGAGGTTCCCGGTCGGCTCGTCGGCGAGCAGGAGCGGCGGGGCGTTGACGAAGGCCCGGGCGATCGAGACGCGCTGCTGCTCACCGCCGGAGAGCTGGTCCGGGTAGTTGTGGAGCTTGGTGGAGAGCCCGGTCAGGCGCAGGATGTCCGGCACCTTCTCCCGGATCTCCTTGCGGTGGCTGCCGGTCACCTGCAGCGCGTAGGCCACGTTCTCGTAGACGGTGCGGTCGGGCAGGAGCTTGAAGTCCTGGAAGACGACCCCGATGTTGCGCCGGTAGAAGGGGAGCTGCTTGTGGGTGAGCTCGCCGATGTCGCGCCCGGCGACGAGGATGCTGCCCGAGTCGGGCTCGAGCTCCTTGATCATCAGCCGCATCAGCGTCGACTTGCCCGAGCCGGTCGGCCCGACCATGAAGACAAACTCGCCGCGGCGGATGGAGAAGGTCGCATCACGGACGCCGGCCTTGCTTACGTCGTAGGTCTTGGTGACCTTGCGGCACTCGATGGCGTTGGCGGGGTCGCCGGGGCGGTTGCCGGGCACGCTCTCGCGGGCGGCCTTGACCGCCGCCTCGTGCTCGCGCCGCTGCTGGTCTTTCTCGGTGGTGGCCATGCCTTCGGCCTTCTCTTTGCCGCCGCACGGCCCTTCCCTTCCCCCGGACGGCGGTGCACGGCCCTTTGCACGGGCGCGATACCTTTGCCCCATGGCCGAAATCACCACCTCGAAGGCGCAGAACGGGCTGCCGGTCCACCGGATCGGAATCCCCGGGACCCGGGCCACGACGATCCTCGTCGCCTTCGACGCCGGGGCGCGCGCCGAGCGGGCCGAGGAGAACGGGATGGCCCACTTCCTCGAGCACCTGGTCTTCAAGGGCGGCGAGATCTACGACGACTACCGCAAGGTCAACGAGACGGCCGAACGGATGGGCGGGTCGCTGAACGCCTACACCAGCCACGACCTGGTGGCCTTCCACATCACCGTCCGCGCCGAGTCGGCCATGCCGGCGATCGACCTGCTCACCGACTTCGTCGGGCGACCGAAGATCGATCCCGACGAGCTCGACCGCGAGCGGGGCGTGGTGATCCAGGAGATCCAGCGCTACAAGGACCAGCCGGCCTCGGTGGCCGGGGAGCTGATCGACGTGGCCGGATTCGGCGACCACCCGCTCGGCCGCTCGGTGCTCGGTCCCGAGGAGCACCTCGAGAGCTTCACGCGCGACCAGGTGGTGGCCTTCCGTGAGCGGCGCTGGTCGGGACGGACCGGGGGCGCCTTCATCGTCGGCAACCTCGACCACCTCGGTCCCGACTCCGAGCTCGAGTCCGCCTTCTCCCGGTTCCCCGACCTGCCGGCCCCCGAGCCCTTCGACGCCGTGCCGCAATTCGCGCCGGAGATCCTCGTCGAGGAGCGCGACAGCAACCAGTCGCACCTGCGGATGCTCTACCGGCCGTCGATCGATGTCCACGACCCCGCACAACGGGCGGCGTTCGGGATCTACGCGACCCTCCTGGGCGGCTCGATGGGCTCGCGGCTCTTCGACGAGATCCGCGAACAGCGCGGCCTGGCCTACTCGGTCTTTGCGCTCAGCCACTTCGGGTCCGACCACGGGCTGCTGCTGATGGGGGCCGGGCTGGAGTCGGCCAAGACCGACGAGGCCTACCGGCGCATGATGGAGATCGTCGCCGAGCTCGCCGCCGACGGCCCGACCGAGGAGGAGGTGGAGCGGGCCCGGGCCTATGCCGGGGGGCGGCGGGTGCTGAGCTTCGAGGACACCAACGCGGTCGCCTCGTTCGCCGCCGGGCGCTCGATCGTCCACGGGGAAGGCTTCGACCCCGACGAGGCGATCGCCCTGGTCGACGCAGTCACGTGGCACGACGTCGCGCGGGTGGCCCGGAGCGTCGACCCCGACCGGCTTGCCGTGGCGTGCGTGGGGCCCCACAAGGAACCCGAGTTCGCTCTCTGAGCCCTGTTTTTCGGGGAAAATCTCGGCAAAGTCGCCCATCTGCGTCACTTTTCGGGTTTACACTGGTTGTAGCTACGGAAGTCCCATGACTCCCCACATCTCGACGACCCTTCTTCGCACCC
>JBJTBE010000098.1:0-23268 GCA_046091165.1 Solirubrobacterales bacterium | reverse complement strand
TACCGGAAGTTCGGCGTCTGCCGCATCTGCCTGCGCGAGCTGGCCCACAACGGCTACATCCCGGGGATGACCAAGAGCAGCTGGTGAGACCATGTCGATGACCGATCCCATATCCGACTTCCTGACCCGCGTGCGTAACGGGATCATCGCCGAGCACGACTCGGTCGAGGTACCCGCGTCCCGGCTCAAGAACGAGATGGCCAGGATCCTCACCGAGCAGGGCTACATCTCCGGCTTCGAAGTGGTCGAGGCCGGCGACGGGCGCCCGGCGCCGGTGCTCAGGGTCGACCTCAAGTACGGCGAGGACCGCAGCAGCGCCATCACCGGGCTCAAGCGCGCCTCGCGCCCGGGCCAGCGCCTCTACGTCCACCAGGGCGGCATCCCCAAGGTCCAGGGCGGGATGGGCACCGCCATCGTTTCGACCTCCAGCGGGGTCATGACCGGCCACGAGGCCCGCGCCGCAGGCGTCGGGGGAGAGGTCGTCGCCTACGTCTGGTGAGCCATGTCGCGGATCGGTAAGAGCCCCATAACCGTGCCGGAAGGCGTAGAGGTCGTGATCGAGCCCGGGTCGGTGACCGTCAAGGGACCCAAGGGCGAGCTCTCGGAAAAGATCTCGCGCGACCTGACGGTCAGCCAGGACGGGGACACGATCACCGTCACCCGCCCCACCGACCGCGGGGAGCACAAGGCCCTCCACGGCCTCAGCCGCTCGCTGATCGCCAACATGGTCGAGGGGGTCACAAACGGCTTCGAGAAGACGCTCGAGATCCAGGGCGTCGGCTACCGGGCCCAGCTAAAGGGCAAGGACCTCGTGCTGGCCCTCGGCTACTCGCACCCGGTCGAGATCACCGCGCCCGAGGGCATCGAGTTCGAGGTTCCCGAGCCGACCGAGGTCAAGGTCCGGGGGATCAGCAAGCAGATGGTCGGCGAGACCGCCGCCAACATCCGCAAGCGCCGCCCGCCGGAGCCCTACAAGGGCAAGGGGATCCGCTACCGGGACGAGCACGTGATCCGGAAGGTGGGCAAGCGCGCATGAGCGTCAAGACCGCACCCCAGAGGCGCCTGCGCCGCCGCCGCCGCGTCCGCGCGAAGGTTCAGGGCACCGCCCAGCGCCCGCGCGTATCGGTCTTCCGCTCCAACCGCGGGATCATGGCCCAGCTCATCGACGACCAGAGCGGCCACACCGTCGCCTCGGCCAGCTGGACCGAGGCCGACACCCGTTCCCTGCCGCCGATGGAGCAGGCAACGAAGCTGGGGCAGATGCTCGCCGAGCGGGCCAGGGCCGCCGGCGTCGAGGCGGTCGTCTTCGACCGCGGCGGATACCGCTACCACGGCCGCGTCAGGGCCTTCGCCGAGGGCCTTCGCGAGGGCGGCCTGAAAGTCTGAGAACCGGAGAGACGCGATGAACAGCCAGATCGACAGGACCGTCAGCGCCGCAGGACTCGACCTCCAGGAGAGGGTGGTGGAGATCAACCGCGTGGCCAAGGTCGTCAAGGGAGGCCGCCGCTTCTCGTTCACCGCCCTGGTGGTCGTCGGCGATGAGAAGGACGTCGTCGGAGTCGGCTACGGGAAGGCCAACGAGGTTCCCGTCGCCATCCAGAAGGGTGTCGAGCAGGCCAAGAAGAACCTCTTCCGCGTTCCGCGCTACGGATCGACCATCCCGCACCAGACCACCGGCGTCTTCGGGGCCGGCCGGGTGTTCATGAAGCCGGCCTCGCCCGGTACCGGCGTGATCGCCGGTGGCGGCGTGCGCGCGGTCTTCGAGCTCGCCGGGATCCAGGACATCCTCTCCAAGAGCCTGGGCTCGCAGAACCCGATCAACCTGGTCAAGGCCACCGTCGAGGGGCTTCGCTCCCTGCGCACCCCGGACGAGGTTGCGGAGATCCGCGGACTCACCGTCGCCGAGGTCCTTGGGCTCAAGGACGGCCCGGCCCCCTCTGCCGCCGCCGACGACGCGGGCGAAGCAGTCGCTGGTGCCCCCGCTGCGGTCGCCGTCGAGGAGCCGCCCGCCGAAGGCGTCGAGGAGACGGTCGTGGTGGAGGAGGCGCCCGCCGAGGAGGCCGAGCTCCCCGCCGGCGAGCCCGGCGACACGGCGCTCCCCGAGGGCGAAGAGGTCCCCAACGCCGAGGGCGAGGAGGGTGAGGGCTCGTGAGCACGGTCCAGGTAACCCAGGTGAAGTCCTCCAACGGCTGCAAGGCCAATCAGCTCGACACGCTTCGCTCGCTGGGCCTTCGCCGCATCGGCCAGACCGTCGAGGTCGCCGACAGCCCCCAGTCGCGGGGAATGCTGCACACCGTCCGTCACCTCGTGAAGGTCGAGGGGTCCTGATGCCTCCCGCCAGGAAGCCCGAGGACGAGGCCGGAAAGCCGGCGGCGAAGAAGCCCGCCGCCAGGAAGCCCGCCGCCAGGAAGCCGGCGGCGAGCAAGGCCGCTGCCGCCAGGCCGGCAGCGAAGAAGCCGGCTGCCGCCAAGCCGGCAGCGAAGGCCGAGGCCGCCGCAGGCCCGAAGGAGAACGAGCGCTTCGGCCTGCACAGCCTCAGCCCTGCCCCCGGAAGCCGCCGGCCCCGCAAGCGCGTGGGCCGCGGAGAGGGCTCGGGCTTCGGCAAGACTGCCGGCCGCGGCCAGAAGGGCTATGGCTCGAGGTCCGGCGCCAAGGACCGCACCCGCTTCGAGGGCGGCCAGATGCCGATCCAGAAGCGGATGCGCAAGCTCCGTGGCCCGAACATGAAGAAGTCGATGCCCTTCGAGCGCTTCCGCACCCACACCCAGGCGGTCAACATCGGCGATCTCGACGCCCGCTTCGATTCCGGCGCCGAGGTGACCATCGAGGCGCTGGGCGCCAAGGGCCTGGGCTCACGCCCGGGAGTGCCGGTGAAGGTCCTCGCCAAGGGACAGATCAGCAAGCCCCTGACCGTGCATGCCCACGGTTTCAGCGCCTCGGCCCGTGAAGCGATCGAGGCGGCCGGCGGAACCTGCGTCACCGTCGAGTCCTAGGAGCCTAGACTCCCGAAAGCATGCTCGGGACCATTCTCAGCGCCTTCTCGGTCGCCGACATCCGCAAGAAGCTGCTCTTCACGGGCGCAATGCTCGCCCTGTACCGGATCGGCGCATACATCCCGGTGCCGGGGGTCGACGTCAAGGCCGTCGAGGCGATCCAGGAGCAGTTCGGCGGCGGCGGGATCCTCAACCTGCTGAACACCTTCAGCGGGGGCGGCCTCTCCCGTATCGCCGTCTTCGCGCTGGGCATCATGCCGTACATCACGGCCTCGATCATCCTGCAGCTCCTGACCGTGGTGCTCCCCTCGCTCGAGAAGCTCTCCAAGGAGGGCGAGGTCGGCCAGCAGAAGATCACCCAGTACACGCGCTACCTGACCGTGGGCCTGGCCTTCGGGCAGGCGATCGGTTACGTCTTCCTCTTCCGTTCCTTCGAGGGCAGCGCCGGCCAGCCGGTGATCGACAACTTCAACGTCGGGACCGTCTTCCTGATCGTCCTCACGCTCACCGCCGGCTGCGTCGTGGTGATGTGGCTCGGGGAGCTGATCACCCAGAGGGGCATCGGCAACGGGATATCGCTGATGATCTTCGCCTCCATCGTCGCCGGCCTCCCCAACGGCGTCCAGGCCTGGTGGACGAGCCCCGACCAGGTCTTCAAGGTGATGATGCCCTTCCTCGCCCTCGCGGTGATCGCGGCGGTGGTCTTCATCCAGGAGGGCCAGCGCCGGATACCGGTCCAGTACGCCAAGCGCGTCATCGGCAAGCGGATGAGCGGCGGCGGCCAGACCTACCTGCCGCTCCGCGTGAACATGGCCGGGGTCATCCCGGTGATCTTCGCCGCCTCGCTCATGGCCTTCCCGCCGACCGTCGGCCAGTTGATCCAGGCGCCGTGGGCCCAGGACGTGGCCGACTTCTTTGCGCCGTCGGGCTGGGCCTACCTGCTCGGCGAAACGATCCTGATCGTCCTCTTCACCTACTTCTACACGGCGATCACGTTCAATCCCGTCGACCAGGCCGAGAACCTCAAGAAGTACGGCGGCTTCATACCCGGCGTCAGACCCGGACGGCCTACGGCCGAGTTCCTGGACAGGATCCTGGCGCGGCTCACCTTCCCCGGGGCGCTCTACCTCGCCGCGGTCGCGGCCCTGCCGACGATCCTCATCAACCAGACCGCCGCCAACTTCTACTTCGGAGGCACCTCTCTGCTGATCGTCGTCGGCGTTGCCCTCGACACGATGAAGCAGCTCGAAGCCCAGCTGATGATGCGCAACTACGAGGGCTTCCTCAAGTGAGCGAGCTCAACCTGATTCTTCTCGGCCCCCCCGGTGCCGGCAAGGGCACCCAGGCCGAGCGCCTGCGGGAAGAGTTCGACCTGCCCCACATCTCCACCGGCGACATCCTGCGCCAGGCCGTCGCCGACGGCACCGAACTGGGCCAGACGGCCAGGGGCTTCATGGACGCCGGAAACCTGGTGCCCGACGAGGTGATCATCGGCGTGATCATCGAGCGGCTCGGCGAGGACGACGCCCGCGACGGCTTCCTCCTGGACGGCTTCCCCCGCACGATCGGCCAGGCCGACGCCCTCGGCGACGCCCTGGCCGGGCTGGACCGCTCGCTGACCGCGGTGATCCTGGTGGAGGTTCCCGACGAGGAGATCGTCAAGCGGATCTCCGGCCGCCGGGTAAACCCCGAGTCCGGCCGCGTCTACCACGTCGACTTCGACCCGCCGGAGGTCGAGGGGATCGATGACGTGGACGGAACGCCGCTCGTCCAGCGCGAGGACGACCAGCCCGAGACCGTCCGCAACCGGCTTGCCGTCTACCACGAGCAGACCGCCCCGCTGGTCGCCTACTACGACGACATGGGGCTCCTTCACCGCTTCGATGGAACCGCAGCGCCGAGCGAGGTCTTCGACCACATCCGGGCGACGATCTCCACGCTGCGCCGCGAAGAAGAGATCTGACCGCTCCGCAGTGATCGTCCGCAAGTCCCCCGAGGAGCTCGACAAGATGGCGGCCGCCGGCGCCATCCACGCCAGGACGATGGAGCTGATCGCCGAGATGATCCGCCCCGGCATCACCACCGCCCAGCTCGACCACGCCGCCGAGAAGTACATCCGCTCCCAGGGCGCGGTGCCCTCGTTCAAGGGCTACCGCGGCTTTCCCGGCGCGATCTGCGCCTCGCCCAACTCCCTGGTCGTCCACGGCATCCCCGGTGACGGCTCCCTGGCCGAGGGAGACATCATCTCGATCGACATCGGCGTCACCCTCGACGGCTGGGTGGCCGACGGCGCCTGCACCTTTGCCGTGGGGGGGATCGACCCGGAGACCGCACGCATGATCGCCGCCACCGAGGCTTCCCTCTTCGACGCGGTCGACCAGGCCCGCCCGGGCAACCGCATCGGCGATATCTCCCACGCGGTGCAGGAGCGGGTCGAGTCGGCCGGGTTCTCGGTGATCCGGACGCTGGTCGGCCACGGGGTCGGCCGGGAGATGCACGAAGACCCGCAGGTCCCCAATTACGGGCCCGCCGGCAAGGGGCCGAAGCTCAAGGACGGCATGGTCCTGGCCATCGAGCCGATGGTCAACGTGGGGGGCCCGGGGGTCCACATGGCCTCCGACGGGTGGTCGGTCTACACCGACGACGGCTCGCAGTCGGCCCACTTCGAATTCACCGTCGCGGTGACCGACCAGGGCCCCCGGATCCTCAATCCGTGGCACGAGCTGGTCCGGGGGCGCGGATGAGGCCCGCCGACACCGGAATTTGCCGCGGTTTTGCTACCGTAAGGCGTTCGGGCTCGGGGCGGGTTCCTGGGTGCGAGCTTCAATCCGTGAGCGGTAGCGGCGACCTCCTGCGGTCGCCAGAGCCTCTTCACGGACCATCGAGAAGAAGGCGAGATGAAGGTAAGGGCCTCGGTCAAGCCGATGTGCGAAAAGTGCAAGGTCATCCGGCGCCGCGGCGTCGTCCTCGTCATCTGCCCGAACCCGCGACACAAGCAGCGCCAGGGGTGAGCTGAATGGCCCGTATCTCAGGGATCAACATCCCCCTCAACAAGCGCGTGGAGATCGGCCTCACCTACGTCTACGGCATCGGTCGCTCGACCTCCCGGAAGATCCTCGAGGAGGCCGACGTCAACCCCGACACCCAGGTCCGCGACCTGACCGAGGACGAGGTCTCGCGGATCCGCGGCGTGATCGACAGCGAGATCGTGGTCGAGGGCGACCTGCGCCGCGAGCGCTCGCAGGACATCAAGCGCCTCGGCGAGATCGGCTGCTACCGGGGGGTTCGCCACCGGCGCAAGCTCCCCGTCCGCGGCCAGAACACCAAGACCAACGCCCGCACCCGCAAGGGCCCCAAGCGCATGCAGGTGGCCGGCAAGAAGGCCCCGACCAAGACCTGAGGAACTGAGTGCCCGCACCCAAGAGACCAGCCCGTGGACGCCGCAAGGCCCGGAGGAACGTTCCGGTCGGCCAGGCCCACATCAAGACCTCCTTCAACAACACCATCGTCTCCCTCACCGACCCCGAGGGGAACGTGCTCGCCTGGGAGTCGGCCGGGAGCGCCGGCTTCAACGGCTCCCGCAAGTCGACCCCGTTTGCCGCGCAGGTCACCGCCGACGCCGCCGCCCGCAAGGGCATGGAGCAGGGTCTCCAAAAGGTCGAGGTCTTCGTCAAGGGCTCGGGCTCCGGGCGCGAGACCGCTATCCGCTCGCTCCAGGCCGCCGGCCTCGAGGTGACCAGTGTCCGTGACGTCACCCCGCACGCCCACAACGGGTGCCGCCCCCGCAAGCGGCGCCGGGTCTGAGCCATGGCCCGCGACACCGGACCCCAGTGCAAGCAGTGCCGCCGCGAGGGCGAGAAGCTCTTCCTCAAGGGGGAGCGCTGCCTGACCGACAAGTGCAGCTTCGAGCGCCGCGCCTACCCGCCGGGTGACCACGGCCGCGGCCGCCAGAAGCAGAGCGAGTACCGCGTCCAGCTGCGCGAGAAGCAGAAGGCCCGCCGCTACTACGGCATCCTCGAGAGCCAGTTCCGCCGCTACTACGAGAAGGCCAGCCGCCAGAGCGGCGTAACCGGCGAGAACCTCCTCACCCTGCTCGAGCAGCGCTTCGACAACGTGCTCGTGCGCCTCGGCTTCGCCGGCTCGCGTCGCCAGGCCCGCCAGATGATCCGCCACGGCCACTGGACGATCAACGGCCGCCGCGTGGACATTCCCAGCTTCCAGGTAAGCGAGGGCGACATCATCGCCTTCAAGGCCGGCAGCCCCGGCGAGCCCGTCGTGCGGGCCGCGACCGAGCTGACGGCGCAGGTCCCGGCCTGGCTCCAGGCCGACCACGACTCGCTCACGGCGAAGGTCCTCCGCTCGCCCGAGCGCAAGGAGATCGCCACCCCGGTGCAGGAACAGCTCATCGTCGAGCTGTACTCGAAGTAGGAACAGGCTTCAGCGCCGGGGCCCGCAGTGGGGCCGCGGCGTGAACGACGCCGCCGAGGGCGGCGCGCAGAACACGACGACAGGAACCCCGATGCTCGATTTCCAGATCCCCCGAATCACCAGCGAGAAGGCCGACGACGACCGCGGCGCTTTCGTGATCGAGCCGCTCGACCGCGGCTTCGGCTACACCTTCGGCAACTCGCTGCGCCGCGTCCTGCTGAGCTCGCTCTCGGGCGCCGCGGTGACGAGCGTGCGGATCGAGGGTGTCGCCCACGAATTCTCCAACATCGACGGGGTCAAGGAGGACGTCACCGACATCATCCTCAACCTCAAGGGCGTCGTCTGCCGGATGCACTCCGACGCGACCGAGGTCGAGGCGCCGCTGGTCGTGACCGGCCCGGGCGAGATCACCGCCAAGGACATCGACCTTCCCGCCGGCGTCGAGATCCTCAACCCGAAGGCCCACATCGCCACCCTGGAGAAGAAGACCAAGCTCGAGATGTACCTGACGATCGGCCGCGGCCGCGGCTACCGCCCCGCGGAGGAGAACAAGACCGAGGACCAGCCGATCGGCGTCATCCCGGTCGACTCGATCTTCTCGCCGGTGCGCCGCGTCGCCTACTCGGTCGAGCAGGCGCGCGTTGGCCAGCGGACCGACTTCGACAAGCTCACCCTCGACATCGAGACCGACGGCTCGATCGACCCGCAGGCCGCCCTGCGCGAAGCCTCCGAGATCCTGATCAGCCAGCTGGCGATATTCACCGACGAGGACCGCATCGAGGAGCTGCGCCAGGGGCCGGTCGGCGTGCTCGAGGGAGGCGTAGCCGGCATGCCCGGGGCTGCGCCGATCGCGGTTGGAGGAGCCGACGACGACATCCTCATCGAGGAGCTCGAGCTCGGCGTCCGTTCCTACAACTGCCTCAAGCGGGCCGGTATCCAGACGATCGGCGAGCTGCTCTCCAAGTCCGAGGACGAGCTGGCGGCGATCCCGAACTTCGGGCGCAAGTCGATCGACGAGGTCGTCGAGACGCTGGCCGCCCGGGGCCTCACGCTCCGCGAGGACTGATCCGGGGATAATCCGGCCATGCGCCACCAGAAGACCCGCCACAAGCTCAGCCGTTCCAGCTCGCACCGCAAGGCGCTGCTGCGCAACCTCTGCAAGGAGGTCATCGAGCACGAGCGGATCAAGACGACCGAGGCCAAGGCCAAGGCGGTCAAGCCCGAGATCGAGCAGCTGATCACCCTGGCCAAGACCGACGACCTGCACTCCCGCCGGCAGGCCCTGGCCGCGCTGGGCCAGGACAAGTTCGCCGTCCACAAGCTCTTCGTCGAGATAGCCCCCCGTTACGCCGACCGTCCCGGTGGCTACACGCGCATCCTGAAGCTTGGGCCGCGTCGCAGCGACTCCACCGAGATGGTCTACATCGAGCTCGTCTGAGCCCCCACGGCGCCACTGGAGCCCGGTCGGGCGGGCTATATCGTCAGGCGGGCCGATGAAGGTCCTGCTCACCAACGACGACGGAATCGAGGCCTCGGGCCTGCAGGCCCTCAGGCGAGAGCTCGCGGCGGTGCCGGGGGTGGAGCTCGCCGTGATCGCGCCCGACGGCAACCGCTCGGCGATGGCGCGGATGATCACCACCCGCCGCCCCCTCTGGCTCGAGGAGGTCCCCTTCGAGGACGGCACCGTGGGCTTTGCCACGGACGGCACGCCGGTCGATTGCGTCCGCTTCGCCCAGCTCGGGGTGATCGAGGGCTTCGTGCCCGAGCTGATCGTCTCCGGCATCAACCACGGCTCGAACCTCGGTGATGACGTCACCTACTCCGGGACGGTCGCCGCAGCGCTGGAGGGCGTCGTGCTCGGCATCCCGGCGATCGCCGTCTCGCAGCAGTCGACCCTCAGGGAGATGGACTTCCGGATGGGGCGCCACTTCGACTTCGGCGCCGGCGCGCGCTTCACCGCCCGGCTGGTCGCCGGCCTGGAGCAGGTTCCGCTTCCCGAGGGGACGCTCCTGAACGTGAACGTGCCCGGGGGCGAGCCGCTCGGGGTCCACGCCACGAGCCTGGGCAAGCGCATCTACCGCGACGAGCTGACGCTCGAGCACGACGAGGGTGACGGGCGCCGTCGCTTCCTGATCTACGGCGCCGACCACGGCTACGAGGACGAGCCCGGCACCGACCTTGCCGCCGTCGCGGAGGGGATGATCTCGGTCACGCCCCTGCACTTCGACCTCACCTACGTGGACGGAATACAGCACCTCAGCGACAGCGCCCTCGAGCGGCTGCTCCAGCCCGCGGCCCCGGACCCAGGGTGAGCGCCCCGGCCAAGCGAGCCGAGGAGCTCCGGCGGGAGATCCGCCGCCACAACGAGCTCTATTACGTCGCCGACGACCCGGAGATCGCCGATGACGAGTACGACGCCCTGCTCGACGAGCTGCGGGCGATCGAGCGCGACAGCCCGGAGCTCGTAACCCCTGACTCGCCGACCCAGCGGGTGGGCGCCGAGCCGGTGGGTGCGCTGGAGAAGGTCAAGCACCCCGAGCCGATGTTCTCGCTGGCCAACGCCCGCAACGCCGAGGAGCTCGACGCCTGGGCGGCGCGGATGCGAAACCACCTGGCCCGCGAGGGGATCGAGCGCAAGAGCTTCGAGTACGTCTGCGAGCCCAAGGTCGACGGGCTCGCCATCTCGATCGTCTACCGCGACGGCGTGCTCGAGCGCGGGGCCACGCGCGGCAACGGCGAGGTCGGCGAGGACGTGACCCACAACCTCAGGACGATCCCCACGGTCCCGCTGAAGATCGACGGGGTGAAGGGGCTGCTCGAGGTCCGGGGCGAGGTCTACATGTCGCTGCGCGACTTCACCGAGCTCAACGAGCGCCGGGCCGAGCAGGGGGAGCCGACGTTCATGAACCCCCGCAACGCCGCGGCCGGGACGATCCGCCAGCTCGATCCCCGGCTGGCGGCCGAACGGCCGCTCTCACTCTGGGCCTACGGGATCGGCGCGTCCGAGGGCCTGAAGCTCGAGAGCCAGTGGGAGACCCTGCAGTGGCTGCGCGAGAAGGGTTTCCCGGTGAACGCCGACATCGAGCGGGCCCGGGGCGAGAAGAAGGTCATCGAGCTCTGCGAACGCTGGGGGGAGAACCGCGGCAACCTCGACTTCGAGATCGACGGCGTCGTCGTGAAGGTCGACGATTTCGAGCTGCAGCGCCGGCTCGGCGTGGTCGGCCGCGACCCGCGCTGGGCGATCGCGTGGAAGGTCCCGCCGACCACCAAGGTCACCACCCTCAACTCGGTGGAGTGGAACGTCGGCAAGTTCGGGGACCTCCACCCCGCGGCGATGCTCGAGCCGGTCCACGTCGGCGGAGTGACCGTCTCGATGGCCACCCTCCACAACGAGGAGGACGTGGTGCGCAAGGACCTCCGGGTCGGCGACGAGGTGATCGTCCTGCGAGCCGGCGACGTGATTCCCCAGGTGGTTTCGCCGGCCCCGCACGCCGCGGAAAAGAAGGGCCGCTCGCGCCCCGTCAGGCCGCCGAAGAAGTGCCCGGCCTGCGGGACCGCGACGGTCAAGCCCGAGGACTCCGTATTCACCAAGTGCCCGAACGCCGACTGCCCGGGCCGGCGCTGCCAGCTCCTCCAGCACTTCGTCTCGCGCGGGGCGATGGACATCGACGGCCTGGGCGACAAGCACGTCGACACGCTGCTCGACGAGGGAATGATCGAGACCGCCGGCGACCTCTACCGCCTCACGGTGGACCAGCTGGCCGGGCTCGAGGGGATGGGGGAGCTCTCGGCCTCGCACCTGGTCGCCTCGCTCGACGAGTCGCGCGGGCGCCCGTTCGCCCGGGTGCTGTTCGCCCTGGGGATCGAGGGGGTGGGGGAGGTCAACGGCCGCAACCTCGCCCAGCGCTTCCGGTCGATCGACGCGCTGCTCGATGCAAGCGAGGAGGAGATCGCCCAGACACCGGGCATCGGACCGATCGTCGCCGCCCAGATCCACGGCACGCTGGCCTCCGGCCGGATGCGCTCGCTGATCGAGGATCTCAGGGGGGAGGGCCTCACCTTCGAGGAGGAGGGGCCGCCGCCGGGAGAGGGGCCGCTGGCCGACACGACCTTCGTCCTGACCGGAACACTGCCCGGCCTGACCCGCGAGCAGGCCACCGAGAAGATCCTCGCCGCCGGGGGGCGCGTGACCTCCTCGGTCTCGAAGAAGACCGACTACCTGCTGGCCGGCGACTCCCCCGGCTCGAAGGCCGAGAAGGCCGAGCGACTCGGGGTCAAGGTGATCGACGAGGCCGCGCTGCTCAAGCTGATCGGCGGCTAGCCGTCGTAGCGGGCCAGCGAACGGGCGATCGAGTCCTGGAGGACCCGGCCCCGGGCCGGGGAGACCGAGTTCATGAGCAGGGCGAAGGCGATCGTGTGGCCTGAGGCCGAGCGGCAGATCCCCGCGAGGGTGCTGACGTCGCTCAGCGTCCCGGTCTTGGCCCGGCAGTTGCCGGCCGCCCTGGTGCCGCGCATCCGGGAGGCCAGGGTGCCGGTCTGGCCGGCAATCGCCAGCGAACGCTCGAACGCCCGACCTTCCGGGGTCCGGCGCATGCCGGTGATGAGCGCCATTACCTCCCGCGGGGATGTCGCGTTGGAGCGCGAGAGACCGGAGCCGTCGGCAATCCTCGGCCGCGCGCCGAAGCCCGCCGCGACCCCAATCGCCACCCGGGCGCCGGCCCGGGTCGTGCCTGCCGCACCAAAGCGGGCGCCGAGCTCCTTGAGCAGGACCTCGGCCATGAAGTTGTCCGACGGCGCGTTTATCAGGCGTGAGAGCTCGGCGATCGTGGGTGAGCTGACCCGGGCCAGCCGCCGGGCGCCTTCGGGGGCGGTTCCGGTCCTCGTCCGGCCACTCACCCGGACCCCGCGGGCACGGAGCGCCCTGGCGAACGAGCGCGCGGCCGAGATGCCGGGACCGCCGTCCCCCCAGCCCCGCGAGACCGCGAGCGCCCCGATGGAACCCCCGAGCCACGGGCTGTAGCCCCATCCGGTGGCGCCACGGCGGGTGTCGAAGCGCGACTCGTCGCCGACGACCGACCCGGCGACCGAGGTGATGCCCGAACTGCTCACCCGCCCCGCGAGGGTCGCGATGTCGGAGGCGCCGAGGGTCGGGTCGCCCCCGCCGCGGATTACGAGGTCCCCTTCGAGGCGCCCCTCGGCGTCGGGCAATCCGCCGGTCACGACGTCGGTATTGAGGCGGGTGCCGGGACCGATACGGTGCAGGGCGGCCGCCGTCGTGTAGAGCTTTTCCACCGAGGCCGGGATCCGGTCGCTGGCCGCGCGCAGTTCGAAGATCACCTCGCCGGTGGTCAGGTCGCGGACCAGGGCCCCGCTGCGGGGCCCGGCCTTCTCCATCGCGGCGGCCGTCTTGGCCACCAGCCGCTCCCGGCCGAGCGCCGACGCGCCCGGGGCGTGGGCCAGAAGGACGGCAAGGGAGCCAAGCGCTGCGAGGGCGGCGCTGCGGAGCCGGCTGTGGTCAGCAAGCGGCACGGGCGCCAAGCTAGCCCGCTCCCGGCAAACCGGCGCCATTTCGCCTTCAGCCCTGCCGATTCGCGCGTTTTCCCGGCACGCGCGACGCCGTCCGGCGGCCTAGAATGGCAGTGATGGGCGACGTAGTGAAGCTCAATCCCGCTCCGAAGATCGAAACCCCGCGGCGCCGTGCGCCCCGATCCGACCGGGTGGCCCTGGTCCTCGGGGGCGGCGGCATGACCGGCGGCGTCTACGAGATCGGTGCCCTGCGCGCCCTCGATCTCCTCGCCGTGAACCGGAACGTCAACGACCTCGACATCTACGTGGGCACCAGCGCCGGCTCCTTCGTCGCCGCCCTGACCGCGAACGGGGTCACCCCGGCCCAGATGATGCAGGTGGTCAACGGCCGCGGCGACACCCCCTTCCGCGACGTAGGCGTCGCGACGGCGATGAAGCCCAACGTCAAGGAGTTCGTGCGCACCGGCGCGCTCTTTCCGCTGCGCCTGGCCCGCCTGGCCGCCGAGCTGATCCCGAAGATCGGCGAGGTCTCGGCGATGGACCTCGTCCTGGGCCTGGGAGAGGACCTGCCCTCCGGCCTCTACAGCGGGCGCGGCCTCGAGAAGTACCTGGAAGAGGTGCTGAGCGATCCTGAGCGGACCAACGACTTCCGGGCCCTCGGACGCGAGCTGTACGTCACCGCCACCGACCTCGACGTCTGCGAGCGGATCGTCTTCGGGGCCGAGGGCTGGGATGACACGCCGATCTCCCGCGCGGTACGGGCCTCCACTGCGCTGCCGATGCTCTACAAGCCGGTGCGGGTCGGTGACCGCGAGCTGGTGGACGGCGGGATCATCTCCACCACCAACGTCGACGTGGCGGTGGCGGCCGGCGCGACACTGATCATCGTCGTCAACCCGCTGGTGCCCTACGTCGGCGACCACGACCGCAGCCACCACGACGTTCCCGGTGCGCGCCCGAGCCACATCAGCGACATGGGGATGGCGCAGATCGGTTACCAGTCCTTCCGCCTGATCGCCTGGCAGCGACTCCACGAGGTCGCCGCCCGGTGGGAGAAGCGCTATCCCGACGTGGACATCGTCCTGATTGAGCCCGAGCCCGACGACCTGCTGATGTCCGGGACGGCGATCATGGACTTCACCAAGCGGGTGGAGATCGCCCGCCACGGCTTCCAGTCGGTGACCGTGAAGCTCGCCGACAATTATGACTACTACAAGGAGGTCATGGCCCGGCACGGGATCACGATCTCGGCCGCCCGGGTGCGCAAGGTCGTGCGCCACGTAACCCGCGAGCAGGAGAAGACCCGGGCCTGGAAGCGGATCCTCGAGCAGACCACCGGCACGCTGCTGCGCCAGTCAGAGCACGAGCCCGACCCGATGGACATGGCTGCCGGGCGCTCGCGCTGACCGGTCAGTCGCGTCCCAGCGCCTGCTCCAGGGCCCGCAGGAAGCGGGTGCCCGCCGCCTCGTCCTGGACGGTCACGCGGACGTGCCGCTGGTCGCCCAGGACGGCGCCGGTGGCGACCTTCAGGGAGAAGCGGGCCAGCGCGGAGGCCAGCCCCGGCCCGTCAAGGCCCTCGGCGGCAAGCCAGATGAAGTTCGCCTGGCTGCCGGGCAGCGGCTCGACGGGAAGGCCTGCCAGCTCGCCGTAGAGCCGGGTTCGCTCCCCGCTCACCGTTGCCGCCCGGGCGGCGACCACGGCGGGAATCGCCTGCAGCGCCTCGAGGACCCCGGCCTGCGTCAGCTCGCCGATCCCCAGCGGCGGGCCGATCCCGGCCAGCAGCGGCTCGGCGCCCGGGCCGCAGACCGCGTAGCCGCAGCGCAGCCCGGCCAGGCCCCAGGCCTTGGAGAAGCTCCGGAAGACGATCAGCCGCGGGTGGCGGTCGGTCAGGCGCAGCGCGGCGTCCTGCTCCTCGGCCGTGACGAAGTCGCGCAGGGCCTCGTCGAGGAGTACCCCGACACGATCGGGCAGGGCGCCCAGGAGGCGGTCGAGCTCCGCGGAGCCGATCAGCTCGCCGGTCGGGTCGTTCGGGTTGGCGATCACCACCAGGCGCGTCTTCTTCGTGACCGCCGCGAGGATCGAGTCGACGTCGTGGCCGGTCACGGTGGCAACCTCGCCGCCGGCCTCGCGGGCCATCACGGGGTAGAGGGGGTAAGAGGGCCAGGGGGTGAGGAGCTCGTCGCCGGGCTCCATCAGGGTCCGGGCGGCGCTGGAGAGCAGCTGGGAGGCCCCGTCCCCGATGGCTACGCGCTCGGCCCCGATTCCGTGGCGGTGGGCCAGCGCGGCCCTCAGCTCGCCGGCGGCGTCGGCATACCGGTGCAGGCCGCGGCGGGCGGTGAAGGTGATCGCGTCCACCACCACCGAAGGCGGGTACTCGTGCCAGGTCGTCCGCGAGAGGTCCAGCTCGCCCACGCGGGCCAGGGCCTTGCGGCGCCGCTGGTCGGCCTCTTCGCGCAGGCCGGCGCTCACCTCCTCGGGCGAGAGCTCCTGGAACTGCCGGTAGCGGTCGAGGAGCCCCATCAGGGAGGGGTGGGGGTGCCGCCCTCGCCCATCTGGGCAAGGCCGCCGCCGAAGACCATCCAGAGCCCGAAGATCGTCACCCCGACGAAGGCGGTGTAGGCGAAGACGCGCCCCACCACGCCCTCGCGCTGGTCATAGCCGGCGGCGCGCCGCACCAGCACCCAGGCGCGGTCGAGCTGCTTGAGGATCGACAGGGCGCCGACGAGGGTGAGCAGGATCCCGACCAGCACCACGATCACGGCAAGGAAGACCCTCTCGGCCAGGAACGGGATGTGGGAGACGATCCAGAGCCAGCCGGCGGGGATCGGGCCCCAGAGGGAGAGGTTGATCACCACCATCAGAGCGAGGATCGCCGCCGCCAGGACCGAGTCGCGCCGGCGCTGTCTCGCGTCGCCGAAGACCGGCGCCTCCCGGTAGTGGACCGGCTGCGTGCCGGGACGCCGCCCGACGAACAGCCCGCCGTTGTCGCTGGGGTCGCTGCGCATGCCCCTTGAGGATAGGAGCCGGCCCCCCGGGAGGAGCCGCCCAGGCTCAGCTGTCGTAGAGGGCGTCGAAGCGGTCGGCGTACTTCTCGTTGACGACGTTGCGCTTGACCTTGAGCGTCGGGGTGAGCTCGTCGGTCTCCTGCGTGAGGTCGTGCTCGAGGATGAAGAACTTCTTGACCTGCTCGACGCCCGCGTACTTCTCGTTGGCGCGGTCCAGCTCGGCCTGGATCATGGCGATCACCTGCTCGTTCTGAGAGAGCGCCTCGATCGACGTGTCCTCGATCCCCTCGGCCTCGGCCCACGGGACGATCGTCTCGGCGTCGAGGGTGATCAGCATCACCGGGAAGGGGCGCCGGTCGCCGTGCATCACGGCCTGGCTGACCCACTGGCACTGCTTCATGTCGTTCTCGAGATTGGCCGGGGTCAGGTTCTTGCCCCCCGCCGTGATGATGATGTCCTTCTTGCGGCCGGTAATGAAGACGAAGCCGTCCTCGTCGACGCTGCCCAGGTCACCGGTGTGCAGCCACCCGTCGACGATCGTCCCGAAGCTGGCGTCGTCGTTCTTGTAGTAGCCCTGGAAGATGTTCGCGCCCCGGATGAGGATCTCCCCGTCGTCGGCGATCTTCACCTCGACCCCGGGGAGTGGCCGGCCGACCGAGCCGAAGCGGTGGTTCTCCGGGGTCGACGTGGTGGCCACCGTCGCGGTTTCGGTCATCCCGTAGCCCTCCATCACCGGGACGCCGGCGGCGTAGAAGAAGCGCAGGATCTCCGGTGCGATCGGGGCCGCCCCGGTGACCGCCTCGCGCACGCGCCCGCCGAAGGCGGCCCGCACGTTGGTGAAGAGCTGCTCGTCGAACTGGTCGAAGGCGGCCTGCAGCTCCTCGGGCACCGGCTCGCCGACGATTTCCAGGTCGCGGACCTGCTCGCCGACCTCGGTCGCCTTGGCGAGCGTCTCGGGATCGGCATTGCCGGCGACCAGCGAGTAGATCTTCTCGAAGATCCGCGGCACCGACGGCAGGTAGGTGGGCTTGACCTCGGCCAGGTCGGGAATGATCAGCTGCGGGTCGCCCGACCAGTAGGCGATGGTGGTGCCGGTATCGGCGGCCCCAAGGCTGATCAGCAGCGCGAAGGCGTGGGCGAGGGGGAGGAAGAGGTAGACGACGTCCTCGCCCTCGGCGAACAGCCCCCGCTCGTTGACGCTGTTGAGAACCGACCGGTAGTTGCCCTGGGTGAGGACGCAGCCCTTCGGGGGCCCGGTGGTGCCGGAGGTGTAGATGAAGGTGTAGGGATCATCGGGAGTGACCGCCTCGGTGCGGGCCGTGAGCTCGGCCTCGTCGACCTCGCGGCCCTTCTCGCGCAGCTCCTCGATGCTGACGGCGTCGCCGGTCTCACCGGAAGGGTCGATTGCCACGACGAATCGCAGGTTCGGCAGCCGGTCGCGGACCTCGGCGATCTTGGCGTACTGCTCGGCATTCTCGACGACGATGGCCGCCGACTCGGAGTTGCCGGCCACCCATTCGCACTCCTCGGGCGAGTTGGTCGCGTAGATCGGTACGACGACGCCGCCGGCGCTGGTGACCGCAAAGGAGTTGTAGACCCATTCGGGCCGGGTGCTGCAGAGGATCGAGACGCGCTCCCCGGGCTCGAGGCCCATGGCCATGAAGCCGCGACCGAGCTCGGAGACGATTCCTCCCAGCTCGGCGAAGGAGACGTCGTTCCATTCGCCGTCGACCTTGTAGCGGGCCGCCGGCTTGTCGGCGTAGATCTCGGCCGCCCTGGGAATCAGGTCGGCGATCGTCTTCGAACCTGTGCTCGGGGTGGTCCCTGCCTCCATCGCTGCTCTCCTCGGCGTAGTGGAAGTTGCCCGGCCGATCCTACGCAAAATGCGAGGTTCGTGTGAGCGGATCTACGTCAAATCGGATTGGGCACGTCGATGAACTCGTGCCCGACGCCGAACCGCTCGGCCAGGAGCTCCCCGAGGCGGCGCACGCCGAAGGTCTCGGTGGCGTAGTGGCCGGCGGCGACGAAGGTGATCCCGGCCTCGGTCGCCTCGTTCATGACCCGCTCGGCCGGCTCGCCGGTCACGAAGGCGTCCAGGCCGGCGGCGATGGCGTCGGGCAGGTAGGAGGAGCCGGCACCGGAGACGATGCCGACCCGCTCCACGAGGTCCGGTCCGGCCGGGAAGACCAGGGGCCCGCGGCCGCCGGTGGCCGCGGCGGCACGGGCCACCAGCTCATCGCGCCCGATCCCCGGATCGAAGCACGCCACCGTCCCGATCGGGCGCCCCTCGTGGAGCGCGAACGGCTCGCTGGACGTGGCGCCGAGCGCCTCGGCCAGGAGCGCGTTGTTGCCGACCTGCGGATGGGCGTCGAGCGGGAGGTGGTAGGAAGCAAGGGCCATTCCGCGGTCGATGAGGAGCTTCAGGCGCCCGTAGGTGAGGGTGTCGATCGCCTGTGGCCCGGAGCCCCAGAAGAGCCCGTGGTGGACCAGTACGAGGTCGGCTTCGGAGCCGCCGGCGCGCTCGAAGAGCTCCAGGCCGGCCGAAACCCCGGTTGCCACCCGCCGCACCTCCTGCGCCCCGGGCACCTGAAGCCCGTTCGGGCAGTAGTCGACGAAGGCCTGCGGCTCGAGCAGGTCGTCGAGCCAGGCGACGATCTCGTCGAGGCGGGCCATGGCCGCAGGGTAGAGTGCCGGCCGTGCCGCGTGACGAGCTGCTTGCCGGGCTGACCGACTCCAGCCTCTACACGATCGGGGCGAGCTTCTGCGACGCCAGCCCCGACCTGGTTGACGATGTCCTGGCCCAGAGCCTGGAGATCGAGAGGCGCGGCCTCGAGGAGTGGGCCCGGCGCGAGGGCGTGGGGGTGGACGTGGCCTTCCAGACCCTGATGACCGGGCTGGCGGTGCGCTTCTACACCGCGGTCACCGGCGGCGGCTGACGGCGGCCCGACGCGCCGCGGGGGCGCGGGCGCTGCCTATAATCGAAGCAATCGGGGCGTGGCGCAGCCTGGTAGCGCGCACCGTTCGGGTCGGTGAGGTCGGAGGTTCAAATCCTCTCGCCCCGATATGAGGGGCCGCGTCCGGCGCGGCCCCTTTTCGTTCCCGCCCCGCCTCTCAGGCCGCCAGCTCGGCGGCCCAGGCGGCGGGCAGCGGGCCGAGAGCCGGCCGGCCGGCCGGCCAGCGGGCGAAGAGCCACGCGCCGCCGACCTGCGTCTCCCCGATCCCCGCCCGGCGCCACTCGCGGCGGATGTCCGGGTCCTGGGTGATCCACTTCGCCGAGTCGCTCAGCGTCCAGCGCCCGCTCCGCCCGGCCGGCATCGCCGGGTCCAGCACCTCGGCGTCGCGCTCGCCGGCCGGCTGGGTGGAGTTCGGGTCGAGAAGGACGTAGTGGGAGGCCATCGTGTCGTCGTAGGTGCCGGTCTTGAGCATCATCACCAGCCCGGCCCGGTCGCCGGGGGCAAGCCCCCGGTAGGCACGGATCAGGGGCGCCGTGTCGCAGTGGACGGGGGCCCACGGCTTCTCTCCGGGCAGGTAGTTCTCGTTCACCGCCAGCTGCACGCCGCCGTCGGTCACCTCGGAAACGAGGTCGGCGTAGAGCGTGTTCATTCCCAGGCCGGGCAGCGTGTAGAAGAGCCCGGCGTGGGCGGCCCGGTTCAGGGTGCGGGGCGTCCAGGCGGGGCGGCGCGGGGCGCCGAGCAGGTGGAGGACCATCGCCAGGCAGGTCAGCTGGCAGCCCTCGTTGCCGATCGAGTTGCCGTCCGGGTAGTCCCAGAGCAGCGACTCGGCTTCGCGGCGGCTCATGCCGCCGGCTCGGGCGGCACGGATCACGCGCCGGCGGTCCCACATCAGGTCCCGGGCCCAGCGCGGGTCGTCCTGGCGCATCGGCAGGCCGGCCAGGTCGAAGGCGGGCGCCGGGTTGCCGGTACCGGCTGCGGCGCCGGCGGGCAGCACCGACCCGGCGCCCAGGGCGCCGGCGGCGGCGGCGGTGCGGCCCAGGAAGCCGCGACGGGTGGTGCCGGAGTCGCTCATCACCTGATTTAACCCCTCCCGGCGGCCAAAAGTTGCGTGGGCTCGTGGGCCCCTGCCGGTCAGCCGACCACCCGGCCGGCGCCCGAGTAGACGTTCAGGTGGCCCTGGCGGGCAAAGCCGCAGAGGGTGATGTTGCGGTCGGCGGCCAGCTCGATGGCCAGCGACGATGGCGCGCCGACCCCCACCAGGACCGGGCAGCCGGCCACCGCCGCCTTCTGGACCAGCTCGAAGGAGAGCCGGCCGCTGACGCACAGGATCCGGCCCGACAGGGGGAGTGCCCCGTCGGCCAGGCAGCGCCCGACCACCTTGTCCATCGCGTTGTGGCGGCCGACGTCCTCGCGGGCGAGCAGCAGCTCGCCGGAGGCGTCGAATAGGCCGGTGGCGTGCAGGCCGCCGGTGCGGGCGAAGGCCGGCTGGGCCTCGCGCAGGCGGTCGGGCAGCGAGGCCAGCAGCTCACGGGATACCTCCGGCCCGTCGGCGACCGGCGGGGCGATCACCTCAACCTCCTCCAGGGCGCCCTTCCCGCAGACGCCGCACGAGGAGGTGGCGTAGAAGCGGCGCTCCGGCGGCTCCCGGACCAGCTCCCCTTCCACCTCGACGATGTTCGCCGCCAGGTCGGGCGGGGGGCCGGCGGGAAGCGCCCGGTCGACAAGCCCCTCGCCGTAGAGGAAGCCGAGGGCCAGCTCCTCGTCGTGGCCGGGGGTGCGCATGGTCACCGCTACCGGGCGCCCGCCGGCGCGGATCTCCAGCGGCTCCTCGACGGCTACCTCGTCGGCGACTCCGTCGTCTCGGCTGATAGCCGTGGTGAGGCGGCCGGGGTGGCTCGAGGCCTCCATGGGCGACACCCTAGCCCCGGCCCGAGCTCAGGTAGCTTTGCCGACGTGCGCGACAAGCTCGAGAGGGAGTGGATTCCCCGCCTGATCCTTGCCGTCGCCACCTTCACGCTCCCGTTCCGCCTCGCCGCCGCGGCGCGCCGGGCGACCGGGCGCAGGGGGCGCCTGGAGTTCTTCTTCGCCTACGACGAGCCGACCAGCGCCTACGCGCTCCTCGAGCTGGCCCGCACGGTCCGGGGAAGGCGCGTGCGCATCGAGCTCGTCCCCGTGGTCCACCGGGGGATCGAGGGAGACTCGGCCCTTGAGCGCAAGCGCGCCTACGCCATCGTGGACGGGCGCCGGCTGGCGCGGAGGATCGGGCTGGAGTTGGGGCGCAGCGCGCCGGTCGAGCCGCAGAGCGTGAGCTTCCTGGCCGCCTGGACCGCGCTGGGCCCCCAGGGCCCTTCCCTCGAGGGGTTCGCCGAGGAGGCGATGAGGCGCATCTGGTTCGGCGACGACGAGCCGGTAGACCGCGAGCAGTTCGCCTCGCTCTGGCGTGAGCGGCTCGTCAGCGAGCCGCCCGACGAGGGCTCGCCCGAGGCCGCGGCGGCCCTGCGCGCCAACGAGAGGCGAATGTCGCGCAGCGGCCCCTACGAGACCCCGGCCGCGAAGATCGGGGGACGCTGGGACTTTGCCCAGGACCGGCCAAGGCAGATCGGCGCCTGGCTCGACCAGCTGGGGTGGAGGGCCTCGTGAGCGAGCGCGTCGACTGGTTCTACTCGTTCCGCAGCCCCTACTCCTACCTCTCCGGCCCGCGCGGCTTTGCGCTGGCCGACGGGTACGACATCGACCTGCGCTTCAGGGGAGTCATCCCGATGATGATGCGCGGCGAGTCGGTACCGATGTCCAAGCGGATCCACACGCTCCGTGACGTCAAGTGCGAGGCCGACCGGCTCGGCCTGCCGTTCGGCCGAAGCCACGACCCGCTCGGCGAGGGCGCCACCCGCACCCTCGCGGTAAGCGAGTACGCCAACGACCGGGGCCGCGCGCGCGAGTTCGTCCTCTCGGCCTCGACCGGGATCTGGGCAGAGGCCCTGGACCCGGCCGAGGAGGCGGACATGCGGGTGATCTGCGAACGGGCGGGGCTGGACTGGGAGGGGTGCGTGGCGGCGATGGCCGACCCGGCGATCGCCGAACGGGTCGAGGCCAATACGCAGGAGCTGGTCGACATCGGCCACTGGGGCGTGCCGGTCTTCGTCTTCCGGGGCGAGCAGTTCTGGGGCCAGGACCGGATCGACGACCTCCGGCTCGTCCTCGACGAGGCGGGCCTGGGCCGCGCCTAGCCGCCGAGGGGAGCCTGGGGCCAGACGGTGTCGATCGGTGTCAGCTCTACGCCGAAGGCTGCGGCGGACTCCCGCGGGTTGTCGATCGGCACGCTGTCGGAGCCCATGACGCCGACCAGTGCCGAGGTAAGCTGCCGGGAGAACGGCACCAGCGCCGCGGCGGCGAGGACCGGGGTGTAGCGGACGCTGATATCGGGATGGTTGACGATGTGGATCAGGTCGTCGACCGGCATGGTCTCCGGGCCCCCGAGCTCGAAGGTGCCGGCCGGGCCCTGGCCCGCGGTGACGCAGACCAGCATCGACACCAGGTCGCCGGCGTAGAGCGGCGCGACCAGCTGGCGCCCGTCGCCCAGCGCGCGGATCGGCTTGCTGCCGCTGGTCAGGAAGGCTTCGGCGGTCGGCCCGGGACGCGAGGGCTCGCCGATGATCAGGGGACAGCGAAGGATCGTTGCCTGGGCCCCGGAATCCCGCACCAGCTCTTCGGCCTGACCCTTGCTCCGCAGGTAGGCGTTGCGCGAGGACGGGCTGGCTCCCACGTAGCTGACGTAGGCGAGGCGCTCGACGCCCCCGGCCTGTGCGATCCCCTCGACGGTCCGGCGGACCGTCCCGACGTTGGCCAGCTCGTAGGTGTTGGGCTTCTCCGGGGCCAGCGCCCCGGCCAGGTGCACCACCGTGGCGCAGCCGGCGATAGCAGCGGCGGCGTCGCCTTCCCGGGGGATCGGCCGGGCTTCCACCCCAAGCTCTCCCAGCCGGCCCACCAGCCAGCGCCCGACGTGACCGTCGGCGCCGGCGATGGCAACAGGTCCCCCCGGATTCATGGGGCACCACGTTATTGACTCCGACCGCCAACGCCTATAGAAGATTCACAACCAGGCCGGGAGGAGAGCGAGTGTCAACGGAAGCGGTAACCAGCGGGCAGGTGCCCGAGCGGCGCAGCGCGCGGAGCGTCCTGAAGTGGGTCCTGCTCATCGCGGTGGTCACCTTCTTCGCCGGGCTGCTTTTCGGCTACGACCAGGGCGTCATCGCCGGCGCGCTGGCCGGCATCGGCCTCGACTTCAAGGTCGGCAACTTCGCCAAGGAGGTCATAACCTCCTGGGTCACGCTCGGCGCGCTCTTCTCGGCGCTCGTGGCCGGC
>JBJTBE010000097.1:0-16174 GCA_046091165.1 Solirubrobacterales bacterium | reverse complement strand
CCTCACGATCACCTTCACCCGCAAGGCGGCGGCCGAGCTGCGGTCCAGGATCAGGCGCCGGTTTGCCGAGCTGGCCGCTTCGGACATTCCGGAGGCAGCCAGGGCCCGCGCCGCCGTAGCCGAGCTCGACAGTGCCTGGATTTCCACGATCGACGCGTTCTGCGCGCGCGTCCTGCGCCGCCATGCTCTTCTCGCCGGAGTCGACCCCGGCTTCACGATCATCGAGGAGGCCGACCTGGCCGGAGCCCGCGCCCGCGCCTTCGCCGCTGCCGTCGCGCAGCTGCTCGAGGGCCCGCAAGAGGACCGGCTCCTCGACCTGCTTGCCGCCGACCGTTACGACGAGCTGCTCAAGGAAATCTCCCGCGCATACGACCTGCTGCGCAGCGCCGGCGAGGCCGAGCCCCGGCTGCCCGACCCGGTCCCGGGCGAAGACCCCGACGGCTGGCTGGAGGTGATCGACCTGCTGCTGGGCGCCTACGGGGAGGCCTTCGAGGTCGAGAAGCGCCGGCGCGGTGGCTGCGACTTCTCCGACGTCGTCTTCGCCACCCTGGGCCTGTTCAGGGAGCATCCGGAGATCGCGGCCGAGTACCGGGAGCGCTTCCGCCGGATCCTGATCGACGAGTTCCAGGACACCAACGGCCTGCAGCTGAGCCTCTTCGAGGCGCTCGGCGTGCCGGCCCGCTTCCAGGTCGGCGATCCGCTCCAGTCGATCTACGGCTTTCGCTTTGCCGACGTGGAGCTCTTCCGGCAGGTGGCCGAGGCCCACGAGGCCGAAGGCAACCGGAGCCAGCTCGTCCGCAACTATCGATCCCGGCCGGAGATCCTGGCGGTGCTGAACGCCGCGTTCCGGGAGGCGCATTCGGGAAGCGGTTTCGAGTGGGTCGACATCGTCAGCGGCCACGAAGACCAGTCCCGGGCGCCGTGGGCCGGCGCCGGCGGGGCGGAGCCGTTCGTCGAGCTGCTCTTCACCGACAGCGAGGCCTGGAAGGGTGTCGAACCCGGCGCGGAGGCGGCCGAGGCCCGGCTGGTCGCCAACCGGGTCCGGGCCCTGGTCGACGACGGGGAGGCCGGCACGGGGGAGATCGTGATCCTCATGGAGACGCGCCGGGCGATGGCTGCCTACCGGGACGAGCTGCGCCGCCTGGGCCTGGATGCCGTCTCCGACGGCGGGGATAGCTGGTGGTCGAGGGCGGAACTGCGCGACCTGCTCGTCCACGTGCGACTGCTGGCCAACCGGGGAGACGAGGAGCGGCTGCTCGGCGCGTTGAGGTCCCCCATGTGCGGTGTCAGCCTGGACACGCTGGCGCTGCTGGGGGCCCAGCGCCGGCACGGGGAGCGCGTCTCCCTCTTCGAGGCCTTCGAGCTCGCGTGCGGTGAAGAGCAGGACCCGGCCGCGCCGGTTGCGGCGATCGACGCCGCGGACCGCCGGCGGCTGCGCGGCTACCGGGAGAACTTCCGCGGATGGGCCGAGTCATCCGGCGCCCTCGGCGCAGGCGCCCTGCTCGAACGGATCTCCGGCGACTGTGCCTATCCCGCGCTGCTCCTCCAGGAGCCGGGCGGCCGCCTCGCGCTGGCCAACGTGCGCAAGCTGACGGCCCTGGCCCACGCCTGGGATGGGCGAAACGGGGGCGATACGAGAGCCTTCCTGGACTGGGTCGATACGGCGGCTCCCGGTTCCGGCGAGACCGACGCTCCGGTCGGCGGGGCCATCGACATCGAGGGCGAGGCCGACCCCGACGGTCCGGTCCGGCTGATGACCATCCACGCGGCCAAGGGGCTCGAGTTCCCGGTGGTCTTCGTCCCGAGGCTGGGCAGCGGCGTCAAGGGCGACAACTCGGCGATCCGTGTGGCGGGGGAGCGGGCCGGCGCGCTCCTGCACGTGGCCGGTGACGGCAGGAAGAAGGGGGTGGTCGGGGCCCACCCTGAACTGAAGGCGGAAGCCGAGATGCGAGTTCGCCACGAAAGGCGTCGCAGCATCCACGTTGCCCTGACCCGGGCCGAGCGCAGGCTTGTCCTCTCGGGCTCAGGCAAGCCGTCGGGACCGTGGAACCTCGATGACGACTCGGCTCGCGCCGCCCCGCTCAAGTGGGTTGTCCCGGCCCTGCTGGGCCCCGATGCAGAAGGGATCCTCAGCGAGGGTGGCGACGCCGACCTTCCGGTCGGGGGAGTGGAGGGGGCTCCGCGCCTGCGCCTCGTCGTCAGCACGCCGGAGCGGGCCGAAGAGCTCCTGGGCGCCTCCCCGCAGGAGGGCTCCTGCCAGGAAGGGGAGCCCGAAGTGGTGGCCGGGCCCATGCTCGCGGGCGACGGCGCGCGTGAGGTGCCGCCCACGGTGAGCTACACCCAGCTGTCGCGTTTCGCCGAGTGCGGTTACCGCTGGTACCTCGAGCGGATCGTCGGCCTTCCGCCGAGGTCCGAGGAGGGGCCGGGCCCCGGCTCGGGGGCCGCCCGCGCCAGAGGGACCCTGGCCCACCGCCTCCTCGAAGGCCTCAGCTTCCAGGAGCCGGAGGCGATTCCCGCAGACGAGGAGATCGCCGCCCTGGCGCTGACGGTGGAGGGGGCGTCATCCTCGCCCGAGACAGTTGCCGAGCAGCGGGAGATGCTGGAACGCTTTGCCGCCAGCGAGCTGTGGCAGGAGATCGCCGCCTGCGAGCAGATAGAGCGGGAGAGCAGCTTCGCGATAGAGCTGGCCCCCGACGATGCCACCCTCCCCGTCCTGACCGGCGCCATCGACCTGATCGCGGCGAGACCCGGGGGAAAGGCCCTGGTCGTCGACTACAAGACCGACCGCCTCCTTCCCGAGGGCAGCGAAGACCTGGGCGAGCGGGTCGAGGAGCGCTACGGGCTGCAGCGGGACGCCTATGCCCTCGTCGCCCTGCGGCGGGGGGCGCCCGAGGTCGAGGTGGTCTACTGCTTCCTCGACCGCCCGGAAGAGCGGGTGGCGGCCGTGTTCACCGGCGCTCACGAGCAGCAGCTGGCCGCACGGCTCGCCGCGGCCGCGGGGCAGCTGACCGGGGGTGAGTTCCCGGTTTCGCAGAGTCCGAGGGCGGGGCTGTGCACCGGCTGTCCGGGACGGCCGCTGGAAAAGTCTCCCGGGCTCTGCTCCCACAGTTTCGAAGAGACCTCGCGCAAGGGCTGAGCGCCCGTCATTCCGGGCGCGATTGGGGGTGTCGCAGCCGCCGATTACGGATAGAATCCGGGGTTCGCTTCGCAGTGGTGGCAGGGGGCGCTGCGCGACGCGACGCTGCGATGAAACGGACCACCAGACCACAAGCCCAGGGCCTCTACGACCCACGCTTCGAGCACGACGCCTGCGGCGTCGCGATGGTGGCACGGCTCGACAACGAGCCCTCGCACGAGGTGATCGTCCGGGCGCTGGAGGCGCTCGACAACCTCGAGCACCGCGGGGCCGAGGGAGCCGACGTCAAGACCGGCGACGGGGCCGGCATCCTCGTCCAGGTTCCCGACCTCTTCTTCCGCCAGGTCGTCGACTTCGAGCTCCCCGAGCCGGGACGCTACGCGGTCGGTGTCTGCTTCCTGCCCCGTGAGCCGGAGCTGCGGCGCAAGGTGGAGGAGCTCGTGGAGCACACCGTTGCCGCCGAGGGCCAGGTCTTCGTCGGGTGGCGCGACGTGCCGGTGGACTCCAACTTCGTCGGGAGTACCGCCGACGCCTCGCGCCCGGAGATCCGGCAGTGCTTCATCGCCGCCGGCCCGGGCTTCGCCGACGACCAGGACGCCTTCGAGCGCAAGTGCTACGTGATCCGGCGCGTCGTGGAGCTGGCCGCCGGCCCCGACTTCTACTCGCCGAGCTTCTCCTCCCGTACCTGCGTCTACAAGGGGATGCTGATCTCCCACCAGGTCAGCGGCTTCTACCCCGACCTGCAGGACGAGCGCTTCGCCTCCGCGCTCGCGCTGGTCCACTCGCGCTTCTCGACCAACACCTTCCCGAGCTGGGAGCTGGCCCACCCGTTCCGGGTCATCGCCCACAACGGCGAGATCAACACGCTGATGGGGAACATCAACTGGATGCGGGCCCGGGAGAGCCAGCTGGCCAGCGAGCTCTTCGGCGAGGACCTCCAGAAGATCATGCCGATCGTCCGTCCCGGCGGCTCGGACTCGGCCACCTTCGACAACGTCCTCGAGCTGCTCATGCTCGGGGGCCGCTCGCTGCCCCACGCGGCGATGATGATGATCCCCGAGGCCTACCGCGACCGCGACGACCTCTCCGAGGAGCTGAAGGGCTTCTACGCCTTCCACTCCTGCCTCCTGGAGCCGTGGGACGGCCCGGCGGCGGTCTGCTTCACCAACGGCCGCGTGGTGGGCGCCACTCTCGACCGCAACGGCCTGCGCCCGGGACGCTGGGTGGAGACCAACGACGGCCTCGTCGTTCTCGGCTCGGAGGCGGGAATGCTCGCCGTCGACCCGGCCGACGTGAAGCGCCTCGGGCGCCTGCAGCCCGGGAAGATCTTCCTCGTCGACCTCGAGCAGGGGCGGATCATCGAGGACGAGGAGGTCAAGCGCGAGGTCTCCACGCAGCAGCCCTACGCCGAGTGGTTCCGGGAGAACAGCGTCCACTTCGACGACCTCGAGCCGGCCCACGTGACGATGACCGGGGTGCTGCCCAGCCACCTGCGCCGCCTGGCCTTCGGCTATTCGCAGGAGGACCTGCGGGTGCTGATCGCCCCGATGGCGCAGAGCGGGGCCGAGCCGATCGGCTCGATGGGCAACGACGGCGCGCTGGCCGTGCTCTCCGAGCGCTCGCCGAGCCTCTCCTCCTACTTCAAGCAGCTCTTCGCCCAGGTCACCAACCCGCCGATCGACCCGATCCGCGAGGCGATCGTGATGTCGCTGGCCACCTCGGTCGGCGCCGAGAAGAACCTCCTGGAGGAGTCGCCGGACCACGCCCACCAGCTGCGGATGGATCAGCCGATCCTGCGCAACCAGGAGCTCGAGACCCTGCGCAACGTCGACCGCGACATCTTCCAGGCCCACACGCTCGATATCAGCTGGCCGGTCGAGGAGGGCCCGGAGGGCATGAGCGCCCGGCTGGCCAATCTCTGCGACGAGGCTCACGACGCGATCGTCGCCGGCGCCCAGGTGGTAATCCTCTCCGACCGCCGGGTCGGGCCCGGGCGCGCGCCGATCCCGGCGCTGCTGGCGGTCGCCGCCGTCCACCACCACCTCGTCCGGCTGGGCAATCGCCTCCAGGCCGGGCTGGTGATCGAGACCGGGGAGGCGCGCGAGGTCCACCACTTCGCGACCCTGATCGGCTACGGCGCCAGCGCGGTCAACCCCTACCTGCTCTTCGACACCGTCGACGAGATGGTCGCGGCCGGCGAGATCGAGGGCCTGGACGACATCGACGAGGCCGAGCGCAACACGGTAAAGGCGATCGGCAAGGGCCTGCTCAAGACGATCTCCAAGATGGGGATCTCGACGATCGAGTCCTACTGCGGGGCGCAGATCTTCGAGGCGGTCGGGATAGACCGCGACGTGATCGACCGCCACTTCACCGGCACCGCCTCGCGCGTGGGCGGTGTGGGGCTCGACGTCCTGGCCCAGGAGGCGCTCGACCGCCACTCGCGTGCCTGGGGGCCGCATGGTCCCGTGGCCGACGAGCTCCTTCCCGTGGGCGGCATCTACGCCTGGCGCCGCGACGGCGAGAAGCACATGTGGAACCCGGAGACGATCGCCACGCTCCAGCACGCCGTCCGCAAGCCCGGCGGCCCGAGCGAGGTGACCCCCAACGGAGGCGGCCCGCAGGAGTGGGGCGAGGCCTGGGAGACCTACCTCTCGTACGCCACCGCCGCCAACGACGAGGCCACCCGCCAGGCGACGCTGCGCGGCCTGCTGCGGATTCGCGACGACCTCGAGCCCATCCCGCTCGAAGAGGTCGAGCCGGCCTCGGAGATCGTCGGCCGCTTTGCCACCGGCGCGATGTCGCTGGGCTCGATCTCCACCGAATCCCACGAGACGCTCGCCATCGCCATGAACCGCCTCGGCGGCAAGTCGAACACCGGCGAGGGCGGGGAGGACCCGCGCCGCTTCGTGCCCGACATCAACGGCGACCTGCGGCGCTCGGCGATCAAGCAGGTCGCCTCCGGGCGCTTCGGGGTCACCTCCCACTACCTCGTCAACGCCGACCAGCTCCAGATCAAGATGGCCCAGGGCGCCAAGCCCGGCGAGGGCGGCCAGCTGCCGGGCCACAAGGTCGACAAGTACATCGGCTGGGTGCGCCACACGACCCCGGGCGTGGGCCTCATCTCGCCGCCCCCGCACCACGACATCTACTCGATCGAGGACCTCAAGCAGCTGATCTACGACCTGCGCTGCTCGAACCCGCGCGCGCAGGTATCGGTGAAGCTGGTGGCCGAGGTCGGCGTCGGAACCGTCGCCGCCGGCGTGGCCAAGGCCAACGCCGACCACGTCCTGATCGCCGGCCACGACGGCGGCACCGGCGCCTCGCCGCTCAGCTCGATCCAGTCGGCCGGCGTCCCCTGGGAGATCGGCCTGGCCGAGACCCAGCAGACGCTCTGCCTCAACGACCTGCGCGGGCGCATCGTCGTCCAGACCGATGGCCAGCTCAAGACCGGACGCGACGTGGCGATCGCGGCGATGCTGGGCGCCGACGAGTACGGCTTCTCCACCGCCCCGCTGATCGCCACCGGCTGCATCATGATGCGCGCCTGCCACCTGAACACCTGCCCGGTGGGGATCGCCACGCAGGACCCGGAGCTGCGCAAGCGCTTCGAGGGGACCCCGGAGCACGTCGTCAACTTCTTCTTCTTCGTGGCCGAGGAGCTGCGGGCGATCATGGCCTCGCTGGGCATCCGCACCGTCGACGAGCTGATCGGCCGCAGCGACCTGCTGGCCACCCAGGAGGCGATCGACCACTGGAAGGCCGAGGGGATCGACCTCACGCAGCTGCTGACCCGCCCCGAGCTGCCGGAAGGCGCCCCGCTGCACCGGGTGGCGCCGCCGCCCGACGTGCTCGAGGGCGCTCTCGACTGGAAGCTGATCGAGCTCAGCGAACCGGCGATCGAGCGCGGCGCGAAGGTGGAGATCGAAATCCCGGTCCGGAACATCAACCGCTGCGTCGGCGGCCTGCTCTCCAGCCGGATATCCGCGGAGCACGGAGCCGACGGGCTTCCCGAGGGCACGATCGAGATCGCGATGGAGGGATCGGCCGGCCAGAGCTTCGGCGGCTGGCTGGCGCCCGGGGTGACGATCTCGCTGCGCGGCGACGCCAACGACTACGCCGGCAAGGGACTCTCCGGCGGCGTGATCTCGATCACCCCGCGCGACGGGGCGGCCTTCGTGCCCGAGGAGAACGTGATCGTCGGGAACACGGTCCTCTACGGGGCGACCGGTGGCCGGGCCTTCTTCCGCGGCCTGGCCGGCGAGCGCTTCGCCGTGCGCAACTCCGGCGCGAGCGCCGTAGTCGAGGGCGTCGGCGACCACGGCTGCGAGTACATGACCGGCGGCCGCGTCGTGATCCTCGGGCCGACCGGCCGCAACTTCGCCGCCGGCATGAGCGGTGGGCTGGCCTTCGTCCTGGACGAGGACGGGACGCTCGACGCGCGCATCAACCCCGAGATGGCCGACCAGCTCGAGCCGCTCGACGAGGCCGACGAGATCGAGGTGCGTGAGCTGGTCTCCGAGCACGTGGCCCGCACCGGATCGACGGTCGGCCGGCGCGTCCTGGACGAGTGGGAGAGCCTGCGCGGGAGCTTCGTCAAGTGCTTCCCGGCCGACTACAAGCGGGTGCTCGCCGAGCTGGCCGCCGAAGAGGCCGGCGAGGCCGCGGAGGTGGGCAGCTGATGGGCCAGACCGGCGGCTTCCTGAAGATCGAGCGCGTGGGGATCCCCTACAAGGACCCCGTCGAACGCGTCGAGGTCGAGCCCTACCTCGAGTTCGTCGAGAAGCGCAGCGACGAGGAGCTCTCCGAGCAGGGTGCCCGCTGCATGGAGTGCGGGGTCCCGTTCTGCCACGACGGCTGCCCGCTGGGCAACCTGATTCCCGACTGGAACGACCTCGTCTACCGGGGCGACTGGCGTGAGGCGATCGCCCAGCTCCACGCCACCAACAACTTCCCCGAGTTCACCGGGCGCCTGTGCCCGGCCCCGTGCGAGGCGGCCTGCGTGCTGGAGATCCGCGAGGGCGACGCGGTGACCATCAAGCAGATCGAGCTCTCGATCATCGACCGCGCCTGGGACGAGGGCTGGGTCGTCCCGGAGCCGCCCTCGTTCGAGACCGGCCGTTCGGTCGCCGTCGTCGGTTCGGGCCCCGCAGGCCTGGCCGCCGCCCAGCAGCTGCGCCGCGCCGGCCACGCGGTCACCTGCTTCGAGCGCGACGAGGCGGCCGGCGGGCTGATCCGCTTCGGCGTCCCCGACTTCAAGATCGAGAAGGTGGTCGTGGAGCGCCGGGTGGGGCAGCTGGTCGAGGAAGGGGTGGAGTTCCGCTACGGGGTCGACGTCGGGCGCGACGTGACGGTCGAGCAGCTGCGCGAGGAGTTCGATGCGGTGGTGCTGGCTATCGGCTCGCGGGTTCCCCGGGACCTGGAGGTGCCGGGCCGGGAGCTGGGCGGGATCCACTTCGCGATGGACTACCTCTACGGCCGCAACCGCTGGGTCGCCGGGCAGATGGGCCCCGAGCCGGTGGTCGACGCTCCCGTCGACCCGGACCCGATCACCGCCAGGGACAAGCACGTCGTGGTGGTGGGCGGGGGAGATACCGGGGCCGACTGCGTGGGCAACTCGATCCGCGAGGGCGCTCTCTCCGTCGTGCAGCTCGAGCTCCTTCCCGAGCCGCCGGACCATCGCCCCGACGACCGCACGCCGTGGCCGGCCTGGCCCCAGAAGTACCGCCTCTCCTACGCGATGGAGGAGGCCAGGGACATCGGTCGCGGCGAGCAGGACTTCTCGGTGGTCACCACGCACTTCAGCGGCGAGGGCGGAAGGGTGACCACCCAGCACATCGCCTCGGCGGCCGCCGAACCGCCCTTCGCGCCGGTGGAGGGGAGCGAGCGCGAGCTGAAGGCCGATCTCGTCCTGCTGGCCATGGGCTTCGTCCACCCCGAGCAGGAGGGCCTGGTCACGGGCCTGGGCTGCGAGCTCGACCCGCGCGGCAACGTCAGGGCCCCCACCTACGAGACCTCGGTTCCCGGGGTATTTGCCGCCGGAGATGCGCGCCGCGGCCAGTCGCTGATCGTCTGGGCGATCAACGAGGGGCGCCAGTGCGCCCGCATGGTCGACCGCTTCCTGGGCGAGCTCGGCACGGGCGAGGGGCGCGAGACCGCCCTGGCGCAAAGTTGACGCAGGCGTCAACTTCTCGCTACTCTCAGGTCTCCAGCCACCAGACGGAGGAAGCATGAGCCAGCAGCTGCCGAAGGTCGCCGTGATCGGAGCCGGGTCGTCGGGAATCACCGCCCTCAAGGGCCTGGTCGACAAGGGCATCGACGCCACCTGCTTCGAGGCCTCCGACCGGATCGGCGGCAACTGGGTCTACGAGAACAAGAACGGGATGTCGGCCTGCTACCGGGACCTGCACATCAACACCTCGAGGCTGCGGATGGCCTACTCGGACTACCCGATGCCCGCGGACTACCCCGATTACCCCAACCACGAGCAGATCGCCGCCTACTTCGACGACTACGTCGACCACTTCGGGCTTCGCGGGCGGATCCGCTTCGAGACCCCCGTAGAGAACGCCGAGAGCCTCGAGGACGGCACCTGGGCCATCACCACCAGGGACGGAACCGAGCGCTTCGACGCGCTGCTGGTGGCCAACGGCCACCACTGGAACCCCCGCTGGCCGGAGCCGGCGTTCCCCGGCTCGGAGGACTTCGACGGGATCCAGATGCACGCCCACTCCTACATGAACCCCGACTTCCTGGCCGGCAAGGACGTCGTCATCCTCGGGATGGGCAACAGCGCCATGGACATCTCGGTCGAGGCCTCCTACGTGGCGCGGCACGTTTACCTGGCCGCCCGCCGCGGCGCCTACATCGTCCCCAAGTACATCTTCGGCAAGCCGACCGACCAGCTCGGCGGCTGGGTCAACCCGAGGATCCCGTTCAAGATCCGCCAGAAGTCGGTCGCCGCCCTGATCAACACCTACGTCGGCGACCTCGAGCGCTTCGGCCTGCCCAAGCCCGACCACGAGTTCGGCGAGGCGCACCCGACGATCTCGAGCCGCATCCTCGACCGGATCACCCACGGCGCCATCACGATCAAGCCGAACATCCGGCGCCTGGACGGCAACGAGGTCGAATTCGACGACGGCACCCGGGTCCACGCCGACGTGGTGATCTACTGCACCGGCTACAAGATCACCTTCCCGTTCTTCGACGAGGATCTGATCTCGGCGCCGGACAACCGGATCGACCTCTTCCGGCGCGTCTTCCACCCGGAGATCCCGAACGTCTTCTTCATCGGGCTCCTCCAGCCGCTCGGGGCCGTCATGCCCCTGTCCGAGGCCCAGGGAAGCTGGGTGGCCGAGTACCTGGCCGGCGACTACGCGCTTCCGAGCGAGGCCGAGATGAGGCGCTTCATGGCCGAGGACATGGCGGCGATGCAGCGCCGCTACGTGGCCTCCAAGCGCCACACGATCCAGGTGGACTTCGACGACTACCTCTTCGAGCTCGACCGCGAGCTCAAGAAGGGGCGCCAGCGGGCCGACCGCCAGGGCCACCGGCTGCCGGTGCCGGCGCTGGCCGCCGGTGAGGCATTAGCGGCGTGAGCGGCGGGGCGGCCACGGCCGCCTCGCTGGAGAACCCGCGCTCCGGCGCGGGGCGTCGCGAGGCCAACAAAGCCGCCAACCGGGCGGCGATCCTCGAGTCGGGCCGGCAGGTCTTCACCGAAATGGGCTACGGCGCGGCGACCGTCCGCGACATCGTCAAGCCGACCGGGCTGGCCACCGGGACCTTCTACAACTACTTCCCGGACAAGGAGTCGGTCTTCCGCGAGCTCGTGGAGGAGATCGTCACCGAGGCCCGGGGGCGCGTCCGCGCGGCCCGGCACGAGGCCGCCGACCCGGTCTCGTTCATCGCGGGCGCATTCCACGCCTACTTTTCGTACGTCGCCGAGGAGCCCGGGCCCGCCGCGTTCCTTCGGCGCAACGTGGGAACGATCCGGGCCTACTTCGACGACCCGGCCGTGGGGGCCGGGGTCAACGAGCTGCAGGCGGACCTCGAGGCGGCCGTCCAGGCGGGGGTCCTCCCGGCCCCCGAGACCCGGCTGATGGCGCCGATGATGATCGGCGCGGGGCTGGAGATCGGCTTCCGGATCCTTGACGATCCCGGCCTGGGGGCCGACGAGGCCGTCGCGTTCCTGCGCGAGGTCTACCTGGGCGCTTACGAGCGCCTGGGCGCCGCCTGACGGCACGAAACTCCCGTAAATTGCGCCGACTTCCTGAGTAGGCGGGGAGCAGCCGGGAGCTTGCCCGTGCTCTTACGGAGGACGTGGCCGACGAGACGACGCTCACCCCGCCTTCCCGCAGCGGCCGTGCCGGCTCGCGGGCCGACACCGAGGACCTGGTCCTCGCGGTGGTCTCGCGCCACGCCGAGGCCCTGCTGCGCCTCGCGCGGCGCCACAGCCTCTGTGCCTCGGACGCCGAGGACGCCTACCAGCGCGGGCTCGAGATCTTCCTCAGGCACGCGCCGAGGCTCGATCCCGAGCGGGCCCCGGCCTGGCTGCGGACCGTGGTCAAGCACGAGGCGATGGCGGTCCGCCGCTCCCGCCAGCGCGATGTCGCGCCCGGGCAGTACGACTTCGATGCCGTAGAGGCCTCGACGTCACCCTCGCCGGACGAGCAGGTGGCCGGCTTCGAGCGGGTCGCCCGCTCGGCCGAAGCCCTGGGCACCCTCAAGCCCCAGGAGGTCAGGGCGCTCTGGCTCCGGGCCCAGGGCAACAGCTACGACGAGATCCAGCAGGAGACCGGCTGGACCCGCACCAAGGTCAACCGCTGCCTCTACGAAGGGCGCCGGGCCTTCCTGGCCCGCTACGCCGGTATCGAGGCCGGCGAGGAGTGCCGGCGCTGGGAGCCGGCCCTCTCGGCCCTCGCCGACGGCGAGGCCGGCCAGGCGGAGATGGTTGCCCTCCGGGCCCACCTGCGCGGCTGCTCGGCCTGCCGGGCGACGGTTCGCGAGATCCAGCGCTCGGCCGAGCCGGTAGCCGTGGTCCTGCCGGCCGGGGGGCTGGCCCTCGCCGCGGACCAGGCCGACGCGGCGGGCCAGGCGGCGCTGCGGGCCTGGGAGGCGGTCACGGCGTGGCTCTTTGAGCGCGCCGTGCTGGCCGTGACGCGCATACAGGTCCTCTTCGAGGCGCTGGTCGCCTCGGCCGGCAAGGGAACGGCGGTCGTCGCGGCCGGCGCCGCCGTGGCCAGTGGCGGGAAGGTCGCCATCGAGCAGGCCGGCCGCGGGCACGCCCCGGCCGGGGCGCAGCGGGCCCAGGCGAACCTGGTGGCGGCAGCCACCGACGCCGCCGGCGTAGCCCGCCGGGCCCAGTGGCGCGAGCAGCGCCGCGAGGCGGCCGATCGCGCCCGCGCCCGCAGCGAGTCTTCGCAGGTGCCGGTCGCTCAACCGCCCGCAGCCGTCGCCCCGGCACCCGCCGCGCAGCCGGCCGCCCCCGCGGCGCCGGCGGCCCCCCCGGCCCGGGAGGCATCCGGCGCCGAGTTCGGGCTCGAGTAGCGCCCCCGGCCGCCGCCGGTGCCGTCCGCGGCGGTGCGTAGCGTCCCGCCCGACCGCCCAACCTCTCCCTCCCGGAGGTCCAGTTGTCTCTCTGTTTTATCGAACCCCAGGACGCGATTCGGGTGATTGCCGAGTCGGTCGGACGCGACGCGCGGCGACAGATCCTCGGGGAGCTGGTGCGTGCCTGGGTCGACGAGATTCCCGAGAACGAGCTCGAGGCGCATTACTGCCGGGCGATCGCCGACCTGGACGAGCACGACCTCTCGATGCTTGCCGCCTGGCACGCCTCGCTGGAGGTCGGCCAGCCGGTCGCCAACCGCGACTTCCTCGTCGGCGTCTTCGGCTCCCTCGGCGAACATCGCCGCGAGGCGCTGAAGATCGCCGCCGGCTTCCGGGGCGAGGAGGCCTTCGAGGCCGGGGTCTCCGAGGAACAGGCGCTCGAGACCGTGCTGCCGCACCTCAACCGCGAGCGCTGCGCCGACCTGGCCGAGGAGTGCCTGGAGCTGTACCTCTGGGACAGGATGGGGTCCGACAACTAGGGAGCCGCTCCCGGCTCAGGTGGTCGAGCGGGGCGGGAGCGAGGCCGCCGGGTTGGTGACCTCGGTAGCGGTGCCTTCGACGTCGTAGTCGCGGGGCGCCCGGCGTCCGTTCGCGGAGCGGTAGCCACGCGTGCCCCAGCGTGCGCCGCGAACACCCCAGGCGACCGGGCGCCCCATGCCGCCGACGCCGATGTCGATGGCCCGCGCGACCATGAAGCGCCGTACGAGGTCGCGGGAGCCGGGGATCAGCATCAGGAGCCCGACCAGGTCGGTGACGAAGCCGGGGGTGAGCAGCAGCGCGCCCCCGAAGATCACCAGTCCACCGTCGGCGGTCTCCTTTGCCGGGATCCGGCCGCGGCCCAGGGCCGAGGTAAAGCGCTCCCAGGCCTTCGAGCCCTCGCGCTTCATGAGCACGGCGCCGATCACCGAGCTGAGGATGAGCAGGGCGATCGTCCACCACGGTCCGACGAGCTGCCCGACCTGGATGATCACGAAGATCTCGATCAGCGGGACGATGATCAGGGCGGCTACCAGGAACGGCATTGCCCCCAGATGGTAGGGGTGACGGCTGCCGTAGGCGAGGGGTCAACATGGGCCGGCCCGAAACGAGAGCGGGCGCCCGAGGGCGCCCGCTTGATGGTCAGTTTGACGTTGCGCCGGCAATGGCGCCGTCAGGGCTAACGCGGTGCCCTGGGGATTCCCCACGGCCAGCTCTGGCCGTCGGCCCAGTAGCTGTTGCAGGTGAACTGCTCGATTCCCGAGCCCAGCTTGATGGACAGGCTCTTGAGCGACCCCTTGCCCGTGACCTTCCTGCCGGAGCTGGAGAGGCGACCGCTGATGTTCAGCTTCGTCTCGCCCGCCCGTGCCGGCGGGTTGCCGGCGGTGGCGTGGGTAACGCTCGTGACAGCGCTGTCGCTACCGAGAAGGCCCCACGTAGTGTTCACCGAGAAGGACCCCTTCGACGTTACCTTCACGAACGGTCCGAGACCGGTGCCGTCCGAGAGGTTGATCGTGATGGTCGGGGTGAACGTGCTGGGAGCGGTTCCGGCCTGCTGGCAGGCCTGGGGCTGCCCGCCGCTGGTGACGTCCGGCGGCTGGTCGGCGGCCCAGAGCGTGAACCTGGAGAGGACGATCTTGGTCAGGACGTTCTTCCTGACCGAGATCGAGATCGGGGTGCGGAAATCGCCACCCTCGTCCCCGCTGTTCGCGTGGATCGAACCCTTGTAGGTGCCGTTCTTGATCTTGACCGACTTGGCCGGAGCCATGGCCGGGGCGGCGGCTGCCATGAGGGCTGACGCCGAAAGGGCGACAGCGAGACGGGAAACTGTTTTTCTCCTGATCATTGCCCAAAAGCAACAGACGTGTGGCTCCCACGAGCCGGGTTCCTTGGAGGCTTTGCGGCGGCCCGGACACGGTGGCTAAGATCGCGCCATGGCAACCGTTGACGAGGTCGAAAAGGCGCTGACCAACGTGATCGATCCCGAGCTCGGGCTCGACTTCGTGGAGCTCGGCCTGATCTACGGCATCGAAGTCGGCGGGAGCAACGTCTCGGTGACCTACACGCTCACCACGCCGGCCTGCCCGATCGGGCCGATGGTCGCCCAGCAGATCGAGGAGTTCGTCAGCGAGCTCGACGGCGTCGAGTCGGTTGAGTCGTCGATGATCTTCACTCCGCCGTGGTCGCCGGAGATGATGAGCGAAGACGCGAAGTTCGCCCTCGGTTACTGAGCTTCAGCAGGGGCCGGTCAGGCCGGCTCGACCGGCTCGGCTTCGGCGGCCGCGGCGGCATCCGAGAGAGCCAGCAGCTCGTCGATGGAGTCGCGAAGCCCGTCGGTGAGCACGTCGATGTCGTGCAGGGCGTCGTAGTCCCCGAGCACCCCGAAGTTGAGCTCGCCGTCGTAGCTCATGATCGCGATCGCCAGGGCGTGGTTGTTGGGCAGGAAGGCGACCGGGTAGATCTCCAGCAGCCGGCGTCCCTCGACGTACAGGGGGAACTGCGGCCCCGGGACGTTGGTGACGATCAGGTTGAACAGCCGGGTCGAGAAGTTGAGCCGGGAGGCCTGGGCGAGGATCGTCGGCGCCGTGAAGTTCATCGCGCCGGCAATCACCTCGGCGCCCAGGGCCTGCTTTGAGCCCTTGAGGTCGTCCATCGACTTGCGCACCACGGCGAGCCGGGCCTCGGGGTCCTCTATGTAGATCGGCAGCGGGGCGCTCATCGCCGTGATCTTGTTGCCGAGCTGGTGGTGTTCGTGCTCGGAGCGCACCGAAACCGGCACCTCGGCCTTGAGCTCCATCCCCTCGGTACGCACTCCGCGCGAGACGAGCCAGGTCCTCAGCGCGCCGCTTACCACCGCCAGCACCGCGTCGTTGACGGTGCCGCCGAGGGAGTTCTTGATCGCCTTGAAGTCGGCGAGGTTCGCCTTGACCACGCGGAAGTGGCGGTGGGGGCCGATCGGGACGTTCAGCGGGTTGTCGGGCGCCGGGTTGGCGCCGGCCCAGGCGAACTCGGCCAGCCCCTGGACGCCGTCCCTGATGCCGTCGAAGGCGTACTGGGGGTTGGTGACCGTCGAGACCAGGGTGCGGGTGCTCTTTATCAGGGCCTTGGTGGCACTGAGCATGCTCGAGGCCACCATCGTGCTGGCGCCGGGAGAGCGGGCCGGCTCCCACGCCTCGTCGGGGTGCCGGATCTCGGTTCCCTCGGGACTCAGGTCGAACAGGACGGTGGCGAGGTCTACGCCGGAGACCCCGTCGATCAGCGCATGGTGGGTCTTGGAGAGCAGCGCCCAGCGGTCGTCCTCGAGCCCCTCGACCATCCAGAGCTCCCAGAGCGGGCGGTCCCTGTCCAGCTGCTGGGAGAAGACGCGCGAGACCAGGCGCAGCAGCTGGCGCTGGTCCCCGGGCCTGGGCAGGGCGGCCTGCCGCACGTGGTAGAGGATGTTGAAGTCCGGGT
>JBJTBE010000096.1:0-3906 GCA_046091165.1 Solirubrobacterales bacterium | reverse complement strand
CCGGCGCCTTCGACAACCACGCTGCTGCGCAGGTCGGTCACCAGGCCGGTCATCGCCTCGGCCGGCGCGAAGGCGCGCACCGGGTCCCGGCTCCCGGTGATGAAGCAGGCCGGCATCTCGATCTTCCGCCCGGCCAGGGGGCTGAGGAGCTCCCAGTCGCGGTCGATCGAGCGGTACCAGTTCAGGCCGCCGGTGAACCCGGTCCGCTCGAACTCGGCGACGTAGAAGGCGAGGTCCTCCTCGGTCATCCACGGCGGCGTAGGTGGCTCGTCGTGGCGCGCAGCCCACTCGGCGTTCCAGACCTCGCGGGTGGCCAGGGTGCGGCGCACGTCGGCGGCCAGGGCGGCGTCGGCCACGCCGGGCTCCTGGATCCAGACCATGTAGAAGTCCTCGCCGAGCACCTCGCGCATCACCCCGGTCGGCGCGCGGTCGCCGCCGGCCGGCAGGTACGGGACGCTGAGCCCGGCCACCGCGGTCACCCGCTCCGGGTGCAGGAGGGCGGTCTTCCAGGCGAGGTTGGCTCCCCAGTCGTGCCCGACAACGACCGCCTCCCCGATCTCCAGGGAGTCCATCAGCCCGACCACGTCGCCGGCGAGGGTCTCGATGTCGTAGGCCTCGACACCCTGGGGGATGGAGGAGCCGCCGAAGCCGCGCAGGTCGGGAGCGATCGCCCGGCGCCCCGAGGCGGCGATCGCGGGGACCTGGTGGCGCCAGGAGTACCAGAGCTCGGGGAAGCCGTGCAGGAGCAGGACCGGCGACCCCTCACCCTCCTGCACTACGTGGAGCTCGATCCCGTTGGCGGGCACCTGGGAGTGGCTGAAATTGTTCACCCAGCGACCGTACCGGGCGAGGGATTGCCCGGCGGCGCGGCGAAAGCGCACGGGTGAGCCGGCTTGAACGCCTACTGCAGGGAACCTCCACGGAGGTCCGCGAACGCGCCCACCAGGACCGCCTGGGCTATGCGCCCGTGATGGCGACGGTGTTCCTCAACATCATCGTCCAGCTCGCCCTGCCCGACGAGGGCTACACGCGCGTGATCAGCGCGGTCATCGCCGGCTTCACGCTGATGCTCGCCTTCTACGCCGCGGGGGTCTCGGAGCGGCGGCTGAAGATCGTCGGCGTGATCGTCGTGCTCTCGGTCCTGGCCTCGATCGGGGGCACCGCCTCGCAGTCGCAGGCGGGCAACATCCTCACCCCGGCGGTCGGCTTCCTTCTGAGCATCGGCGCGCCGCTGGCCATCGCGCGCGACCTGATCCGCCAGCCCGAGGTGACCACGCGCAGCGTGATCGGCGCGGCGACGATCTACCTCCTGATCGGGGTCTTCTTCGGTCAGGTCTACACGCTCATGGCCTCGGCCGGGGACAACCCGTTCTTCGCCCAGGGCACCGACGGGACGATCTCCGAGCGCCTCTACTTCAGCTTCGTGACCATCACCACGGTCGGCTACGGAGACTTCACCGCCGCCACGCAGCTCGGCCGCGCCTTTGCCTCGGCCGAGGCGCTCATCGGCCAGCTCTACCTGGTGACGGTGATCTCGGTCCTGGTCGGGAACCTGGGCCGGAAGAACAAGGCTGCCGGCCCCGGTGCACAGGCCGGCGGCGAGCAGCCGGCGGCCAGCCCGCAGAAGTAGCGCGACTGCGGGCTCGGCTGCGGGAGCCCGGGCGCCCCTAGACCGGGTAGTTGCGAACGCGCAGGGGCTGCGGGGGCAGCTGGCTGAGCGGGCGGGCGATCACCTGGTGGACCGAGAGGCGACCCTTCTCGAAGCCCAGGGCGGCGCCGTAGTTGTGAAGCCGCCAGACCCGTTCACGCTCGGGGCCGATCTCGGCCACGGCGGCGGGAATATCGGCGTCGTGGTTGGCCGCCCAGCGGCGCAGCGTCTCGGCGTAGTGGGGACGAAGCGACTCGTCGTCGAGGATCTCGAAGCCGGCCGCCTCCATCTCGGTGATCACCGCGCCGATGGTGTGCAGGAAACCGTCGGGGAAGACGTACCGGATGGTGAAGCTGTTTGGGTCCATCGGCTGCGGGGCGGTGCGGACGATGCCGTGGTTGAGGAAGAGGCCGTCCGGGGCCAGGAGCCCCAGCACCTGCTCGAAGTAGAGCTGCAGGTTCTCCTCGCCGACGTGCTCGAACATGCCGACGCTGGAGATCTTGTCGTAGGGGCCGTCGTTGATCTCGCGGTAGTCCTGGATGCGCACCTCGCAGCGGTCCTGCACGCCGGCCTCGCGGATCCGCTCGCGGGCGAGCTCGGCCTGGGCCTCGGAGAGGGTCACCCCGACGGCCTGCACGCCGTAATGGTGGGCGGCGAAGATCATCAGCGAGCCCCAGCCGCAGCCGATGTCCAGGAGGCGGTCGCCCTCCTGGAGCTCGAGCTTGCGGCAGATCAGGTCGAGCTTGCGGGTCTGGGCCTGGTCGAGCGTGTCGTCGGGGGAGCCGAAGTAGGCGCAGGAGTAGACCATCGTCTCGCCGAGCATCCGGCGGTAGAACTCGTTGGAGACGTCGTAGTGGTGGGTGATCGCCTCCTGGTCGCGGCGCAGGGAGTGGATACCGCCCTTGAGCCGGGCCTCGCAGGAGGGGGGAGGGGGGTTCCTGCGGCGCAGGAGGCCGAGCCGGCGGGCGGCCCGGAAAGCGGGCACCGCGTCGGAGCGCTCGATCGGCGCCGCGCGCCACTGCTCGGTGAGGTCGAGCGCGCGCTCGAGGTTGCCGTCGACCTCATCGACCTCGAGCTCGCCGGCGACCCAGGCGCGGGAGATGCCGAGCTCCCCGGGCGCGCGCATCATCCGCACGAGCGCATCGGGAGTGGTGAAGCGCAGGGTCGGCGCGGTCGGGTCGTTGGTCGTGGGAGGCAGGACGCTGCCGTCCCAGAACTCGAGCGCCACCGGCCGGCCGACCTCGGAGCGGGAGTCGAGCCGGCCGACGAGCTCGGCGAGCACGCCGGCTACGCCGCCGGGGTCACGCGAGGGGGCCTGGGGGGTCTGGGAGGCGGATGTCGTGGCCATCGGCCAACCCTAACGGCCGCGGGCGCCCTAGAGCCAGCCGCCGATGGCGCGCCCGAGCAGGAGAGCGGCCAGGCCCAGGAGCAGGCTGCCGGCGAGGTTGAGCGCCGCGGAGCCTGCCCGGCCCTCGCGGGCGAGGCCGTCGCTGTCGGCCATCCAGGCCGAGAAGGTGGTGTAGGAGCCCAGGGCGCCCCCGCCGGCGACCAGCAGCGCGTCGCCGCCCACCCCGGCCCCGAGCAGCACGCCCAGCAGCAGGGAGCCCGAGAGGTTCACGGTGAGCGTCCCGAACGGGAAGCCGGCTCCGGCCCGGGAGGCGACGCCCACGATCGTGAAGTGGCGCGCCAGCGCGCCGGCGCCCCCGGCCAGCACCGCCGCCACGACGGCCGGGACGCTCACGGGTCCTCCTTCGTCATCCGGACGGCGACCAGCACCCCGGCCAGGCCGGCGACCAGGGAGACGGCGACGTAGGCGAGGGCCAGGCCGGCGCGGCCGGCGTCGAGCATCTCCAGCAGCTCGCGCTGCAGCGTGGAGAAGGTGGTCAGGGCGCCGCAGAAGCCGGTGCCCAGCAGCGCCCGGGTACGGCTTGGTGCCGGGGCCCGCGAGGAGAAGCGCACCAGTACGAAGCCCAGCAAGGCCGCCCCGGTCACGTTGGCCACCAGCGTTCCCCACGGCCACGAGCCCTCGGCGTGGGGCAGCAGCTCGGAGAGCAACAGCCGCACCAGGGTGCCGGCCATCCCCCCGGCGAGGATCGCCGCCAGCAGGCCCCGGTCCCCGGCCGGGACGCCCCGGGGAAGCGCCAGCGGGTCGCGCATCGGCAGCGGCTCGTCGTTGCCCGGACCGCCCAGGGGGCGCAGACTCTAGCCCTGCGTGTCGGGAATGACGGTTGGTTCCAGCCGGTAGCGGCGCGTCAGGA
>JBJTBE010000095.1:0-11711 GCA_046091165.1 Solirubrobacterales bacterium | reverse complement strand
TCGTCGCCGTCTACCGCAACCCCGGCGGGCTGACCCCGGCCAACAAGGCGCAGATCGCCTCCGACCGCCGGGAGCTCGACTCGCTCGGCCTGGCCCGGACCGGCCCCTTCGCACCGCCGGTCTACTCGAAGAACGGGCAGGAACGAGGTCGACTCGTTGTTCTGCACCTCCTCGAACTTGGAAGGAAGCTGGGCGGCGCCGAAGCCGACCACCGCGAGCAGCCAGATGGCGACGACGACCCAGCGGCCGCGCCTGCCGGTTATTGCCTTGAAGAATCCCTGCACGGGCGCAGGACAATACGGAGCAACGCCGCCGGACCGCTCAGCGCCCGGTAGCGTGAGCACGGTGAGCGGTGAACGCCGGGCCCATAACTCCGACGGCGCCCCCGAGGCGATCGGCCCCTACTCGCACGCCGTCGCCGGGCGGGGGCTCCTCTTCTGCTCGGGCCAGATCCCGCTGGACCCGGCCAGCGGCGAGCTGGTCGGCACCGACGCGGCCGCCCAGGCCGTGCGCTGCCTGGAGAACCTGGCGGCGGTCTGCTCCAGCGCCGGGGCCACCCTCGCCGACGCCGTGCGGTGCACGATATACATGACCGACCTCGGCGACTTCGCCGAGGTCAACGAGGCCTACGGTGCCTTCTTTGGCGATGAGCCGCCGTCACGGGTGACCGTCGGCGTGGCGGCCCTGCCGCGGGGCGCGCAGGTCGAGATCGAGGCGATCGTCGCCGTCGGCGGCTAGCGGCTACTCGCCGTCGAGAGGCGTCACGTAGGCGCCGGAAAGCCCGCCGTCGACCATGAAGTTGCTGGCGTTGACGAAGGTCGACTCGTCGGAGGCCAGGAAGACGACCGCGCCGGCTATCTCGTCGGCCTCGGCAAAGCGTCCCGGCGGCACGTGCACCAGGCGCCGCGCCGCCCGCTCCGGGTCCTTGGCGAAGAGCTCACGCAGCAGAGGCGTGTCGACCGGGCCGGGGGAGAGGGCGTTGACGCGCAGTCCCCTGCGGGCGAACTGGACTCCCATCTCGCGGCTCATGGCCAGCACGGCACCCTTGGAGGCCGTGTAGGAGATCTGCGAGGTGGCCGCGCCCATCGAGGCCACGAACGAGGCGGTGTTGATCACCGAGCCGCGGACCGGGCCCTCGTTGGCCAGCAGGTAGGGGATGCCGTGCTTGCAGCACAGGAAGACCGACTTGAGGTTCACGTCCTGGACCGCCTGCCACGACTCGAGCGTGGTGTCGGTCACCGAACCGTCCCAGTCGGGGTTGATCCCGGCGTTGTTGAAGAGCACGTCGATGCGGCCGAAGGCCTCGTTGACCTCGCGGTAGATCCCTTCGACCTCCTCCTCGCTGGTCACGTCGGCCTGGATGGCCAGGTCTCCGGGAGCACCCTCGAGCAGGTCCACCCCCGCCACCTTCGCTCCCTCGCGCTGCATCGCCGCCACCGAGACGGCCCCGATACCGCCGCTGGCGCCGGTCACCACGCATACCTTCCCTTCGAGCCTGCCTGCCATCTTCACTCCTCCTCGGTGCGCACGTAGATCGTCTTGAGTTCGGTGTAGGCGTCGAGGGCGTGGGGGCCGAGCTCACGGCCGTAGCCCGAGCGCTTGAAGCCGCCGAACGGGGTGGTCACCCGAACGGAGCTGTTGGAGTTGACCGAGAGGTTGCCGGACTCCATCGCCCGCGCCACGCGCAGGCCGCGGGCCCCGTCGCCGGTCCAGACCGATCCCGAGAGGCCGTAGATGGTGTCGTTGGCCAGGCGGATCGCTTCCTCCTCGGTGTCGAACGGGATGACCGCGGCGATCGGGCCGAAGATCTCCTCCGTGGCGGCGCGCGCGCCGGGCTCAATCGGGCACAGCACGGTCGGCGCCATCCAGAACCCGGGCCCGCCGGGGGCCTGGCCGGCGAAGGCGACGGTCTCGCCGTCGGCCAGGAACGAGGCGACCTGGTCGCGGTGGGCGGCGGAGATCAGCGGTCCCATCGTCGTAGCCTCGTCGAGCGGGTCGCCAACCTTCATCTCGCCTACCGCTCCCTCGAGCCCGGAGAGAAATCCGTCCAGGGCGGGGCGCTCGACGAGGATCCGCGAGCGCGCGCAGCAGTCCTGGCCGGAGTTGTCGAAGACCGCCCCCGGCGCCGAGCGCGCGGCGAGGGCGATGTCGGCGTCGGCGAAGACGATGTTGGCCGATTTGCCCCCCAGCTCGAGGGTCACGCGCTTGATCGTGGCCGCAGCCCCGGCGGCGATGGCGGCGCCGACCTCGGTGGAGCCGGTGAAGGCGATCTTCCCGACGCCCGGGTGCTCGACGATCCGGCTGCCCACGGTCGAGCCCGGCCCCACGACCACGTTGAGTACGCCCTCGGGCAGGCCGGCCTCGAGCGCCAGCTCGGCAAAGCGCACCGAGGTGCACGGCGTCAGCTCGGCCGGCTTGAGCACGATGGTGTTGCCGGCGGCCAGGGCCGGTGCCATCTTCCAGCAGGCGATCGCCAGGGGGAAGTTCCAGGGGGTGATCAGCCCGACCACGCCGATCGGCTCGCGGACGGTGAGGGCGATGCCGCCGTCGGCGGGGATCGTCTCCCCGAAGGGACGCTCCGGGGCGCCGGAGAAGTAGCGGAAGGTCTCGATGGCCATGCCGATCTCGCCCCGGGCGGAGGCGATCGGCTTGCCGGCGTTGCGCGCCTCGAGCAGGGCGAGCTCCTCGTGGTGGTCCTCCATCACCTTCACGATCTCCCGCATCAGGGCGGCCCGGCGGCCGGCGGTCATCGCCTTCCAGGCGGGCAGGGCGGCGGCGGCCCGGGCGACCGCTTCATCGACCTCTTCGGCCCCGGCCCGCTCGAAGCTGGCCAGCACGGCCTCGGTCGCCGGTTCGATCACTTCCAGGGTCTCGGTCACGGGCGCCAGTCTTTCAGAGCCGGGCCACGTGGTGAAGGCCGCAGGCCGGGCGACGGCCCGGAAACGAAGAAGGGCCGGCACGACGGCCGGCCCTTCGGTCGCCTGTGGCCCGCGCGCGGCTCAGGGAGCCTCGGGGAACTTCGGCGGCGCTCCGAGCTCTTCCTCGAGCTGGTGGGCCTCGGCGTCCATGTCATCGGCCGGGCTGTGGAAGGTCTTGCGTCCGGTGGCAAACCACAGCAGCGTCGCGAACAGGATCACCGCGATCACCATGGCCGGCGCGTAATTGAACGACGACCATGTGAAGTCGCTCGCCCACGGAACCGCGGCCGGGGTGAAGGGCAGCGAGAAGATGACCACGCAGAGCGCCACCCAGATGACGGCGATCGGGTTGAGCCACTTGTACTTGTTGCCCAGGTTCCACGGCCCGCGCTCGTAGTTCTCGCCCTGGCGCCAGCGCAGGAACACCGGGATCACGTAGGCGATGTAGAGCCCGATGACCGCGATCGACACGACGGCGAAGAAGGCGACCGGGAAGCCGTCGGCGTTGCCCTTCAGGGCGGGCAGCGTCACGACGAGCGACCAGAATCCGATGAACAGCACCGACATGTAGGGCACGCGGTGGTGGTTGAGCTTCGTCCACAGGCGGTGGCCCGGAATGGCGCCGTCGCGCGAGAAGGCGAAGGTCATCCTCGAGGCACTGGTCACGCAGGACATGCCGCAGAACAGCTGTCCCAGCGTTGAGATGATGAGGATGAACTTCACCCAGGCCGAGCTCATCGCCGCCTCGAAGATGGCGATCGAGGTGCCGCCGCCGTCGTTCACGGCGGCGGGGTCGGCGGCGGCGAAGGTGATCGCCAGCAGCACGATCCAGCCGATGATGCCGCTCCAGAAGACCGAGCGCCAGACGCCCTTCGCCGCGGTTACCGATGCGTTCTCGGTCTCCTCGGAGACGTGGGCCGAGGCGTCATAGCCGGTGACCGTGTACATCGTCAGCAGGAAGCCCAGTGGCAGCACGTAGAACCAGTACATCCCCTCGCCGAAGCCGGAGTTGTTGATCCGCTCGGTGAAGACGAAGTCGAAGGTGGCGTGCTCGGCCGGCACGACGATCAGCACGATGATGATCGCGGCGACGCCCAGGACGTGCCACCAGACCGACACCGCGTTCAGGCGCCCGACCAGCGGCGAGCTGAAGATGTTGATCAGCGTGTGCAGCAGGAGGATGAGCACGAAGAGGATGAAGGTCTCCTTCAGGACCCCCACGTCGTCGGCGAAGTTGAGTCCGAATATGTCGACGCCGTATGCCCCCAATATCGCGTCCAGGAAGGTGGCGCAGGCGTAGTCGACCGAGGCGACGACGCCGATCAGGCCGATCAGGTTGAACCAGCCGGTGTACCAGCCCCAGGTCCGGCCGCCCAGGCGGGCCGACCACCAGTAGATGGCGCCCGCGGTGGGGAATGAGGAGGCGAGCTCGGCCATCGAGAAGGCGACGGTGAGGATGAGCAGGACGATGATCGGCCAGCCCCACGAGATGGCGACCGGGCCGCCGTTGTTCCACGCCTGGCCGTAGGTGGTGAAGCACCCGGCGAGGATCGAGATGATCGTGAAGGAGATCGCGAAGTTCTGGAAACCGCTCCAGCTGCGCTTCAGCTCCTGCTTGTAACCAAGTTCCGCGAGGCGCTGTTCGTCAGCGTTCCCCGCTCCGGCCTGCTCTGCGGTGCTCACCTGTGTACCCCTCCTCAATTGGGTATCCGACTGTGCCTCATCGAGGCCGCGCGAGCCTAAGTACGCCCGCGGACGTATGTCAAGCGACGAAACGCACAAACCGCCGCTTCTTCGCTAATTGCGGGACTCAGAAGCGCTCGAAGCCGCGCCGCAGCTCCCAGTCGGTCACCGTGGAGTTGAAGGCGTCGAGCTCGACCTGGGCGCAGTTGACGTAGTGGTCGACCACCTCGTCGCCGAAGGCCGAGCGGGCCAGGCTGCTGCCCGCAAAGAGCTCCTGGCCCTCGCGCAGGGTCACCGGGAGCCGCTCGGCGTCGGCCGCGTAGGCGTTGCCCTCCAGCGGCGCCGTGGCCGGGAGGCCGCGGTCGATCCCGTCGAGGCCGGCGGCGATGATCGCGGCCAGCGAGAGGTAGGGGTTGACGTCGGCGCCCGGGCAGCGCAGTTCCAGCCGGCGGGCCATTCCGTCGCCGATCACCCGCACCGAGCAGGTGCGGTTGTCGTTGCCCCAGGCGACCGTGGTGGGGGCGAACGAGCCTTCGGCAAAGCGCTTGTACGAGTTGACGTGAGGGGCGTGGAAGAGGGTCAGCTCGCGCAGGCTCGCCAGCACGCCGCTGAGGAACGAGTCGAAGAGCTCCGGCGAGTCGGCGAAGACCGGTGAGCCGGAGCCGTCGCGCAGCGAAAAGTGGACGTGGCACGAGTTCCCCTCGCGCTCGTCGTACTTGGCCATGAAGGTGATCGCCATCCCCTCCTGAACGGCGATCTCCTTGGCCCCGGTCTTGTAGACGACGTGGTCGTCGGCGGTGGCGAGCGCGTCGGCGTAGCGAAAGTTGACCTCGTGCTGGCCGAGGTTGCACTCGCCCTTGGAGTTCTCAACGACCATTCCCGCCGCGGTCATCTCGTTTCGGATCCGCCGGATCAGCGGCTCGACGTAGCTGCCCCCGAGGATCGAGTAGTCGAGGTTGTAGTGGTTGGCCGGCGTGAGGCCCTGGTAGTCGGCCGCGCTGGCTTCGCGGTAGCTCTCGTCGAAGACGATGAACTCGAGCTCGGTGGCGGCCAGCGCGCTCCACCCGCGCTCGGATAGCCGCTCCAGCTGTGCCCTGAGGACCTGGCGCGGCGAGGCGAGCACGGGGCTGTGGTCGTGCCAGAGCAGGTCGGCGAGGATCAGTGCGGCCCCCTCGTTCCAGGGCGTCTCGCGCAGCGTGGAGAGGTCGGGCACGGTCTCGAAGTCCCCGTAGCCGCGCTCCCAGGAGGCCATCTCGTAGCCGGGCGCCGGGTTCATCTCCACGTCGACGGCCAGCAGGTAGTTGCAGGCCTCCGAGCCGTGGTCGAGCACGGCGTCGAGGAAGTGCCCGGCGGTGAACCGCTTGCCCTGGAGGCGCCCCTGCATGTCGGCAAAGCCCAGGACGACGGTGTCAATCCGCCCCGAGGCGACCGCTTCGCGCAGCTCTTCGATGGTCACGCGGCCCAACCTAGACGGCGCGTCCTGATTGCGTGCAAGGGCCGTGCCCCGTAGCCTCGGGCGGCGGTGGCCGACTTCGACCTGGAGCCGATCTACGCGGAGCTGGAGCCGGCGCTGGGCGCGCCGGCCGGCCAGCCGGTGGCCCTCTCGGGCGGGATCACCAACCGCAACCTCCTGGTCGCGTTCGAGCGGGGGGACTTCGTGCTGCGGATCTGCACCCCGGGCGTGGAGATCATCTCGATCGACCGCGAGACCGAGGTCCAGGCCAACCGCAACGCCCACGCGGCCGGGGTGGCGCCCGAGGTGGCCGCCTGGCTGCCCGAACTCGGCTGCCTGGTCACCGCCTTCGTCTCGGGCGAGGCGATGACCCCGGAAGCGATGGCCGCGCCGGAGCGGATCGCCGAGCTGGGCGCGGCGCTTCGCGCCGTCCATGCCGGCCCGGCGCTCGGGGCCTCCTTTCCCACCTTCACCCTGGCGTGGGAGTACGAGGAGAGCGCGGAGCGGCTGGGCGGCGGCGCCCGGCCCGGGGACCTCGAGCTCGCCCGCGAGCTCAGCACCCGGATCGGCGAGGCGGTGGCAGGCCGCCCTGGCCACGAGGAGGTCCCCTGCCACAACGACATGCTCACCGCCAACTTCATCGCCTCGCCGGCGGGCCTCGTGCTGGTGGACTGGGAGTATGCCGGGATGAACGACCGCTTCTTCGACCTGGGCAACGCCGCGGTCAACAACGAGTTCGGTGATGCCCAGGGGGCGCAGCTGCTCGAGGCCTACTTCGGGGCCGAGCCGGACGAGGGTCAGGTAGCTTCGCTGGCCCTGATGAGGCTGATGAGCGACGTGCGGGAGGCGATGTGGGGCGTGGTCCAGAGCGCCGCCTCGGGAATCGACTTCGACTACGACGCCTACGCGGCCCAGCACTTCGAGCGGCTGCGCCGCGGCGCCGACGACTCCCGGCTGGAAGGATGGCTGCGTGGCCAGGCCTCGTGAGCTCCCGGAGCGCGCCCGGATAGTCATCATCGGAGGCGGCGTCGGCGGAGCCAGCATCGCCTACCACCTGGCCGGCCTGGGGGAGAAGGACGTCGTCCTGCTCGACCGCAACGAGCTGACCAGCGGCTCCACCTTCCACTCGGCCGGGCTCGTCGGCCAGCTGCGCTCGAGCGTGACCCTCACCGAGATGATGATGTATTCGGCCGAGCTCTACCGCACGCTCGAGGAGGAGGCCGAGCTCAAGCCGGGATGGGTCGAGTGCGGGGGTATCCGCCTGGCCTGCACCCCCGAGCGCGAGCAGGAGATCCTGCGCCAGGTGGCCTGGGCGAAGACCTTCGGCCTGCCGCTCGAGCTGATCACCGCCGACGAGGCCCGCGAGCTCTTCCCGCTGATGGTCACCGACGGGGTGCGCCTGGGCTCCTACCTGGCGACCGACGGCTACCTGGACCCGTCCCAGCTCACCTACTCGCTGGCCGACGGCGCGCGGGCCGGCGGCGTCCAGATATTCACCCACACCCGCGTGGAGGGAATCGACGTCGAGAAGGGCGCCGTGCGCCGGGTGCGCACCGAGTGGGGCGACATCGAGGCGGACATCGTCGTGAACGCCGGGGGCATGTTCGCCGCCGAGATCGGCCGCATGGCGGGCGTGCGGGTTCCGATCGTGCCGATGGCCCACGAGTACCTGGTGACCCAGCCGTTCCCGGCGATGGAGGAGCTGCGCGCCGGCGGCCGTCACCTCCCCACGCTTCGCGACCCCGACCTGCTCATCTACTACCGCGAGGACGCCGGCGGCCTGGTCATGGGCGGCTACGAGCGCGACTGCGCCCCGTGGGCGCTCGACGACCACCTGGTGGACCGCATCCCGCCCGACTTCAACGGGCGCCTGCTCGAGGAGGACTGGGACCGCTTCGAGGAGATCACCGTCAACTCGCGCAAGCGCGTTCCGGCCATGAACGAGATCACCGTCACCAAGCTGATCAACGGGCCCGAGGCGTTCACTCCCGACAACGAGTTCTGCCTGGGGGAGAGCGACGTGAAGGGCTTCTTCGTCGCCGCCGGCTTCTGCGCCCACGGCCTGGCCGGCGCCGGCGGGATCGGGAAGGTGATGGCCGAGTGGATCAGCGCCGGCGAGCCCCAGATGGACCTCTGGGAGATGGACATCCGCCGTTTCGGCCCCCAGTACCGCTCGCCCGGCTACACGCTGGCCCGCACCCGCGAGAACTACGAGACCTACTACGACATCTGCTACCCGGGCCACGAGCGCCAGGCCGGCCGGCCGCTCAAGACCTCGAGCGCCTACCCGTGGCACCTGGAGCACGGGGCGGCCTTCGGCGAGAAGTCGGGCTGGGAGCGCGTCAACTGGTACGAGCCCAATGCCGGACTGGGCGACGAGTCGCTGCGCCCGAAGGGCTGGGCGGGGATGCATTGGTCGCCGGCGATCGGCGCCGAGCACCGGGCCACCCGCGAGGCGGCCGGGCTCTACGACGAGTCCTCGTTCGCCAAGGTCGAGGTCACGGGCCCGGGCGCCGCCGCCTTCCTGAACCGGCTCTGCGACAACGACGTCGCCCGGGAGGTCGGAAAGATCACCTACACGCAGATGCTCAACCGCCGCGGCGGGATCGAGTGCGACTTCACGGTCACCCGCCTGGGCGAGGAGCACTTCGCGATCGTCACCGGGACCGCCTTCGGCCAGCACGACATGGCCTGGATCCGCTCGCACCTGCCCGCCGACGGCAGCGTCGAGGTCCACGACGTGACCGCCCGCTTTGCCTGCTTCGGCCTCTGGGGCCCGAAGGCGCGGGAGATCCTCCAGCCGCTGACCCCGGACCGGCTCGATTCGGAGGCCTTCCCTTACCTGAGCGCCCGCGAGATCACGGTCGGCGACGTGCCGGTGCGCGCGCTGCGCGTGACCTTCGTCGGCGAGCCGGGGTGGGAGCTCTACTGCCCGACCGAGTACGGCGCGCGGCTGTGGCGGACCATTTACGAGGCCGGGCAACCCCACGGCCTGCTGGCCTGCGGCTACAAGGCGATCGACACGCTCCGGCTCGAGAAGGGCTACCGCGTCTGGGCGGCCGACATCACCCCGGACGACAACCCCTACGAGGCCGGCCTCGGCTTCGCCGTCCGGCCCGACAAGCCCGGGGGCTTCATCGGTGACGAGGCCCTGGCCCAGGCCGGGGAGCCGCTGCGGCGGCTGGTGGCCATAACGCTCGACGACCCCCGGGCGGTCGCCCTGGGCAACGAGCCGGTGCGGATCGCCGGGGAGATCGCCGGCCGGGTCACCAGCGGCGGCTTCGGCTACACGGTCGCCGAATCGATCGCCCTGGCGTACGTCCCGAGCGGCGTCTGCGAGCCCGGAACACCGGTGGAGGTGGACATCTTCGGGGAGTGGGTTACCGGGACGATCGTCCAGGAGCCGCTCTACGACCCGGCCGGCGAGCGCCTGCGGGCCTGAGCTTCTGCGCCCGCGGGCGGTAGGATTGCCTGCAGATCGACGTAACCGGAAACCCGAACGGAGTGATAGCCCATGGCCGTTAAGACCCACGTCGAAATTGATCGCGAGCGCGTCAAGGAACTGATCGCCCGCGAGGAAGCCGAGCTCAACGCCCGCACCCAGGAGTCAAAGCGGATGTACGAGCGTGCCGACCGCTCGCTCGCCGCCGGCGTTGCCAGCTCCTACCAGGCCCGCGCCCCGTGGCCGATCTACCTCGAGCGCGGCGCCGGTCCCCGCGTCTGGGACGTCGACGGCAACGAGATGTACGACTTCCACAACGGCTTCGGCTCGATGGTCCAGGGCCACGCCAACCCGGAGATCGGGCACGCCGTCCGTGACCGTTACGCGATGGGCACCCACTTCGCCGCTCCCACCGAGGACGCGATCGCCGTCGCCGAAAACCTCGCCGAGCGCTGGGGCCTCCCGCTGTGGCGCTTCACCAACTCGGGCTCGGAGTCGACCATGGACGCGATCCGGATCGCCCGCGCCCACACCGGCCGCGACGAGGTCATGAAGATCTTCGGCTCCTACCACGGCCACCACGACACGGTCATGGTCTCGATCGGCGTCGCCTACGACGACATCGGCGACCACGAGGACCTCGCCTCGCTGCCCTACGGGGCCGGCATCCCGCAGGCGACCGTCGACCAGGTGATCGCCGTGCCGTTCAACGACGCCGGCGCCATGGAGCGCCGGATCCAGCGCCTGGAGAAGGAAGGGCGCCTGCCGGCCTGCGTGATCATGGAGGCAGCGATGATGAACCTCGGCGTCGTGCTCCCCGAGCCCGGCTACCTCGAGGAGGTCCGCGAGATCACCGAGCGCTACGGCATCGTCCTGATCTTCGACGAGGTCAAGACCGGCATCTGCATCGCCCCGGGTGGCGCGACCGAGTACTTCGGCGTCAAGCCCGACCTGGTGACCCTCGCCAAGGCGCTGGGCGGCGGCTTCCCGGTCGGCGCCATCGGCGGCACCGAGGAGGTGATGGCCTGCGTGACCGACGGCACCGTCTACCAGGTGGGGACCTACAACGGGAACCCGCTCTGCGTGGCGGCGACCCGCGCCAACCTCGAGAAGGTGATGGTGCCGGCCGCCTACGAGCACCTGGCCCACCTCAACGACCGGATCCTCGAGGGCTGCACCGGGGTGATCGAGAGGTACAACCTGCCCGGCTACGCCGTCGGCATCGGGTCCAAGGGCTGCGTGACCTTCTCCACTGAGAAGGTCGTCGACTACGAGAGCTTCAAGGCCAACCAGGACGAGGACATGTCAACGCTCGCCTGGCTCTTCAACATGAACCGCGGGATCTTCATGACCCCGGGCCGCGAGGAGGAGTGGACTCTCTCCATCACCCACACCGACGAGGCGGTCGACCGCTACGTCGAGGTCTTCGACGAGATGGCCCGGGAGATCACCGAGGGCTGAGAACGTCGGGGCGCCCCCGGCACTCGAAGCCGGGAGCGGGCCGCCTCCCGGTCAGTTGGCCGCTACGAACGCGACAAGGTCGCCGCTGTAGGCGACTGTCGTTCCGGCTCCGATGGATAGGGTCTGGCGACAGAGAATTTCGGCGGTGTGGGTTCCCGCGGTGACGGGAGCGCTGCCAACGACCGGCAGCTGCCATTCATTACCGCCGCCCGCCGGGCCGTCGAGGGGGTAGTAAGGGGCGTTCTGCGAAATCCGGACACCATCAACCTCTACATAGCAGCTGGATCCGTGTTGGGGGGGGCCATTGTTGATCATGCGCACGCTGCCGGTTACGACGATCCGGCCGGCAGGGGCGGAGTTAACGGTGGTTGACATCATGGTTTGGAAAATGTGTGAGAGCGTGATCCCGAAGCCGTTCCCGAGGCCCTCCCGGCTTGCCCCGTTGGCCGCGGTCACGCCACTCGCCCCGGTTGCGCCAGTGGCCCCGGTATCTCCCTTTGGCCCCTGCTCCCCGCGCGGCAGCTGGCCCGCCTTGAAGTCGGTCGCGAGCAGGGAGCGGTCCTTGACCTTGGTGGAGTTGACCGCGTTCTTCTTCAGCTGGCTGGTGCCCACCGAGTTCTTCGGGATCCTGATGGCCGCGTAGCTCGCGCCGCCCAGGGCGACGAAGAGGGCGATCATCGAAATGACCAGCGAGGGAGTCAGGTGCCTGCGCATTCTCCAATTAGACCATGTCGCAAATGAATGTGCGCAGGTT
>JBJTBE010000094.1:0-3605 GCA_046091165.1 Solirubrobacterales bacterium | reverse complement strand
GGGCGTTAACCGTTCCTTATTGCCCGCCGCGGGCCGGCGTGCCATCCTTAGGGCAGTGATTCAGCTATCCGACCAACCCGACCTGCCGCTCGAACAGGGCGAGCTCGGCCTTGCCGTGGACGACTCGCTCCTGGCCCCCGTCGAGGCTTCGGACCGGCCGCCGGTCGGCGAGAACGACTGCCGGGTCTGCGGCGCCTTCATCGCGGCCGACCAGGACTGGTGCCTGGAGTGCGGCGCGGCGGCGGACGAGCCGCGGGTGATGCCCGGGCTGGCGGCGGTCGGCCTGGCCGGCGTCTTCACCCTCGTCCTGGCCGGCGGGGCGGTCGCCGCGGGCGTCGCCGCCCTCAACGACACGATCCCGCCGCGGGACACCAAGGTCCAGACCGTCGCCCAGGAGGCGCCGGCCGACCCGGCGATCGACGACCCGCTCACCGAGGATCCGCTCCCGCCGGACAGCGGCGCCGTCGACGAGCAGCTCACCCCCGTTGCTCCCGTGGACGGCGGCGGTGGCTCGATCACCCCGGTGGTCCCCGACGACGGCGGCGGCGGCTCGACCGAGCCCAAGCCCTTCGACCTGCCCGGCAGCGCCGCGGCCCCCTACGACCCGCAGGTGCGCTTCCAGGCCTCCAACGACCCGGCACTGGCGATCGACGGGGCCAAGACCCCCACCTGGTTTGTCACCACCGCGGCCGACGGGAACATGAACATCGGCCTCCAGGTCGACCTGCAGAAGTCGCGCAAGGTCACGCGCCTCACCATGACCACCAAGACCCCGGGCTACACGATGTACGTCCTGGGGGCCAAGGGTGTCGACCCGCCCGACGACGTCGGCAAGCTGACGACCCTGGGCGAGGCGGCGTCCATCGACGCCGCCGCCGAGAGCGGAAAGCCCGCCCCCGAGCCGGGCGACAAGGCCGGGGACGAGACCTTCGAGCTGAGCCTCGGCAACACCGACAAGAAGTGGCGCACCGTCGTGCTGTGGTTCACCGTCCCGCCCAACAAGGGCCCGACGGTGCGGATCTCCCAGCTCAAGTTCTTCGGCAACTGAGCTGCGCTGGCGGTCGCCATTCGTTACGGTCCGGTCAGGGCACAGCTGCCTCGACCCGCCACCGATAGAGAGGAGCGCCGCCGATGTCGGCAGCGACCATGAAGACCACTGAAGGCGACATCAGGCTCGAGCTCTTCGACGATGACGCCCCCGAAACCGTCGCCAACTTCCGCAAGCTCGCCGAGGACGGCTTCTACGACGGGCTCACCTTCCACCGCGTGATTCCCGACTTCATGGTCCAGGGCGGCTGCCCCGAAGGCACCGGCACCGGGGGCCCCGGTTACATGTTCGACGACGAGTTCAACGACCACAAGGTCGTGCGCGGAGCGCTGGCCATGGCCAACGCCGGCCCCAACACCAACGGCTCGCAGTTCTTCATCGTCACCGCCGCCGAGTGTCCCCACCTCGACGGCAAGCACACCGTGTTCGGCCAGGTGACCGACGGGATGGAGGTCGTGGACGCGATCTCGGCCGTGGCCACCGACCAGCGCGATTCACCGCTGGAGCCGGTTGGAATCGCCGCGCTCGAAGTGGAGTAGGCTGGGGGACAGCGGTCAGGGTCTGAGAAGAGGAGAGCAGGATGGCGACAGTCGAGAAGGCCAGCAAGGACGAGAAGGCGGCTTCGGGCAACGAGTTCCCGGTCGTCAACCCGGCAACCGGAGAGGTAATTGCCTCGGTTCCCAACCTCGGGCCAGCCGAGGTGCAGGCTATGGCCGAGCGGGGCCGTGCCGTGCAGCCCGCCTGGGAGGCGCTTGGTTTCGAGGGCCGTGGGCGCGTGCTGCTGCGCGCGCAGAAGTGGCTGATCGACCACATGGACGACGTGATCGACACGATCGTCTCGGAGACCGGCAAGACCTACGAGGACGCCCAGCTCGCCGAGATCTCCTACGGCGCCTCCGCCTTCGGCTTCTGGGCCAAGAACGCCCCGAAGTACCTCGCCGACGTGAAGGTCAAGTCCTCGAACAAGATCCTCACCGGCAAGAAGCTCGTCGTGCGCTACCGGCCGCTCGGCCTGATCGGCGTGATCGGCCCGTGGAACTACCCGCTGACCAACTCGTTCGGCGACTGTATCCCCGCGCTGGCCGCGGGCAACAGCGTGATTCTCAAGCCGAGCGAGGTCACCCCGCTCACCTCGCTGCTGATGGCCGAGGCGCTCGAGGAGTGCGGGCTGCCCTCCGGGGTCTTCCAGGTCGCTACGGGCCTCGGCGACACCGGCCGTGCCCTGATCGACGAGGTCGACATGATCATGTTCACCGGCTCCACGGCCACCGGGCGCAAGGTCGCCGTGGCCGCCGCTGAGCGGCTGATCCCCTGCTCGCTGGAGCTGGGGGGGAAGGACCCGATGATCGTCCTGCGTGACGCCGACCTCGAGCGCGCGGCCAACGCCGCTGTCTTCTTCTCGATGCAGAACTCGGGGCAGACCTGCATCTCGACCGAGCGCGTCTACGTCGAGGCGCCGGTCTTCGACGAGTTCGTGACCAAGGTCACCGACAAGGTGGCATCGCTGCGCCAGGGCCATTCGACCGGCCCGGGCACCGTCGAGGTCGGCGCCATGACCTTCCCGCCGCAGCTCGAGAAGGTCGAATCGCACGTGACCGACGCGGTCGCCAAGGGTGCGAAGGTGCTCGTCGGCGGCAAGCGCCGCGAAGGGCCGGGAGACATCTTCGAGCCGACGGTGATCGTCGACGTCGACCCCTCGATGGAGGCGATGACCGAGGAGACCTTCGGGCCGACGCTTCCGATCATGAAGGTCGAGGACGCCGAGGAGGCGATTCGCCTGGCCAACGACAGCCAGTACGGGCTGGGGGCCTCGGTCTTCTCCAAGGACGTCGAGCGCGGCGAGGCGGTGGCCCGGCGCATCGAGGCCGGGGCGGTCTGCGTGAACGACGCGATGCTCAACTACGCGGCGCTGGAGCTGCCGATGGGCGGAGCCAAGACCTCGGGGATCGGCTCGCGCCACGGCGCCGGCGGCATCCGCAAATACACCGAGCAGCAGGCGCTGATGGTCTCGCGCTTCCACCCCAAGCGCGACATGCACATGTTCCCGTACAGCGAGAAGGTCACCCAGCGGCTCGGCAAGCTGTTCGCCTTCCTGTACGGCCGCGGCGACCGCGGCTAGCCGGGCGCCGGGCACCAATAGGCTCAGCGGCCGATGGCCGCGATCCCCCTCGCTCTGCTGGCTGCGCTCTGCTGAGCACGCCGCCGCAACCCGGTCGTCGTGGTGCTGCTCATCGTATTCGGCGTCGGGCTCGCCCTGGCCCTGGCCTTCGTGGCGCTTACCACCCCGGCGCTGCCCTCCGGCCGGGCGATCGTCTTCGCCCTGGTCGGCGGCGCCCTGGGCTCCACCGGGCTCGGCCTCTTCTACCTGGCCATGTCGCTCGGCAAGCTCGGGGTGGTGGCGCCGATCGCGGCCAGCGGCGTGGCCATCCCGGTGGTCGTCGGGCTGGCCGGGGGCGACTCGCTCGCCCCCATCGTGGCCGTCGGCCTGGGCCTAGCGGTCACCGGGATCATCCTCACCTCGATCGAGAGCTCCGAGGAGGAGATCCACGAGGACCGC
>JBJTBE010000093.1:0-21458 GCA_046091165.1 Solirubrobacterales bacterium | reverse complement strand
GACGGTCAGGCCGCCGAAGACCGGGGCCTGGGAGACGACGTTGCGCACGATCCGGGCCCGCCTGCGGCCGTTGGGCCGGTCGGCGTAGTCGGCGCAGTTGATCGCCGAGTTGGCTCCGCCGTCGGGGGCGAGGCCGCCGGGCGCCTCGTCCTCGGCCGCGCCGGCAAGCGCGCGCAGCGCCGCGCGGGCCTCGTCGCCGCCGGGTCCGACGATCCGGGCCTGCGAGACCACCCCGGCGAGCTTGATGATCTGCGGCCAGTTGGACTGGTCGAGCAGGAGCTGGCCGGAGACGATTCCCAGCCAGTCGTACCCGCCCAGCGGCATGCGCTTTCCGGCGGTGCCGACGTCCAGCGCGGAGGTGAAGAGGCTGTTACGGGTCGAGATGACCGCCGCGTAGGTGGCGGGGCTGACCGAGCGGAGAAACTGCAAGGCCTCATCGTTGCTCTTGGAGCGCACGTCGGCAAAGTTGGCCCAGCTCCCGTCCGGCGTGACCGGACCGTCAAGGAGGATCGCCCGCACGCGCTGCGGGTAGCGATAGGCGTAGACGTAGCCGATCCTCGTGCCGTAACTCATCCCCCAGTAGGTCAGCTTGGGGTCGCCGACCGCGGCACGCATGGCGTCCAGGTCCCGCACCACGTTGTTGGTGCCCACGTGGGCGATGAAGTCGGCGCTCTTCTTCTGGCAGGCCCGGTTGGCCCTGGCGATCAGGGGGGTCAGGGCCCGGGTGTACGCGACCCAGTCGATGTTGGGGCTGTTTACCGGGCCTCCACCCGGGAGATCGCAGTCGAAGGCCGGCCTGGTCTCGCCGATCCCGCGGGGGTCGAAGCCGACGAGGTCGAACGACTGCCGCAGCGATGCCGACTGGGCCGGCAGCTGCCAGATGTTCCGCCCCGGCGCCCCCGGCCCTCCGGGGTTGGCAAAGAGCGTGCCGATCTTCGTGCCCGATGCCGGGAGCTTCTGCAGCGCGAGGGTGAACTTCTTGCCGTCTGGCCTGGAGTAGTCGTAGGGAACCTCGAAGCTGCCGCACTCCAGCTCCGGGAAGTCCTCTTCCGGGCACGCCGTCCAGCTGATCTGCGTGGACTGGGCCCCCGCGCCGGCGACGGGCACGAGCATGGCCGCGAGGACCAGGAAGGGAAGAAGGGTGAGGGACCGGAGGACCTTGGGCATCAGCGGACCGTACACGACCTTCGAAGGAGTTTCGCCGCCGCCTCCGTGGCCCGGGGTCCGCGCCACCCCGAGAGAGCCCTCCACCGGACTCGAACCGGTGACCCCTTCCTTACCATCTGGCGGCAAGGCTCCGGCGGCTGGCCGTGGATTACGCCGAGCGCCGGAGTTCCCGAACGTTCGAGGCTTCGGCCTCCGGTGCCTGGAGGTGGCTGGCGGCCTCGTAGGCTTCCACGAGGCTTCCGCTCGAGGCGGCTAATCTGCGGACTGATCCGTGTATAACAGACGACAATGTCTTTCAGGTATGCGGTTCCCAGGCTAATCGCGGTCGCCGTATTCGCGGCCGCCTTCCTGCCCTCGTCAGGGGCTATTGCCGCCGGCTTCGAACGCACCGGTGACCTGAACGTCGCTCGAGCCAATCCAATGGTCGTCAAGCTCGCCGACGGCAGGGTGCTAGTTGCTGGTGGCCGCACCACCGGCAACGTCATCACCAGGACCGCTGAGATCTATGACCCTTCCACCGGGCAGTTCACGCTGACCACCGGCTCTATGGCGGTCGATCGGATCATCGGAACGGCCGCCCTCCTCCCGAGCGGTAAGGTCCTGATCGTCGGCGGCCAGGGCGATACCGGGGGGCCTCGGACGACGGCTGAACTGTTCGACCCCGCCACCGGACTGTTCACGGACGTCTCGAGCACCATGAGCGGGAACCGGGTCTGGCCACTCGCCACGCGGCTTGACAACGGCAAGGTGCTCGTGAGCCACGGGTGCTGCACTGGAGGCAATTCCGCCGACCTTTACGACCCCAACGTTGGTCCAACGGGGACATTCACGCTGACTGCCGGCCAGCCCAGCGTAAGCTTCTCCAATTCAACCGGGACGGCGACGAAGCTGGCCAACGGGAAGGTCCTGGTCGCGGGAGACTGGGGTACGGACAGGAAGGCCCAGGTCTACGACCCCGCAACCGACAGCTTCACGACTACCAGCGGGCTGATGGTGGTCGCACGGACCGCATCGATGGCTACCCGGTTGACCGACGGAAAGGTCCTCATCGCCGGCGCCACCGGCGCATCGGGCAACACCGCGGAGGTTTTCGACCCGGCGGCCGGGACATTCGCTGCAACCGCTGGGGTCATGGGGGCCGCAAGGTCCCAGGGGTACATCGCCCCCCTTCCCGACGGGCGAGTCCTGGTTGCCGGCGGAGCAAGCGATTGGGCCGGTGCACCAAACAGCTCGGCTGACATCTTTGATCCCGCAACTGGAACGTTCACCGCGATCGGTCCGATGACGGTTGCCCGACGTCAGCTGAACGTGGCCAACCCTCCGGTGCTCAACGACGGCCGGATCCTGTTCGCTGGCGGGGCGACAGGGCCCGAATCAAGCCCCACGTTCGACGGTCCGACCAAGGTATCCGAGCTCTACGTGCCCGATGGCTATACGCCACCGGCTCCGGGCGCTCCCGCTCCCGGAGGAAGCGGCGACGAGGTCAGCTCTCCTGTCGTGACCGCGCCTGAGGAGAGTACGGCCGATGGTTCCACCAAGGCCCCGGTCCGTTCGGGCCGGATGAGGGTTGCTTCCGGCGGGTCGAAGCTCGCAGTCCGTATTCGCGTTCCCGGCCCGGGAAGGCTGATGCAGCGCGGGGTGCTGGTTGGCTCTGGCGGTAGCCGCAGCTCGGCTGCGCCCACCGCCTGTCGCTCTTCCGTCCCGGTTACAAGGGAGCGAACGATCAGGATCGGCTGCCGGCTGAACGCGTCGACGTTGAGAAGGCTCCAGGCCAGCTCCCTTCGCCTTCGCGTGACGGTCAGCTTCAAGCCTGCTGATGGCTCAGCTCAGTCTCTCAGCCGGACGGTGCGCCTGGCGCAGACCGGCCCCTCCTTCACCGGCTGACCTGCCGCGGCAGGGTGCCGGGACGGGATCGCAGGCAGGCCGATCCGGCCGGCAGCGCGAGCTGCCGCTTACCTCTTGAGGCTTCCAAAAGGCTTCCATAGGCCTTCACCTTGGCGAGCCAGCTCGAGGCCTTAGAAACCGAAAACGCCGCGTTAGCGGCGCTTTCCTTGAAGCCCTCCACCGGACTCGAACCGGTGACCCCTTCCTTACCATGGAAGTGCTCTACCAACTGAGCTAGGAGGGCGGGCGCAGGCGAGCATAGCCACCGTGGGAGGCAGCAGGCGGGCCCCGCCGTTTCCGCCGGAGCCCTCATCACAATTGCTGCGTGGCCCTTCGCAGCGTCTCCGAAGCCGAGTCACTCCTCGCCCTGGTCCTCAAGCCCGGGAGCCTGGACGGCCTCTACCAGGACCTCGACTCGCTCCTGGCCTCCACGGAGAACGGGGAGGCTTTTGGCGGCGCGGAGGCCGAGGACAGCGCCGGGGCCGAGGACGGGGACGAGCGCTAGTGCTGTAGGCCGGTCAGGGCCGGCGCCATCTCTTCGAGCTCCTCATCACTGAAGACCCGGGAGCGGATCAGGAAACGCACTCCCTCGGGCGCCTCGACCGAGAAACCCGAGCCACGGCCGGGCACGACGTCGACCGTCAGGTGGGTGTGGGCCCAGACCTGGTACTGCTCCGGGCCCATGTAGAACGGCTGCCCGGCGACCTCGCCGAGGTAGACCTCGCGCGAGCCGACCTGGAAGTCGTCGCGCGGGTAACACATCGGGCTGGAGCCGTCACAACAGCCGCCCGACTGATGGAACAGGAGCGGCCCGTGGCGCTCGACGAGGCGCCCGACCAGCTCCGCAGCCTGCGGGGTGATCGTGACGCGCTCGCCGTCGCCCTCGTCCATCGGCCTAGAAGAACCCGAGCTTGTTCTCGTCGTAGGAGACGAGCAGGTTCTTGGTCTGCTGGTAGTGGTTGAGCATCATCGAGTGGTTCTCCCGCCCGATCCCCGAGCCCTTGTAACCGCCGAAGGCGGCGTGGGCCGGGTAGTCGTGGTAGCAGTTGGTCCACACCCGTCCGGCCTGGATGGCGCGTCCGGCCCGGTAGGCGGTATTCAGGTCCCGGGTCCACACCCCGGCCCCGAGGCCGTAGAGGGTGTCGTTGGCGATCTCGATCGCTTCGTCGAAATCCGAGAACGTGGTCACCGCGACCACCGGCCCGAAGATCTCCTCCTGGAAGATCCTCATGTCGTTGGTGCCCTTGAAGACGGTCGGCTCGACGTAGTAGCCGCCCTCGCGGCCCTTGACCTCACGGGCGTTGCCGCCGATCAGGACCTCCGCTCCCTCGGACCTGCCGATATCGAGGTAGGACATGATCTTCTCGAACTGGTCGTTTGAGGCCTGGGCCCCGACCATGGTCGCCGGATCGAGCGGGTCGCCCAGGTTGATCGCCTCGACCCGCTCCAGGGCGCGCTCCATGAACGCGTCGTAGATCGAGTCCTGGATCAGCGCCCGGCTCGGACAGGTGCAGACCTCGCCCTGGTTGAGCGCGAAGAGCACGAAACCCTCGAGCGCCTTGTCGAAGTAGGCGTCGTCGGCCTCCATGACGTCGGCGAAGAAGAGGTTCGGGCTCTTCCCGCCGAGCTCGAGCGTCACCGGAATGATGCTCTCGGAGGCGTACTGCATGATCAGCCGCCCCGTCGTGGTCTCACCGGTGAAGGCGATCTTGGCGACCCGGTCGCTCGAGGCGAGCGGCTTGCCGGCCTCGACCCCGAATCCGTTGACCACGTTGAGCACGCCGGGCGGAAGCAGGTCGCCGACCAGCTCGACGAACTTCAGGATCGACCAAGGCGTCTGCTCGGCCGGCTTGAGGACGACGCAGTTGCCGGCAGCAAGCGCCGGGGCGAGCTTCCAGGTGGCCATCAGCAGCGGGAAGTTCCACGGGATGATCTGCCCGACCACGCCGAGCGGCTCGTGGAAGTGGTAGGCCACGGAGTCGTTGCTGAGCTGGGACATCGTCCCTTCCTGCGCCCGTATCGCTCCGGCGAAGTAACGGAAGTGGTCGATCGCCAGCGGCAGGTCCGCGGCCGTGGTCTCACGGATCGGCTTGCCGTTCTCCCAGGTCTCGGCGACCGCGAGGGCGTCGAGGTTCTCCTCCATGCGGTCGGCGATCTTGAGCAGGATGTTCGAGCGTTCGGTGACGCTGGTCGCGCCCCACTCGTCCTTGGCCGCGTGGGCGGCGTCCAGCGCAAGTTCGATGTCCTGGGCGTTCGAGCGGGCGATCTCGCAGAACGCCTTCCCGTCGACCGGCGAGATGTTCTCGAAGTACTCGCCGCTGCTCGGGGCAACCCACTCGCCACCGATGTAATTGTCGTAACGGTCCTTCAACCCGCCGAGAACCTTGATCTCGGCAACCAGTTCCTCAAGCATCAAAATCTCCCTCTCTCCGGTTCCCCGAATTACGGTCAATGCGACCTTCTCCGATGTCACCGCAGATTGCAACCCGCAATTTGCGCACTTGGCCACCGGTGCGCGAGCTGCCGCGCAGGGGGGCGCATCGGCAGCCTCAGCCGGTCTCGAGCACGACCTTGCCGGTGGCTCCGCGGCCGTCGATCAGCTCGAGCGCGGCGGCGGCCTCGGAGAACGGGAAGCGGGCGCCGACGATCGGCCTCACGAACCCGGCGTCGATCAGCTTCCCGATCGCCGCCCCGGCCTCGGCCACATAAGCCGGGTTGCTGAGGGCCCACTCGCCCCAGCCCGCCCCCACGACGGAGGTGTTCTTCAGCAGCAGCCGGTTGACCTTCACCTCGGGAATCGAGCCGCCGGTAAAGCCCACCACGACGAGCCGGCCGGCGCGGTTGAGAGAGCGCAGGCTGTCGGTGAAGCGGTCGCCCCCGACCGGGTCGATCACCATGTCGGCGCCGCCCAGCTCGAGCACGGCGTCCTTCCACTCGCCGTCCGAGCGCACCACCTCGTCGGCACCGGCCTCGCGCGCGACCTGCTCCTTCTCGTCGGTGGAGACCACGGCGATCGTGCGGGCGCCCATCCCCCTCGCGACCTGGATCGTCGCCGTGCCGACGCCGCCGGCCGCGCCGTGAACGAGCACCGTCTCCCCTTCTTTGAGCTCGCCGCGGGTGACCAGAGCGAAGTACGCGGTGTGGTAGTTGAGGATCACCGCGGCGCCCTGGGCGAAGTCGAGCTCGTCGGAGAGCGGGAAGGTGAAGTGCACCGGCGCTACGGCCTTCCCGGCAAAGCCGCCGAGCATGCAGAAGCCCATCACCCGGTCGCCGGGCTCGAAGCCCGAGCTGGCCTCGACCACGATGCCGGCGACCTCGCTGCCGGGAACGAATGGCAGCTCCGGCTTGACCTGGTACTCGCCGCGGGTCTGCAGGACCTCGGGAAAGGAGACTCCCGCGGCCTCCACGTCGATCAGGACGCCCTCGCCCGGCGTCATCAGGGCTCCCGCTTCCAGCGTCGGGTCGGGAAGCTCGACCTCGGCCAGGGCCCCCTGCGGCCCGCTCAGCTCGGTGATCTGGATCGCTCTCATGGCGCGCGACGCTACCAGCCGGGCGGCGCCGGATAGCCTGCCGCCGTGGCCCCGAAAACGGACCTCAACCCGCAGCTCGCCCGCTCGCGCTTCTGTCCGGCCTGCGGCGCCGAGGCGACGATCGACCACCCGCGTTCGCTGAGCTGCGAGGCCTGCGGCTTCATCGCCTACTCCAACCCCAAGCCGGTCGCCTGCGTCATTCCGCTCGAGGAGGACGGCTCGGTGTGGCTGCTGCGCCGCGGCTTCGATCCCGGAGCCGGCCTGTGGACCTTCCCGGGCGGCTTCGTCGACCTCGGCGAGTCGGCCGAGGATGCGGCCCGGCGCGAGGTGATGGAAGAGCTCGAGGTAGAGGTGGAGCTCGGGCCACTGCACGGGGTCTACTCGCGCCCGGACGACCGGATCCTGCTCGTCGTCTATACCGGGCGGCTGCTCGGCGCGCCGTCGCTGACCGACGAGGCCGTCGAGGTCGCGGCCTTCTCGCCGGCGGAGATCCCGTGGGACGAGATGGCCTTCTGGTCGACCGAGGTGGCGTTGCGTGACCTCGGCGTCGAGCGCCGGTAGCCTTGGCCCGTGGCCGGGCGCGTCGAGACGATCCACATCGTGGCCGAGCACGGCGGCGAGCCGGTGGCCGTCGACTCGGCGGTCGCCGTGGCCGGCAAGGGCCTGGAGGGGGACCGCTACTTCCAGGACGACCAGCCGCCCCTCAACCAGCTCACGCTGATCGAGTCCGAGGCGATCGAGGCGGTTGCGCAGGCCGATCCGTCTCTGGCCCTGGTCCCGGGCGAGTCGCGCCGGCAGCTGACCACGTCGGGAATAGACCTCAACGGCCTGGTCGGCGAGGAGTTCAGCGTCGGCGAGGTGCGCTGCCGGGGGGTGGAGCTGTGTGAGCCGTGCAGCCACCTGGAGCAGCACACCGGCCGGGCCGGGATCATGCGGGCGATGGTCCACCGGGCCGGCCTGAACGCCGAGATCCTGGACGGCGGCACCATCGCGGTCGGCGATTCCGTGGTTCCCCGAAACCCCTGAGCGCGGGCCCGTAGGCCTGCCGCACCGCCTCGTGCAGCCCACCGGCGCCCGCAGGAACCCGGTTCGCTAGCGTCAAAGGAAGCAGTGATGAAGTCTTCCCCGACAGCCAGCCGGGGGCGCGCGGCGGCCCTCGCCGCCTGTGCCTTCGCTTCGGTGGCCCTGCTCTTCCTGCCCGCCAGGGCCGGAGCGGCGCCGCTCAAGAAGATCACGACCCTGAGCGGCGTGAAGATCACCGAGTACTACCCGGTGCCCGAGGTCTGGTTCGTCGGGCGCAAGGTCCCGGCTCCCGGGCTCAACAGCGAGCACCGGGTCGACTGGCTCTACTCCGGCCGCGGCGTGGTCATGGAAGGAGCGGGCATCGACCTCAAGGGGCGCCCGGTCGAGATGGTGGCCGGTTTCGACGTCGGCTGGCTGAGCGGCCAGGGCTCCAGCTACCTGTGGCGCGCCGAGGGCTACTGGAAGAACAGCAAGGGGCAGTTCACCTTCCCCTACCAGGTACCGGTCAACGGGCGCTCGTGGTTCAACGGCACCGGCACGCGCTACGTCCCGGCGAGGAAGGTCCGCTTCGCCAGGGGCGCCCCGACCGGGGCCTCCGGGCGAGCCCTCACCTACTGGGGCAGCGTCGCCGTCGACCCGTCGCTCATCCCCTACGGCAGCCTGGTCTACATCGGCGCGCTCAAGAGCCGTAACGGCACCGGCTGGTTCTGCGCCGACGACACCGGCGGGGCGATCAGGGGCCGCCACATCGACGTCTTCCGGCCCCCGCCCTCCGACCGCACGGGGACCACGCGGAACGGAGCAACGATCCGCGTCGTCCCCCAGAAGCTGGTCAAGTCGTACGCCGGCCGCTCCTGCTGAGCCGGCCGGGCGCTGCGGTTACCGGTCCAGCCCGCTGAGCCGGCGCAGCTCGGCCACGAGGCGCTCTTCGTCTCCGGGCTCCGGCCGCGTGCCCGGCAGCCTCGAGGTGGCACGTCGGCGCCGGTCGTGCCAGAAGGCGCCACTGGTCGCGCCTACGCCCGGGTCGGCGACCAGCCAGGTGATCGTGTCGGCGCCCTCGGCCGGGCTGCGCAGCACCGGCCCCATCAGGCGGTGGAAGGCCGGCAGCGAGTCCTGGACGCCGGGGGTGTCGGCCCAGCCGGGGTGCATCGCGTTGGCGGTGATGCCGCTGGCCGCCAGCCGGCGGGCCCATACCTCGGTGACCATCAGCTGCATCCGCTTGGTCCGCGCGTAGACGGTGCTTCCCGACCAGCCGGAGTCACGCCCCGACTGCAGGTCGGAGAGATCGACGCCGGCCGTGTACATGCCGCCGGAGGAGACGCTCACGATCCTCGACGGCTCGCCGGAGGCTTCGGCGCCGGCCTCCAGGGCGCCGAGGAGCAGCTCGGTCAGGAGGAACGGGCCCAGGACGTTGGTGGCGAAGGTCAGCTCGAAGCCGTCCACCGACTCCTGCCGGGAGCCGAGCAGGACGCCGGCGTTGTTGACCAGGGCGTGGATCTCGGGGTGGAACTCGAGGATGACCCCGGCCCCGTGGCGGACCGACTCCAGCGAGCCGAGGTCGATCACCACCGTCTCCACCCGGGCCTCGCCGGCCGCACGGTGCGCCACGGCGTCGTGGGCGCCGGCGAGCCGCTCCTCGCTGCGCCCGACCAGCACGAGGGTCGCCCCCAGCTCCGCCAGCTGGCCGGCGGCCTCCAGGCCCAGGCCGCCGGTGGCGCCGGTCACGACGCAGACCCGGCCCGAGAGGTCCCGGTCGACCGGGTCGAGGAGGCCGAGCGCCCGGCGCGCCTCCCAGCCGACCCGCGAGTAGCCCGGGAGGACGGAAAAGTCCAGGAGGGAGTCGGCAGCGCCGCGGATCACGGCCGTGACGTTAGCCCCCGGCGGGCGCTCAGCGAACGAGCGAGAGCTTTTCGCGATAGCCGAGCAGCTCGTTGACCGTGACGAAGTCGTAGCCCTTGCGCTTAAGGCCCTTCACGATGCCGGGCAGCGCGGCGAGCGTCTGCCCGCGCGGGCCACCACCGTCGTGCGAGAGGATGATCGCGCCCGGCCCGGCTCCGGAGACCACGCGGGAGACGATCGAGCCGGTTCCCGGGGCGCGCCAGTCGAGCGGGTCGACGCTCCACAGGACCGAGGTCATTCCCTGGGCCCGCGTCCGGCGCACCAGGTCGGCCCCGGTGCCGCCGTAGGGCGGGCGGAAGAGGCAGGGGGTGAAACCGGTCGCCCTGCGGATCGCCGCGTTGGTGCTGCTCAGCTGGGAGCTGGCCCCCGGGCCGCCGGCCGACATGTTCGGGTGGCTCCACGAGTGGTTGGCCACCATGTGGCCGTCGGCGAGCATCTGGCGCACCAGGGCCGCACGTCCAGACACCTGCTGGCCGATCACGAAGAAGGTGGCCGGCACGCCCAGCGACCTGAGCTTCGCCATGAACGAGGCGGTCAGGACGGCAGGGCCGTCGTCGTAGGTCAGGGCGACCCGGTTGACCTTCGGCCCGCGGCTCACCTGGGCCGGCCCGGTCGCCACGCAGCCACTGACCTTCACGTCGTACACCCGCCCGTCGTAGGTGCCGGTGCGGGGCAGCTGGTGGGCGCAGGGGAGTTCGGGCTCGGCGCCCAGGCGCACCGCCGGGCCGTCGACCCTGCCGCCCAGGCCCATGATGCTCACGCAGCCGGCGGCCCGCGCAAAGACGCTCCACCGGACCGCACCGTTCCTCAGCCCGGCCTCCCCGGGCCGGAAGCGCACCTCGAGCTCGGTGGCCCGCGGCTGGGTCACCTTCGCCTCCACCGCGCGCCCGGACCACTTCACCTGCCAGCGCCCCGACTCCCGGCTGAGGCAGACGCGGCGGGGATTGCCGGACCGGGGATCGACCGCGAGGCAGATCTCACCGCCGCCGCTGGAGGACAGCAGCGAATGGGTGAGCGGCTGGCGGGACTTCGCCCTGAAGACCAGTTCACGCTCGTCCTGGCCGAAGGAGACGGCGGAGAGGTCCAGGGCGCCGCCCTCCGGCGCAACCGCCTGCCAGCTGCCGCCGGCCCGGGTGGCCGCCGAGGCCACAGGCGCCGCGACCAGCAGCGCGAGCCCGGCGGCTATCGCAACAGAGAGGCGCACCCCGCCACCACTTCCCGCTCAGCCGCCGGAGACCTTCTTGAGGTCGACGTCGAAGACCAGCGCGGCATCGGCCGGGATCTTGGGCGGGCTGCCTGCGGCGCCGTAGGCCAGGTCGGCGGGAATCAGCAGCCGGCGCCGGCCGCCCTCCTTCATGCCGACGACCCCCTGATCCCACCCGGCGATGACCTGGCCGGAGCCGAGGGTGAACTCGAACGGGTCCCCGGCCTCGGTGTCGCTGGTCCACGAGGTGTCGAACTCCTCGCCGCCGGCGAAGAGGACGCCGACGTACTGGACGCTGACCTTGTCGCCGCTGCCTGCCTCCTTGCCGGTGCCGACGATCACGTCCTGGGCGATCAGCTCGGTCGGGGCCGGACCCTCCTGGGCGGGAATCTTCGGCTTGGTGTTGATGTCGCCCTCGCCGGGTCCGGGCTCGACCTTCTCGGCCTTGGGCACCGGGACCTCCGGGTCGGAGATGGTCGGCGGGTTCTTCTCCTGCTCGGCCGCCTGCTCGGCGGCCTTGTCGGCGGCGCTCTGGGACGAGCCGCAGCCGGAGAGCACCAGGCCGGCGGCCAGGGCGGGAACGATCAGTACGAGGAGTCGGTTACGCATGGGAGAGTTGATAGCAGCCGCTGTTCCCGGGGGCGCAAGCTGCGCGCCGTCAGTCGATCACCCGGCCGAGGGTGACCCGCTTTACCCGGCCCGCGCTGGTGAGCGAGAAATCGGTGACCAGGCGCCCGGGGCGCAGCACGCCCAGGGTGCAGGTCCGGTATCCGAGGCTGGTCTCACACCGCAGCCCCTTGATGCCGGCGCGCAGCTGACGCTCGCTGGAGCCGACCCCCAGGCCGGCCGCCGTGCGGTCGGCGCGGCTCTCGGTCATGACCGCGGTCGCCGGCGAGGTGGATGCCCGCCCGTCGAAGCTGACGGTGAGCTGGCCGTAGCGAAGGGTGCGGGTGAGGCCGAGGATCGGGTGACGGGTCGGCCGGTCGCTGGCGGGAGTGCCGAGGCGCTCACGGACCTGGGCCACGGTCATCCCGACCTTGACTCCACGGATCGAGCCCTGGGGCACCAGCGAGCCGTTGGCCGAGGTGCCGGGAGCGGGAGCCGGCTCGGCGGTGGGCGCTGCGGCAGGCGCCGCCAGCGCGCTGATGGCCACGAGGGCAAGGACCGGCCTCTTCATGGCAGCCATTCTTCCGCACCCGCCCGCGGAAAGCGCCGCCTGGCCCGGTGCGGTGCCCAGGCCCCGGTCAGGGCCCCATCTCGGCGTCCATCTCAGCCTCCTGCTCCTCGCGCCGGCGAGCCTTGGTGCCCAGCCGTCCGGAGCCGGCCAGGAGCGAGACCTGGCTGCCCCCGGCGCCCCGCAGGATGAACGCGCAGCCCACCGCCAGCAGCATCCCGGCCAGGGGGCCGGCGACGTAGACCCAGAAGGAGCTGAAGTCGCCGGAGACCAGCGCCGGGCCGAAGGAACGGGCGGTATTCATCGAGGCGCCGCTGACCGGCGCCCCCCAGAGGCCGGCGAGCGCGATGTAGCCGCCGACGGCCATGGCCCCGAGCGCGCCCACGTTCTGGGCCCCTGACGAGGTGCCGAGGATCACGCTGACCAGGCCGAAGGTGAGCACCGCCTCGATCAGCAGGGCCTGCCAGGGCTGGAACCCCGTTCCCGGGGTCGTGGTGCCGAGGTTCCCCGCGTCGCCGAAGACCGCGTAGAGGAAGAGCGCCGCGATGACCGCCCCGACCAGCTGGGCAAGGATGTATCCGGGGACCCGGCGCCAGGGAAAGTCGCGCCGCAGGGCAAAGGCGAGCGAGACGCCGGGATTCAGGTGCGCTCCGGAGACCGCCCCCATGAAGAGGATGATCGCCATCACCATCAGGCCCGGTGCCACCACCGCGGCCGCCAGCGACACCTGGTCGCCGTTGGAAACGTGGAGCAGGCCGGCCCCGGCGGCCACCAGGACGAGGAAGAAGGTCCCGAGGAACTCGGCGAAGAGCCGGCGCCACTCCAGCTTGGGGTCGTCGAAGTCGCCCATCGCCGGGTACTCGAGGGAGAGCCAGGCGTTGCGGGAGTCGTCCGGCTTCCTGGGGTCCTGCTTCTCGGGTTCCGGCTTCCTGGGACCCGGCTTCTTTCCCGCGCTCTCCCCGGCCACGTGGCCAGCGAACCAGAGCCTGCGGATAGAACCCGGCGCGCCTCCGCGGCGCCCAATATGGTCGCCGCGTGGAGTCGGCCCTGCGCCAGCGGATCACCCCGGTAAGGGCTCTGATTGCCGTCCAGCTCGCGATCATCACCGTCGCCGGCCTGGCGACCGTCTTCTCGCTGCCGCGCTTCACCGGCGACGAGGCGGCCCACTACAGCTACGTGCAAAGCGTCGCCGAGGAGGGCCGGCTGCCGCTGCTGGGATCGGAGCTGATCAGTCCGCAGGCCGAGGCGATCTATGAGGGCACCTACCCGGAGCCCGGCAGGCTCGACCGTCGCGAACGCGGGCTGGGCGGATACAGCTACGAGGCCTTCCAGCCACCCCTTGTCTACGTGCTCGCGGCGCCGGTCTTCCTGGCCGGCGGCTCCGACTACGTGCTGAAGCTGAGGCTGCTGCGCGTCCTGGGCCTCGGGCTGCTCTTCTTCGGCGCCTGGCTGCTCTGGCGGCTGGTGCGGGCGGTATGCGAGCCCGGTGAGGAACCGGCGCTCCGTTACGCGCTGGCGCTGACCGTCTTCCTCTGGACCGGCGTGGTCCTGCGAACGGTGACCTTCTCCAACGCGGGGCTGGAGTTCGTGCTGGGGATAGCGCTGACCCTCGTCCTCTGGCTTGCCTGGCGCGACCGCAGCCCGCGGTTGCTGCTGCTGGCCGCCCTGGTCTTCGGCCTCGGCCTGCTGACCCGCCTGAGCATCGTCACCTTCCTGCCCGGCCTGGCCCTGGCCCTCTGGATCGTCCTGCGCGACCCGTCGATCCCCGGGCGCACCCGGGCGCTGACCGCCCTCGGGGTCGTGGCGATACCGGCCCTCATGATCGCTCCCTGGCTGGCCTCGAACCTCGACCGCTACGGCTCGCTGACCGCCTCGTCGATCGTTCGTGAGATGCAGGAGCCGTACCTGAACCCCAGGGGCGAACGGTGGGGCGTGGCCGACATTCCCTCCCGCCTGGTGGTGCTGACCCGCGCGCCGCTGGCCGAAGAGTGGTGGTCGTGGTTCCTGCCCGCCTCCCGGCGCCTCGTGGCGGGAATCGTCGGCCTGGCGATCGTCCTCGGCGTGCCGGCCGGGGTGCTGACCCTGAAGCCGGCCTCGCGGCGAAACCGCCTCCTGGGCCTCCTCGCGCTGCCGGTGCTGGTCGGGATCGCCTGGATGGCGATCGCCCTCCAGGCCGCCAACTGGGACTTCTTCCTCCCCAGGTACCTCTACCCGGCGATTCCCGGCTTCGCCGTCCTGGCCGCCGTGGCCCTGGGACGAATCCGTGAGGGCCGGGTGCTTTTGCCCGTGGCGGCGACGCTGACCGTCCTGCTCGGCGGCTGGTGGCTCTACCTGGCCGGCGTCGAGCCGTTCACCGGCTGACCGCCGGCCGATGGGGGGAGCAGGATTCGAACCTGCGTAGGCAGAGCCAACGGGTTTACAGCCCGTCCCCTTTAACCACTCGGGCATCCCCCCGGCGGAGGGGGATTGTACGCACCGGGCGGCCGGGTCCGGCAGGCGACCGGGCCGCCGTGGCGGGCGGGTGGCCGCTCAGGCGCCGTCCCGAAGCTTCTGGGCCTCGGGCATCGACTCGAGCTTCTTGAGCGTGTGGTTCTCGATCTGGCGGATCCGCTCGCGCGTGACGTTGAAGGCGCGCCCGACCTCCTCGAGGGTCAGCGGCTTGCCGCCGCCGATCCCGAACCGCAGCGCGATCACCTCGCGCTCGCGGCGCGGGAGGGTCTCCAGGGCGCGGTAGATGTTCTGGCGGCGCAGGTTCTCCGAGGCGCTCTCGAACGGCGAGACGGCCCCGTCGTCCTCGACGAAGTCCCCCAGCTCGGAGTCCTCCTCGTCGCCGACCGGCTTCTCGAGCGAGACCGGCTGCTGGCTGAGCTTGAGGATCTCGCGCACCTCGTCGGCGGTGATGTCCAGCTCGAAGGCGATCTCGTCGGGAGTCGGCTCGCGGCCGAGGACCTGGACAAGCTGGCGCTCGATGTGGGTGACCTTGTTGAGCTTCTCCACCATGTGGACCGGGATGCGGATCGTGCGCCCCTTGTCGGCGATCGCCCGCGTCACCGCCTGGCGGATCCACCACGTGGCGTAGGTGGAGAACTTGTAGCCGCGGCGGTAGTCGAACTTCTCCACGGCACGGATCAGGCCGAGCGAGCCCTCCTGGATCAGGTCCAGGAAGGTGAGGCCGCGGCCGAGGTAGCCCTTGGCGATCGAGACGACCAGGCGCAGGTTGGCCTCGATCATGTGCTGCTTGGCGTCCATGTCGCCGCGCTCGATCCGCCTGGCCAGCTCGACCTCCTGGCTGGCGGTCAGCAGCGGCACGCGGCCGATCGAGCGCAGGTAGAGGCGCAGCGAATCCAGGCTCGGCTCGACGGTCAGGTCGATCTGCTCGCGCTTGGGCTTCTCCTTGGCCCCGCGGCGCCGCGGGGCGCCCTCGGTCATCGGCGGGCCCTGCCCGTCGGCGCCCTCGCCATCGGCGGCGACCAGGTCGATCCCGAGCTCCTCGAAGCGGCCGTGGAGCTCGCTCACCTGCTCGCGACTCACCTCCACCTCCTCGAGGGCGCCGGCGACCTGGGCCACGGTCAGGAAGCCTTTCTCCTGGCCATCCGAGATCAGCTTCTGCAGCTCCTTGCGCTCCCAGACCGGTGCCTCATCGGCGAGAAGCCCACCCGTCTTGACCGTCGTTGCCATAGGACCAAAGCTCCTGGACTTGTTTTCTCTCCCGGAATCGCCCTCCAGCGACCCCTCCCACTTTGTGAGTGATAGCACAAGCTGGCGGGAAGGCATTCGCCGCCGAAAGCGCCCCCGGATACCCTTTGGCCCTCCCGATCAGGCAGGTAGCCCATGGAGCCCTCAGCGCTCACCGAATCGCCCGACGTCCAGAACCGCAAGCCCACCATCAACGTCTCGCTCTCGCGGGTCGGCGTCACCGGCGTCGAAAAGGTCATCCGCATCGGCCCGGCCGGCCAGGAGCAGCCCTACCACGCCAGGCTCGAGTGCTTCGTCGACCTGGGCCCCCACCAGAAGGGCGCCCACATGTCGCGCTTCGAGGAGGTCGTCAACGAGGCAATCGGCGAGGCCGTGGTCGGCGGCAGCGCCCTGCGCGCCGAGGAGCTGGCCGAGAGGATCGCCGAGACCGTCCGCGACCGCCAGGGCGCCAAGCGGGCCGACGTGACGATCGCCGCCCGCTACCCCGAGCACAAGCCGGCCCCGGTCTCCGGAGTGATGACCCAGGAGATCTACACCCTCTACGGCGCGGCCGCCGCCACGGAGAAGGGCACCCGCCGCCTGGTCGGCGTCGCCGCCCAGGGCATGACCGCCTGCCCGTGCGCCCAGGAGCTGGTCGCCGCCAGTGCCCGCCGGAACCTCGAGGCCGCCGGCTACGACGAGGGCCAGATCGAGGAGATCATCGAGGCGGTTCCGGTGGCCACGCACAACCAGCGCGGCCTGGGAACGCTCCACATCGGCTCGACCGAGAACAACCCGATCGACGTGGAGGCCGCCGACCTGCTGGCGATCGTCGAGGACTCGATGTCCAGCGAGATCTACGAGCTGATGAAGCGCTCCGACGAGGGCGCCGTGGTGGAGAAGGCCCACCGCCGCCCCCGCTTCGTCGAGGACTGCGTGCGCGAGATGACCCAGGGGGTCGTCGACCGTTACGGAAGCCTCGACGACGGCACCTTCGTCTCGGCCCGCCAGGAGAACCTGGAGACGATCCACCAGCACAACGTGGTCGCCGAGCGCTTCGGCCTGCTCGGCGAGCTGCGCCACGAGCTGGCCAGCGGCGACCATCTCGAGCATCACACCTCGGTGCGCGAGTGGCTCGACGCCGCCGGGCGCTGAGGCTCAGCCGGAGGCCTGCTCGGCGCAGAGCTCGAGGCGCCCCTCGTTGGGTGTCTCGACGCTGACGATCGAGTAGCGCGCCGGGGTGCGGTAGATCTTCCTCGCCGCATCGCGGCCGGCGAGCGACGGGCCCCGGTCGTTCCAGAGCGCCAGCAGCGCGAAGCGTTTGCCCGAGACTTCGTAGAGCAGCCCCCGGGTTCGGCCCCAGTTCCAGCGGCGCGTCGGCTGGAGGCCGGGCACGGCGCGGATCTCGGCGCGGAAGGCCGACAGCCCGTCGGCCGAGCGCACCAGCGGCAGCTTGGCCTTGCGCAGGCAGGCGCCGACCTCGTTGGGAACCGGGTCGCGGTTCCACAGCACCACGTAGACCGCGGCGCTCACGGCCAGCCCGGCGCAGAGGACGACCAGGGCCACCAGCCACTTCATGGCCGGCTTTTCTCGCGCCCCTGGGCGCCGCGCGCCTCGGCCTCGCGCAGGAGCCGCCGCATGCCGAAGAAGTAATCGATGCCGCTGATGACCGTCACCGCCACCATCACGTAGACCAGCGCGTCCACCCAGGCCGGCGAGGGCACGATCAGGATCAGCAGGAAGATCGTCACCACCTGAACGGCGGTCTTGAGCTTGCCCCACCAGTTGGCGGCGATCACGACCCCCTCCGAGCGGGCGGCCATCCGGGCCACGGTGACCGCGAACTCGCGGGCGACGATCACCATCGCCACCCAGGCCGCCACCCGGTCCAGCGAGACCAGGGCGAGGATCGCGGCGATGATCAGCAGCTTGTCGGCTACCGGGTCCATCAGCTTCCCGAAGGAGGTCTCCTGGCTGCGCGAGCGCGCCAGGTAACCGTCGAGGGCGTCGGTCATCGAGGCCAGGGCGAAGACCACGGCGGCGATGATGTCCACCGTCCGCCCGCCCTCGGCCAGGAGGGCGACCACGAGCACCGGGACCAGCAGGATCCGCAGGACGGTCAGGAAGTTGGGCAGGTTGAGGCTGAACACCTGAGTTGAGTATGGCCGCCCCGGGCCCCGGCGGGCGCTCGCGGGCGCGGGGTTGCGCCGCACGAAGCCTCTAGGGTGAGGGTCATGCCGCTGATTCCCACCGTCGTCGAGTCGACCTCGCGGGGCGAGCGCGAGTTCGACATCTACTCGCGCCTGCTCAAGGAGCGGATCATCTTCCTGGGAACGCCGGTTGACGACATGGTCGCCAACCTGATCGTGGCCCAGCTCCTGCACCTGGAGTCCGACGACCCGGAGAACGACATCTCGATCTACATCAACTCCCCTGGCGGCTCGATCTATGCCGGCATGGCGATCTACGACACGATGCAGTTCATCAAGCCCGACGTGCAGACGATCTGCTGTGGGGTGGCGATGTCGATGGGCTCGCTGCTGCTCACCGCGGGCACCAAGGGCAAGCGGCTGTCGCTGCCCAACAGCCGGATCCTGATCCACCAGCCCTCGGCCGGCTTCGAGGGCCAGTCGACCGACATCGAGATCCACATGAACGAGATCCTCAAGACGCGCGAGAAGATCGACGAGCTCTACGCCCTGCACACCGGGCAGAGCGTCGAGGAGGTCCACGACGCGATGGAGCGCGACCGCTTCTTCACCCCCGAGCAGGCCGTCGAGTACGGGCTGATCGACCGCGTCGTCAGCTCGCACTGAGCGCGAGCAGGGCGGCACGCACCAGCTCGTCACGCTCGCGGGCCTGCTCGTCGGTCCAGCGCCAGGCAACTCCGCGCTCGACCTCGAAGGTCGGGCGGCCGTGGTGGCTGACGCGGTCGACCTCGATCCTCACCCCCACCACCCCGTCGACCCCCTCCAGCGGGTCGGCGGCCACGGCGGCCGAGCCGTGGGCGGTGAAGGCCAGGTCCCCGGCGGCCAGCACGGCCAGCGCCACGCGGGGGTCGGCCCGCAGGCGCTCCAGGGCGCCGCGCCGCGAGCCCAGGGCGAGCAGGATCTCGCGGTCGCCGGCCCGCAGCGCCGTGGATACGGGGATCGCGTGCGGCTCCCCGGCGGTGGCCAGCAGGCAGACCGTTCCGGCGGGCCAGTCGGGAAGGCTCGGGGCGCTCACGCCGCCAACGTACCGGGCGGCCCGTTCCGGACGCCCCATGTCGCGGGCCCGGCCGGTACCTTTCCCCCATGGTCGACCAATCCAGTCAGGGCAAGCCGAAGAAGCGCGGGGGAAGGATCCGCCACGGGTGGGAGCTGGCCAAGCAGAGCTGGCGCGTGGTCAAGGGAGACAGGTCGCTGCTGGTCTTCCCGATCGTCTCGGTCGGGCTCGGCCTCGTGGTCGCGGTGCTCTTCTTCGGCCCCGGGATCGCCGTCGCGGCGATCACCAACTCCGGCTGGTGGCTGATCCCCTTCCTGCTGGTCGGCGGCTTCGTCGTCTGCTTCGTCTCCCAGTTCTTCGCCGTCGCGCTGGCCGCCTGCGCCACCGATGCCCTGGAGGGCCACGACACCACCTTCGGCCAGGGGTTCTCCGCTGCCCGCGAGCACACCGGCGTGATCTTCAAGTGGTCGCTGGTCACCTTCACCGTCGGCGTGATCCTCTCGGCGATCCAGTCTTTCGCCAGCGGCAGTGACAACGCCGGGGCAGCGATCGCCGGCACGGTCGCCAGCGCCATCGCCGGCTTCGCCTGGGCGGTGGCCAGCTTCTTCGTGATCCCGATCATCGCCCTCAAGGGCGTGGGGCCCAAGGACGCGCTCAAGGAGTCGGTCGCGGTGGTCAAGGAGCGCTGGGGTGAGGGCGTCGTCGGGAACGCGGCGATCGGGCTGGCCGTCTTCGTGATCGTCTTCCTGCCGGCCATCCTCATCGGCGTCGGCGGCTTCCTGCTCCTGGGCAGCGCCGAGGCGCTGGGCCTGGCCCTGATTGCGGTCGCCGCCGTCGGAATCGCCATCGGCTCCCTCTTCAACTTCACGATCACCACGGTCTTCCGCGTCGCCCTCTACCGCTACGCCACCGAGGGCAAGGTGATCGGCGGCTTCAGCGAGGAGGCGATGGCCGACGCCTTCGCCCCGCGCCACGGCCGCCGCGGCCACGCCGCGGCCTGACGGCGATCAGCCGCCGGCCGTTACCAGCAGCTCGACGTCCCCCACGCGCACGCTGTCGCCGGGGTGCAGCTGCCGGCCACGGCGGCTCTCGGGCTCACCGTTGACGTAGACGGCGCCGCCGGCGAGCAGCTCCTTCACGGGCACCCCCTCGGTGACGTCGGCGAGCTTGCAGAGCTGGCCGAGGCGGATCATCTCCCCGCGGATGGGGATCTCCTGCGGCCCGTCCACCGGCCGGGCCCTCAGGCCGCGCCCGCGGTGAGGATCCCGCGGATCAGGGCGACCGTCTCGTCGGTCCGGCCGGGCAGCTCCTCGAGCGTCTCCCCGGCGATGGCCGTGAGGCAGACCTCGTTGATCGCCCCGGTGGCGGCGGTCCCGGCGAGCGGCAGCGGCTCGGGCAGCGACGGGTCGCCGTCGCGCGCCAGCCGGTAGCCGGCGAGGATGAGCGCGGCCAGGCTGGCCATCGTCTCCTCGCGCTTGAGCGCGACCGCCGGCCCGGCGGCCACCGCGTCGGCGAAGAAGGCCTGGGTCATCTCCGGCTCGCCGGCGATCAGCTCGAAGTAGCCGCCGATGCCGCTGCGGATCGTCTCGAAGCCCTCCTGGGGGCCGGTCCTCGAGGCCTCGACGACCTCGCCCAGGAGCGTGTCGCAGGCGGTGGCGTGGGCCTGGCGGAAGCAGTCCTGAAGATCGGCGAAGTGTTCGTAGAAGGTCTTGCGCGATACGTGGGCGCGCCCGATCACGTCGGTGACGACCGTCTCGCCGTAGCCCTTCTCGGCGACGGCCAGGGCGACGGCGCGCAGCATCCGCCCGCGCTGGGAGTCCTTCACCGCTTCGGGCGAGAGCGAGTGGCGCCCGCGCGGCAGGACCGCCATGTCGGCGTCGCTGGTTACCCAGCGGATCGACCCGGACTCCATGGGCCGAGCGTACCGGCTGGCGCTAGCGCCGGCGGCTCAGTTGCACTTGGAGTCGGTGGCCTGCTGGAAGGCGTTCCAGGCGTTGTTGAGGTCGCCGAGCTGGCCGACGATCGTTAGCGCGGTGGCCGCAACCTGCTCCGTGTTGCCGGTCCCGGTCCCGCTCTGGATCTTCTGCGCGCTCGCGGTAAGTGAGTCGACCGATTCCTGGAGGTTCCTGGTCTCGGTCGGGAAGTCCTTGGCCGCCGCGTTGTTCAGCGCCTGCCAGGAGCTCTGGACGTTCTGGATGTCGGCGTTCAGCTGCTTGCCGCTGGGCGGAAGCTGCGTTGCATTCTGGCCAAGCTGCTTCACGGCGTTGCCAAAGTCGGTCCGCTTGGAGCAGTACTCGGGCTTGCCGCACCCGGAGAGAACGCCGGCGCCGACGGCGGCCAGGCAGAGGGTCAGGGCGAGGGGGCGGGCGACGGTGCGGTTCACGTGATTGCTCCTGGTCGGGGAAGTTTGGCCGGGTGGGCCGGCTCGTCCAGCCTACAGGCGCCGAGGGCGCCATCCAACCGCAGGGCCCCTCCGCCGGGAACCCGTATAGGGTCACCCCCAATGATTACTCCACTCGCACTGTCCGGCTTCTGGTACGGGCTCTTCGTCGTCATCTACATCGCCCTGCTGATCTTCCTGGGCGTCACCTGCCTGCGCAAGGGCCACTGGGTGATGTTCATCATCGGGATCTTCTTCCCGCTGTTCTGGATCATCGGTGCCGTGATGCCGCCGACCGAGTCGGCTCGCGAATCCGGC
>JBJTBE010000092.1:0-7401 GCA_046091165.1 Solirubrobacterales bacterium | reverse complement strand
GGACGATGCGCCGGCTGATGGCCGGCGTGGTCTCGGGCGGCACCGGGACGGCGGCGACTATCGACGGCGTCACCGTCGCCGGGAAGACCGGCACCGCCGAGCTCAGGTCCCGGGAGCCGGGAGACACGAGCTCCAACCCCGATGACACGACGGCATGGTTCATCGCCTTCGCGCCGGCGGCGCCGGGCCAGACCCCGCGGATTGCCGTGGGGGTGATGTTCGTCAGCGCCGGGGCCGGCGGCGAGACGGCCGCGCCCGCGGCGCGCGAGATCCTCGTGGAGGGCCTGAAGGAGCGCTGATCAGACGTCGAGCCGCACGCTCGACTCGTTGTCCGGCTTGCCCGGCTCGCGGAAGATCAGCTCGAGCGGCCGGAAGTCCAGTGCCTGGCGGGGAAGCTTGAAGACCAGGACGCCGCCGGTGGTCGGCAGGTTCTCGGGGACACTGTCGGGCACCGGGTACTGGGAGTTGGCCTCGACGGTGTCGGCGCGGTAGGCCAGGATGTTCTCCGGGGCAAACTCGACCGGCTCGAACCTCTCGCCCTTGGTGTCGACGATCTCAAAGTCCGCCGCGGCCTTGTGGGGCTCGTCGGTGCCGTTCCAGACCCTCACCCAGACGCCGAACCAGAGGTCGTCCTGACCCAGCTCACGCTGGTCGGCGGGGAGCCCCACCAGGAGCGCCCGGTCCCCCGGGTCGGCCGCGTTGAGCTGCCGGGAGATCTGGACCTGGTACTGCAGCTCGCCGTTGGTTACGTAGACCGCCTCCGACTCGCCCTCGGTGACGGTCTGGTGGCCGCCGCAGGCGGGGAGCAGCGCAACCGAGGCGACAACGGCGGGTACGAGGAGCAGGCGTCTGACCATCAGCGCGCGGGAGTCTAATCGAACGGCCCGCGGACCGGCCTAGACGCGAAGCCCGGTCGCGGGCTTGCGGGCGCCGCCGGAGATCGTCGCCCGGGCGCCCCGTTCCCGGTCCTCCTCGAGGATCGTCGCGAGCCGCCGCATCGCCCTGCGCCAGCCCCGGCGCATCGGCCTGGACTCCCAGACGATCTCCATCAGCTTGTCGGTGGGCAGCGGGGGCCGGGACTCCACCGTCACCGTCACCTCGGTGGAATCGTCGCCGTTCTCGGCGAGCTCGAACACCCAGAGCGTCTTGATGCGGTTGTACTTGCCGCTGCGCCCGGCCATGACGATCAGGCGGGGCGGTTCCAGCTCGACGATCGCGCTGTCCCCCCAGGCAAACCGGCCGAAGAAGACCTTCATCCGGAAGCGCCCACCGGCCCCCAGTCCGTGGGTCTCCTCCTGGACCATCCGCCAGTCCTTCAGGAAGTGGTCGGTGAACTCCGGGAGGTTGGCCGCGTCGGAGAGGTAGTCGTAGACCTCGTCCCGCGGACGGCGAATCGTCTGGCTGACCGTGAACGGGCCCATTGGGCCGGGAGTCTATCCCGCCACCCTGCGGCGGCGGTCCGCCGTTCAGGCGACCCGAGGAAGGCCGCGACGGACGCTGACGCCGTGCTCCACGTGGCGCACCGTCTCCTCGGAACTCGGCTCCCCGGAGTGCCCGGCGCGGCAGAGTGCGCAGACCGGCCTTTCGCCGAAGAGGCTGATCACCTCGCCGGCCAGCGGCGTGCGGCCACAGTCGGTGCAGTGGGGGTCGAGCGCCTGCCGGCGGTCGCTCCCCTTGCGCAGGAGCCGCTTCTCGAGGTCGCTCTCGTCGAAAAGGGCGGCAATTCGGGCCATGGGCCGTAGTTCGCCACAGCCGCCACTCGTTCCTGCCACAGACCGGGTGGACGAAGCGGCGGCGAGGCCTTAGGCTCGGTCCGGTACCGAGGGAGGTCGGGCAAGGTGGACTCACTGGACAAGAGCGGCGGGCAAACGGCGGCGCACCGGATCGAGCCCGGTCCGGCCGACGCGCCGGAGGTTGCCGGCGAGGTGGCGGACCTCATCCTGGAGGCCGGCGACCACCTGGTCTTCGATGACAGGGGCTCGCTGCGGGTCCATACGGTCGTCGGCGAGTGGACGCGGATCGGGCGCAGCGCCTCGGCGGAGATCCGCTTCGAGGACCCGACAGTCTCCCGCCGACACGCCCTCGTCGTCAGGCGTCCCGACGGCCTGAAGGTCGTCGACGACCGCAGCCTCAACGGCGTCTGCGTAAACGGCGAGAGGGTGGATATCCACACGCTGAGCAGCGGCGACACCATCCAGGTCGGCCGCCATGCGCTGCACTTCGTGCGGGTCACCGTGACAACCCCGCTCGCCGACGCCCTCCCCGTGGAGGCCCTGCAGGTCTAGACTCGCGCCGATGGCGCTGACGATCTCGGTACTGAGCCAGAAGGGCGGCACCGGAAAGACCACCGCGGTGCGCCACATCGTGGAGGCCTTCCGGCTCTCGGGCCTGCGCGTGCTCGCCATCGACCTGGACCCCCAGGGCAACCTTTCCGACTACTTCGACATCGACCCGGAGGCCGACCCGACGATCGGTGACGTACTGACCGGCCGCTGCCCGGCCGCCGAGGCGGTGCACGACTCGGTGATCCCGGCCAACCTGAGCCTGGCCGAGGCCGAGATCACCCTGGCCGGCCGGATCGGGCGCGAGCTGACCCTCCGCAAGGCGATCGCCGAGATCCGCGACGATTACGACGTAGTGGTGATCGACTGCCCGCCGGCACTCGGCCTCCTGACCGTCAACGCGCTGGTCGCCGCCGACCAGGCGCTGCTCAGCAGCGAGGCCCAGTACTTCGCCCTCCAGGGGGTCGAGCAGGCCCTTGAGGTGATCGAGCTGGCCCGCGACACCCTCAACCCCGGCCTGGAGTGGCTGGGGGTGCTGTTCAACATCTCCGATATGCGCACCGTCCACTCGCGGGAGGCCTACGAGGCGCTGGGCGAACACGTCGGGGACCGCCTGCTCACCCACACCGTCCGCCAGTCGATCGCCTACGCCGAATCGGCCGAGCGCGCGGTGCCGATCTTCGAGTACCGGCCGGACCTCGGGGTCGACTACCTGCTCGTCGCCGAGGAGCTCCTGACCCGGCTCGGGATGCCCGCCGAGGCCGCGCGGATCTCCGGGATGATTCCCGCCGGCGCCCGGGAGGAAGCTCCGGACGAGCCAGCGACGACGGACGAGCCGCAGGCCGCGGACGAGCCAGGAGCGCCCGAGCCCGTTCGCCCCGAAGCGGCGACGCCGGCCCCCGAGGCCTCCCCGCAGCCGGCGATCAACGCAACCAACGGCCACCGCCCGGAAGGGCCGGTGCCGGACTCTTCCGCCGGCGAGTACCGGTTCAGAGCTCGCTGACGTCGGCGCCGGCCGGCTCGAAGCCGACCCTCTGCACCGTCGCCCAGCCGTCGGCCAGCGCCGTGAGCCGGTCCACCACCGAGCCGGTCGCCTCGTAGCTGGTCCAGGCCAGGACGGTCGGCCCGGCCCCGGAGATCGTCGCGCCCAGGGCCCCGGCCTCCCGGGCCGCGCGGAGGAGCTCGGCCGACCTCGGGTAGAGATGGGAGCGAGCCTGCTGGTGGAGCCGGTCCTCGAGCCCGCGGGAGACGAGATCGAGGTCGCCGGTGGCCAGCCCGAGAGTGAGGATCGAGGCGTGGGCGAGGTTGAACACCGCATCCTCGCGGGGTACCTCGGCCGGCAGGGCGGCGCGGGCCTCGGCGGTCCTGACCCTCTCCTCGGGCACGACCAGGACACCCTCGAGGCCGTCCGGCGGCTCGAACCGGATCGCCTCGCCGTCGACCGCGATCACGAAGCCCCCCAGCAGCGAGGCCGCCGAATTGTCGGGGGCGTTGTCGAGCTCGGTGGCCAGCTCCAGGAGTGGGGCGTCCAGCTCGAAGATGTGGTCGGCGGCCATCAGCCCCGCCACGAAGGAGGCGGCGCTCGTGCCCAGGCCGCCGCTCAGCGGAATCGAGGAGGAGATACGGAAGCTGAAGTCGTCGGCGGGGTGAAGCCGCTCGAACCCCTGGACCACGAAGTTGTCCCGGCCCAGCGGAAGGTCGGCGTCGCTCTCGACCGAGAAGCTGCCCGTCTCGGTCACCTCGACCTCGAGCGAGAGCGAGAGCGCGACCGCGAAGGCGTCGAAGCCGGGGCCCAGGTTGGCCGAGGAGGCGGGAACCCTGACCAGGCGCCGGCGCTCCATCAGCCCTCCCCGCCCCAGATCGCCTCCACCACCGCGTCGACCTCGGGCTCACAGGGAATGACCGGGTCGGCGCTCTCCAGGGCGGTGGCCGGGTCCTTCAGCCCGTGACCGGTGAGCACGCAGACCACGCGCTCCACGCCGTCGGGCACACCGTGCACAAGCAGCCCGGCCACCGAGGCGGCACTCGAGGGCTCGCAGAAGACGCCCTCGCGGGAGGCCAGGAAGCGGTAGGCGTCAACGATCTGCTCGTCGGTGACCGCGGCGATGGCCCCGCCCGACTCCTCCACCGCGGCCAGCGCCTCCTCGCCGCGCGCCGGGTTGCCGATCCGGATCGCGCTGGCGAGCGTCTCGGGACGGGCCACCGGGGCTCCCTCGACCAGCGGCGCGGCCCCCGCAGCCTGGAAGCCGAGCATCCTGGGCAGGCGGGGAAGGCTCCCGGCCTCCTCGCCGAAACCCTTCCAGTAGGCGGAGATGTTCCCGGCGTTGCCTACCGGAATGGCCAGCGCGTCCAGGGGCCGGTCGGGGCCCATCTCCTCGACGATCTCGAAGGCCGCGGTCTTCTGGCCCTCGAGCCTCAGCGGGTTGACGCTGTTGACCAGCGCGATCGGGTGGCTCTCGACCAGCTCGCGGACGATCTCCAGCGCCTGGTCGAAGTTCCCGTTCAGCGAGATCACCTTCGCCCCGTGCATGACGGCCTGGGCCAGCTTCCCGGCCGCGATCTTCCCCTCGGGAACGATCACCGCGCAGGTCATCCGGGCGCGCGCCGCGTAGGCCGCCGCGCTGGCGGCCGTGTTGCCGGTGGAGGCACAGATGACCGCGGTCGAGCCGTCCCGCACCGCGCCGGAGACCGCGCAGGTCATTCCCCGGTCCTTGAACGAGCCGGTCGGGTTGGAGCCCTCGATCTTCAGCCAGACCTCGGCCCCGGTCTCCTCGCTGACCTCGCAGGCATACAGGAGCGGGGTTCCGCCTTCGTCGAGGGTCACCACCGGATCGCCGGGCCCGAAGGGCAGGCGGTCCCGGTAGCGCTCGATGATTCCGCCCATCAGCCTTCGAAATGCTCGTCGATGACCCGGATCACCCGCGGCGGGGCTCCGACGAAGTCGAGGCCGGCGATGGCGTCGCGGGCAGCCATGAAGTCCTTCTCGCCGATCGGGTGCGTGACCATCGCCAGGCGTGCGCCCTCCCCCACGCCCTTCTGCACCACCGACTTGACCGAGACCCCGTGCTCGCCCAGGACGCCGGCGATCTGCGCCAGCACCCCGGGCCGGTCGGCGACCTCGAGGTGCAGGTAGAAGGAGGAGACCACCTCGGCGGCGGCCGAGAGGCTTTTTGCGGGTGCCCCGATGGCGGGTACTCCGGTGACGATGCTGACGAGGTCCCCGAGGATCGCACTCGCGGTCTGCGGGCCGCCGGCCCCCGGACCCGACAGGGTCACCTCGGTGATGTCCGCCCCCTCGATCGTGACGGCGTTGAACGAGCCGTTGACCGAGGCGAGCGGGTGCTCCGAGTAGAGGAAGGCCGGGTTGACCCTCACCGAAACCTGGTCGCCGACGCGCTCGGCGGTGCCCAGGAGCTTCAGCGCAAGGTCGAACTCGCGCGCGTAGGCGAGGTCTTCGGCGGTCAGCTCCTCGATTCCCTCGAACACCACGTCGTCGATGTCCACCCAGCCGTCGAAGGCCAGCTGGGCAAGGATCGCCATCTTGGCCGCCGCGTCGCCGCCGCCCACGTCGTCGCTGGGGTCGGCCTCCGCGTAGCCCAGGCGCTGGGCCTCGGCCAGCGCCTCGGCGTAGCCGGCGCCGGTGGCGGCCATCTCGGAGAGGATGAAGTTGGTCGTGCCGTTGACGATGCCGTGCACGCGGTCGATGTCGGCACCGGCCAGTGACTCGGTGAGGGTGCGCACGACCGGCACCACCGCGGCCACGGAGGCCTCGAAACGCAGCTGGGAGCCGCCCTGCGCCGCGGCCTCCCAGAGCTCGGGGCCGCAGCGGCTCACCAGCTGCTTGTTGGCGGTGATCACCGGCACGCCGGCCTCCAGGGCGGCGACGACGTGGTCGCGGGCCGGGTCGAGGCCGCCCATCACCTCCACGATCACGTCCGAGCCGGCGAGGATCTCCTCGAAGCTGCCCTGCGAGCGCGTGAGAACGCCGGAGATCTCCGGGCGGCGGCCGCTCAGTGCGGCGACCTCGTCGGCCCGGCTCTCGAGGAGCTCGGCGAAGGCCCCGCCGACCGTCCCCCGGCCCAGCAGGCCGACCCTGAGGGGTTCCTCACTCATTTCGGGCGAGCAGGTCGGCGACGCTCTCGCGCCTGAGAACGCAGCGGGCATCGCCGTCGCGCACGAAGACGACGGGCGGCCGCAGGGCGCCGTTGTAGTTGTTGGCCATCGCATGACCGTACGCCCCGGTGGCCGGGGTAACCAGAAGATCGCCTGCAGCCGGGTCGGCCAAGTCGGCGTCCCGGACGATGATGTCGCCCGACTCGCAGTGCTGGCCGACCACGTGACAGCGGGTGCCGCCCCCGAAGCGGTCGGCGACCTGGGCCTCGTAGAGGGCTCCGTAGAGCATCGGCCTGAGGTTGTCGGACATCCCGCCGTCGACCGCCACGTAGGTGTCGACGTTGCGCTTGACCGACTCCACCCGGTAGAGCGTCACGCAGCCGTTGGCGACCAGCGCCCTTCCCGGCTCGTCGAGCACCCGCTTGCCCGGGCCGAAGACCGCCTCGACGGCCGCCACCTTGGCCGCTGCGTAGTCGGCGATCGAGGGGACGCGGTCCGCGGCCGTGTAGGCGGCGGCCAGGCCGCCGCCGAGGTTGTAGGCCGGGAGGTCGCCGAGCGGCACGAGCCGCTCCAGGGCCCGTTCGAAGGAGTCCAGGTCGGTCACCTGGGAGCCGACGTGGAAGTGAAGGCCGGCCAGCTCGGGTCCCGGGATCGCCGCGGCACGCTCGATCGCCGCCGGGGCGTGCTCGAGGTCGAAGCCGAACTTGGTATTGGGCCCCCCGGTGGAGATCGCCGGGTGGGTGTCGGGGCTCACCCCGGGAGCGATGCGCAGGTAGAGCTTCAGCCCGCCGGCACCGGCGGCAAGCCGCTCGAGGCGTTCTAGGTCCTGCGCGTTGTCCACGACGATCGCGCCGACTCCGCGCTCGAGTGCATTCGCGATCTCGGCCTCGGTCTTGGCGTTGCCGTGAAGCTGGATGTCCCCCGCGGGCACGCCGCCGGCGAAGGCGATCTCCATCTCGCCTGCGGAGGCCACGTCGCAGCCGTAGCCCTCCTCGAAAAAGAGCGC
>JBJTBE010000091.1:0-7893 GCA_046091165.1 Solirubrobacterales bacterium | reverse complement strand
CGTGCCCAACAAGCTCACCAAGGCCCCATGGTCGGAGCTCTTCTTCGACCTGGCGATGATCGGTGCGTTCCTGAGCTTCGGTTCGGACTTCAGCAAGGAGAAGACCCTCGGCGCGGGAATCGAGCTCGCCTTCAAACTGCTGCTGATCGTCTGGGCCTGGGAGCAGGTGACGCTGTTCGTCAACCGCTTCGGCGACCCGTTTGCCGCCGAGGCGACCGGGAGCCGGACGGTCACCGGGATCCGGTTCGCCGGCCTGCTCGTGCTGGTAGCCGTGATCGTCGTCTCGGTGGTGGAGACCGGATACGACAGGGGATTCACCAGCACCAACGACGAGCTCTCGCTGGCCGCCGCGGCAGTCGTGGTCTCGGTCGCCCTCCTTTACGAGCTCGGCGCCCGGTGGAGGCCGCAGCTGAAAGAGCTCGCCGCCCACCGCCGCAACGCCGCCCTGCTCGCCTCGGTCTTCTTCATCGCCTCGGCCCCGCTGACCTTGGGCTGGAGCGTCGCCGCCTGGATCGCCGGGCTGGCGATCGTCCTCTACGCGACCCTGGGCCCCGGCCTGGGCCGAACCCTCGAGCGCTTCCCGATCAACCGCGAGCACTTCTCCGAGCGCCTCGGCCTCTTCGTGCTGATCCTGATCGGCGAGGTATTCGTCAAGAACGTCGTCACCAGCCACAGCGTCGACCAGCCGACCACCGACGTCCTCCAGCTCGGCTTCGTCGCGGTTATCTGCTGGATGCTCTGGACGCTCTACGAGCACGAGGCGCTGGCCGCCGGCCTTCCCGCCGGGCCGGGAGGACTGAGGTCCTGGACCGTCGGTCACTACCTGCTGGCCCTGGCGATGATCGTCACCAGCGTGGGGCTGGTCTGGTACGTGACGCCCGACTACACCTCCCCGCCGGGCGACTGGATCGCCATGGTCGCGGTCGGGGGAAGCGGCCTGGTGATCGCCACCACCGCCCTGATCCGCCTGGCTGCCGGCGGGCCCGGGGCCCGCGCCGGCGCCCTGAGGCTCGTGGCGATCGCCGCGGTGGCTCTCGTGATCGGCCTGCTCGCCTGGCTGGCCACGCCGAGCGACTGGCGGGTTGGCGTCGGGACGCTCGCGGTGGCGCTGGTGGTGCTCAACCACTGGCGCTCGGGCGCCGCGCGCCGGAACGCCGGCGCCTCCGCCGGCTAGGCGAACCTCGCGGGCAGCAGGGCGCTCAGTCGCCGGGGGTGCGGCGGAACTGCGTGCGGAATACGTGATCCAGCCACGGGGCGCTGACGCCGAAGCCGTGATGGTGGTCCTGGAAGTGGTGGCGCATGTGCAGCTCGCGCAGCGTCTTGCCGAAGCGGCTCTTCGGGCGCCGGTGGTGCACGTAGTAGTGGGTCATGTCGTAGAAGAGGTAGCCGGCGAAGAACCCGGCGCTCAGCAGGCAGGCCTGCCCGAACGGGAGCAGGAGCTGGAAGAGCACGGCGAAGATCGCCGCCAGCGGCAGCGAGGCGGCCGGGGGCATCACGAGGCGGAGCGGGTCGTTGGGGTGATCGTGGTGGACACCGTGGATCATCCAGCCCAGCCACCTTCCTACCGGCTTGTCGGACTCGAAGTGGAAGACCACGCGGTGAAGCCAGTACTCCGTGACCGTCCAGACCACCCAGCCACCGACCATCCAGAGGATCGCCTGCCACCAGGTGACGTCACGAAAGCCGAAGTAGGCGAAGGCGACGATCGCCGGCACGAAGATCACCGGCACGACGAGGAAGTGCACGCGCGTGACCTTGTCCAGCAGCGGCGAGTTGAACATCGGCGGGGAGGCCTTGAGGTACTCCTGCCGCGGCATCGACTCGGGATCCGGCTGGGGCGGCGGACTGGGGACGTACATCGCGATCGCCCATAGGAAAGCACACGCGGCCGCCGGGGCCGGGCCGGGGGCGCCGTTCAGCGGATAAACACCCGCGAGCCGACGGGAACGCGCGGGTAGAGGGCGATCACGTCGGCCACCCGCATCCGGATGCAGCCGTGCGAGGCGCGGGAGCCGATCGACCACTCGTCGCCGGTCCCGTGGATCCCGACCGAGCCCGAGACCCCGATCCAGCGCGCCTTGAGCGGGTTGGCGGGCGAGCCTCCGGGAATGCGCGAGCCGGCCAGCTCCCCGGCCCACGGGCTGTTGGGCACCGACCAGGTGGGGTTGACCTGCTTGTTCTGGACGCGGAAGCGCCCCGAGGGCGTCGGGTAGGCCGGCATGCCCACCGCGACCTTGTAGCTCTTGGCCCACTTGAGGTGCTTGAAGAGCCTCAGGGTGAAGGTCGCCCTGTCGACGGTGACGATCGTCGGGTACATGCGCCGCAGCTCGCTGATGTTGCGCGGCGGCACCACGCGGCGCCCCTCGAGGGTCACCTGCCGGGAGCCGGCCGGCGAGCCGAAGGACTCGTCGATCCGGGCGGCCAGGGCGGCGGCGTCGTAGCGAAGGCCGATCCGCGCGGCGGTAACCCGCTGGCGGGTGATCCCGAGCTGCACCCGGGCGCTGCGGGCCGGGCGGCCGGCGCGGGCGGCCATCCGCTGCGCGAAGGCCCGGACGGTCAGGCGCGAGTGGCGCACCACCGGCGCGATCACCACCGGGACGCTCGCTGCCCCCTCGGTGGTCGAGGCCGGGCCGTCGGGCGCCGCCGGCACCGCCAGGGCGCGGCGGGCCGTCGCCTCGGCGTCGAACCTGACGCCGGCCTGCTCGGCGGAGATCGCCTCGCGACGCTTGCCCAGCCGCACGGCCACCCCGCGCATCAGCGCCGGGCGCACCTGGCGCTCGAGGCGGTCGACCGCCTGGGCGTAGGTCAGGCCGGAGAGGGATGTATCGCCGACGACCACCGTCGGGACCTCGGGTACCCGCGGCTCGGCGGCCACCGCCGCCGGCGCGCAGGCGAGCGCGGCGAGCGCCACGAGAAGGGCTGTGGGAGGGAACCGCCGGGCCATCGGCCGGCGAGCCTAGTCACGCTCCGGGCCGGGGCCCGCACGGCGCCTTTCAGCCGCTGGGAAGCAGCAGCAGCGCGGCGCCTATCGCCCCGCCATCGTCGCCCAGCTCGGTGCCCAGGAGCGCCGGCGGGTCCTCGCGGCGGAAGAGGTTGGCCTCCATGTACTTGGCGATCTCCTGCTGGCGGTCGACGAAGAAACGCTCCCCCATGCCGCCGCCGACGACCACCGCCGGCAGGTCGAGCAGGTTGATCGACGAGGCGATCCCCGCCCCCAGCGCCCGGGTGGCGCGGTGGACCGCCCGCTCGGCGAGCTTGTCGTCGTCGCGGACCGCGCGGGCCCAGACGCCACTGGTCAGCGAGTCGCGGTGCTTGTGCCTGGCGATCTTGAAGAGCTTGGTCGTGCTCCCGTCCTCGACCTTGCCCGCCACCCAGCGCTGCATGTCCTTGCGGCCGGCGTAGGCCTCCACGCAGCCGCGGTTGCCGCAGCCGCAGCGCGCGCCGCCGCGCTCGATCACCTGGTGGCCGAACTCGCCGCCGAAGCCGCGGCCGGTCCACATCACGCCATTGAGGATCACGCCACCGCCGACGCCGGTCCCCCACCAGACCCCGAGCAGCGACGGGTAGGGACGCCCGGCGCCGAGCTGGAACTCGGCGTTGACCGCCACGTCGACGTCGTTGCCGAGCACCACCGGCAGGCCGCCGAAGCGCGCGGAGATCTCCGGGCCCATCGGATAGGGGTCCATCCAGTCGGGCAGGTTGCTGGCGTTGGCCACGGTGCCGGTCGCGTGATCGACGCTGCCGGGCGAGCCGATACCGATGCCGCTCAGCTGCGTGCTGTCGACCCCGCCGTCGGCGAGCGCCTCGGCGACCGTCGACGAGATCGCCTCGATCACAGCCGGCGGCCCGCCCTCGTGCGGGGTGGCGGCGCGGGCGCGGCCGACGACCTTGTTGTCGCCGTCGACGATCAGCGCCTGGATCTTGGTGCCGCCGAGGTCAACTCCGCCGCGCAGGCTGGAGGCGTCGGTACGGGCCACGAACGGCTGCTGGGCGTCCTGGGGGTTGTTGCGTCGAAACAGGGGCATCTCAGGCCTTTCCGTATACAGGGACGTGGGCACCGCTGGTGGCGGCGGCCCCGGGAGAACAGAGGAAGGAGATCGTGGAGGCGAGCTGGTCGGGGGTGACCCAGTTCGAGGGGTCGGCGTCGGGCTGGGCGGCGCGGTTGCCCGGCGTATCGATCACCGAGGGCAGGATCGCGTTGGCGCGGATTCCGTCGGCCGCGTAGTCGGCGTCGAGCGCGTCGACGAAGCCCAGAACCGCCTGCTTGGCGATCGTGTACGGGGCGCCGCCGCTGAACGGCTGCAGCGCGGCGCGCGCGGCGACGCAGACGATCGCCCCCTCCCTGGCGGCGAGCATTGCCGGCAGCGCCGCCGAGGTGACCAGCCAGCCGGTGAAGAGGTTGAGGCGGAGCTGCTTCTCGAGCGCATCAAGCGGCGTCTCGTGGATCCGCTCGCCGGCGTGGAAGCCGCCGACGAGGTTCACCACCGCGCGGGTGTCGGCCCCGGCCAGCGCGGCCACCTCCTTTACCGAGGCCTCGTCGAAGAGGTCGGCCTGGATCAGCTCGAGGCCGTCGCGCTCGCCGACCCGCTCGAGCTCGGACTCGGAGACCCACGGCACCACCACCCGCCAGCCGTCGTCCAGGAAACGGCCGGTAACCGTGGCGCCCAGGCCCCCGGTTCCTCCCGTGATAATCGCCGTGCGGTCCATCTGCGCTTGTCAGTTGCCTCCCACGGCGGCCAACCCTACCGGCATGAACCGGGCCCGTCAGCCGTCCGCGACCGTCCCTAACTTTTCGCCGGTGCTGCTCAGCGAGTTCGGCGAAGGCGACGAGCTGGACCAGGTCCTCCTGGTCAAGTCGGCCGAGCGCCGCGAGAAGGGCAACGGCGAGCCGTTCCTGAAGCTCAGCCTCGGGGACCGCAGCGGCGCGCTGGCGGCGATGGTCTGGGACGACGTCGAGGCCCACTCCGAGCTCTGCCGCCCCGGTGCGCCGGTCCACGTTCGCGCGAAGTACGAGGTCCACGAGCGCTACGGCCCGCAGCTCAGGCTCTACGGGGTCCGCGAGGCCGACGAGGGCAGCTACGACGAGGGCGAGCTCAGCGTCGGGCCGCCCCGGGACGTCGAGGCGATGGAGGCCGACCTGCGCTCGCTGCTGGCCACCGTCCAGGACCCGAGCCTCCAGCAGCTGCTCGACAGCCTGATCGGCCCGCAGGGCAGCCGCTGGGAGCGCTTCCGCCAGGCGCCGGCGGCCAAGTTCATCCACCAGGCCTACCCCGGCGGGCTGCTCGAGCATTCGCTCACCGTCGCCGAGGCGGTCAGCGCCGCCAGCTCCACCTTCCCGGGGATCGACCGCGACATCGCGGTGACCGGGGCGATCCTCCACGACATCGGCAAGACCGAGGCCTACGAGGAGTCCGGCGGCGTGATCGACCTCTCCGACGCCGGCCGCCTCCAGGGCGAGATCCCCCTGGGCTACGCGATCGTCCGCCAGGCGATGGAGGGCATCGACGGCTTCCCGCCGGACCTGGCCCAGGCGATCTCCCACATCATCCTCAGCCACCACGGCTCGCTCGAACACGGCAGCCCGGTGGTGCCCCAGACCCGCGAGGCGACGCTGGTTCACATGATCGACAACCTCGGCGGGCGACTCGGCAGCTTCGACCGCCTCGAGCGTGAGCTCGCCCCCGGGGCGAGCTGGTCGGGCTTCGACCGCGCCCTGGGCGGCGGGGCCTGGTTTGGGCCTCCGGGCGGCGACGAGCCGCGCCGCGCCGCGGCCTGAAAACCCGCAAAGTCCGAAACCGGACCCCGACCCCGGCTCCGGCCGTGGCCGGGCTGCGAATATGGTGACCGGCCAATGGCGAAGGACACCGAAAAGCTGATCCGCCAGCTCTCCCTCATCTCCTACCTGATGGCCGAGCGCCGGCCGGTCACCGCCCTGGAGATCCGGCGCGACGTGGAGGGCTACAGCGGGATGAACGAGGACGCCTTCGCCCGCCGCTTCTACGCCGACCGCGCCGAGCTCGACTCGCTCGGCATCCAGCTGACCGTCGACCGGCCCGCCGACGGCGCCGCCGAGCAGGAGAACTACTCGCTGCGGCCGGAGAACTTCCACCTGCCGGCGATCGAGTTCACCGACGACGAGCTCGCCGCCCTGCAGGTCGCCCTCAGCCTCCTGGACGGCGAGTTCGCCTACGCCGAGCCTCTGCGCCTGGCGCGGCAGCAGATCACCTGGGGACGCCCCAGCCCGCTCGAAGGCCCCGAGCAGAACTCGCTGGCCCTGGGCATCACCGCCTCGGCCGGCGGCCACGAGCTCTCACAGCGCCTGGCCAAGATCGAGACGGCGATCTTCCGCCAGAAGACGGTCACCTTCGACTACTTCACGATGGAGCGCGACGAGATCGGCTCGCGGAAGGTCGACCCGTACCACCTGCTCTTCCGCGGCGGCCAGTTCTACCTGCTGGGCTACTCGCACGAGCGGGAGGCGATCCGCGTCTTTAGGCTCTCGCGGATCCAGGGCAAGGTCGCCTACGCCACCAAGGCCGAGCACGACTTCAAGCGCCCCGAGGACTTCGACCCGCGCGAGTACGCCAGCCGCGCCGACTGGCAGTTCGGCGAGGAGCAGGGCGTCGCCGAGATCCTGGTCTCCGAGCGGATCGCCTGGCAGGTCGAGCGCAACTTCGGACGCTTCGGCGAGATCGAGAAGGGCGACGGCGACGTGGTCTTCACCACGCCCTACTCCTCCTCGCGCCAGCTGATCTCCTTCGTCTTCAGCCTCGGTGAGCACGCCCGGATCGCCGGGCCGCCGGAGCTCGTCGACGAGACCAGGGAGCGGATCGCGCTGATCGTCGAGCGCCACGACGGCAAGCCCAGCCTCGCCGAGGCGCTGCCCAGCGCCACGACCGAGGAGGAGGAAGAGGAGCAGGAGGAGCGCGGCCGCAAGGAGGCGGCCATCCGCCCCGAGCGCTTCGCCCGCCTGGTGACCCTCGCCTCGATCCTGATCACCGCCGGCCGCGCCGGCGAGCGCATCCCGGTGGCGGAGGTCTGCGACCGCGTGCCGATCACCCTCCCCGAGCTCGAGGAAGACATCCAGGTGCTCAACGTCGTCAACTTCGGCGGCGGCTCCTACGTCCTCTACGCCGAGATCCTCGACGACGGCACGATCGAGGTCGACCCCGAGCCCTACGCCGACAACTTCGACCGTCCCGCCCGCCTGCTGCCGGTGGAGGCCAAGGCGCTGATCGCCGCCATCGACCTGATCGGCGACCACATGCCCGAGGGCACGCTCACCAGCGCCCGCGGGAAGATCGTCGAGGCCCTCGGCGCCGACCCGCTCGAGCAGGGCCTGCAGGTGGCCGACGGAGGCGCCGACGACTCGAAGATCGCCCGCGTGGCCTCCAAGGCGATCGCCTCCGGGCGGATGCTCAAGCTCGACTACTACAAGCCCCACGAGGACGAGTTCACCGAGCGGGTCGTCGAGCCCTACGCGCTGGTCAACGGCCGTGAGGGCTGGTACGTGGCCACCTTCGACCCCGAGCGCGAGGACGTGCGCCACTTCCGCCTGGACCGCATCCGCCACGCCTCGGTGAGCCGCAGGCAGTTCAAGCCCCGTCCGGAGATCGACCCGGCCGCCGACGTCGAGGGCGGGCCCCGCACCGGCGAGCTCCTCGGCCACGCCGCCCTCCTCGCGGGCCCAGCGGGCGCGCTCGGGCGAGATCCAGATCCGCGCCGTGCTCGCGGAGGGCACCTCACCGGTCCGCGGCCAGCCCTCCACGTCGGCGGCCGGGTCGATCTCCGGGCGGGGCTTGAACTGCTTGCGGCTCACCGAGGCGTGGCGGATGCGGTCCAGGCGGAAGTGGCGAACGTCGTCGCGCTCGGGGTCGAACGAGGCCACGTACC